>NZ_CP100128.1:301022-602044 GCF_024207115.1 Chromobacterium sp. IIBBL 290-4
CCGTCTGGCCAGGATCGTCCAGATAGAGGCCGAAAGCGCTCGGCGACAAAGCCGACTGCTCCGGCCCCAGCGCGGCGCGCAAGGCGTCGAATGCCTTGCCTATCTCCATATACGGCCCCTGATGATGACGCATCAATACTTTCACCGCCGCGCGCTTCACGATTGCAACTTGGCCCATCGCACTCTCCCGATTGTGATTGAGGAATATGAGACGACGCTGGCGATAGCGGCCCGGCGTTTCGCCGTATTTGGCGGAAAAAGCCCGGATAAAGGCGGCCGTGCTGGAAAACCCCGCCCGCAGCGCCACCCGCGACAAAGGCAGCACATCCTGGCTCAGTTCTCCCGCAGCTCGATGCAACAGCAAACGCTGCCGACTGTCCATCACCGTTTCGCCCATCAGATTGCGATACAGCCGATGGAAGTGAAAGCGCGAAAAACAAGCCTCCTCCGCCAGCCGGTCCAGCAGCAAGGGCTGATCCAGATGGCGCCACAGATAGTCCAGGGCGCGCAGCAGGCGGATGGTGTACAAGGCGCCGGGGCCGAATTGCCGATAAGCGTGTCTCATGGGCACAGCCTAGGCGGTTTCGATTGATCGATTTTGCTCTTCATGCAGCAACAGCCACTGCATGTCCTGGCACAGCTCCACCACGTAGTCCCACACCACCCGATAACGCAAGGTGCGGCGGATATTGCTGCGGGCGCTGATCCAGTAGGAACGGACGATGCGCACCTCCGGCAGGATCTGCGCCAGCCGCGGATCGTCGTAAGTCATGTAATAAGGCAGCACCGCGATGCCGCCGTCGGCCAGCGCCGCCTCCTTCTGCGCCACCACGCTGGTGCTGCGCAAGGGCATGCTGGGATGGCGGCACAGGCCATGGTGGAACATCAGCTCGCGCGAGAACAGCAGGTCGTCGACATAAGCCAGAATGGCGTGGCCGTTCAGGTCTTCGCGCTCGCGTATCGGCGGCTGCGCCGCCAGATAGGCCGGCGTGGCGTACAAGCCCAGGCAGTAGTCGGTGAGCTTGCGGGTGATCACCAGATTGGCCTGCGGCCGCTCCAGCGACACGGCGATGTCCACTTCGCGGCTGGTCAGGCTGACAAAGCGCGGCACCGCCACCAGGTCGATCTCCAGCCCCGGATAGCGCGCCATCAAGGCCGGCATGTGGCGCGCCAGAAACAGCGCGCCCAGCCCCTCGGGCGCGCCCAGCCGCACCACGCCGCTGACCTCGGCCGTGCCCTTCTTGGCGCCGTCCAGCATCTGTGACGCGGTGTTCTCCAAAGACTCGGCCAAGGGCAGCAATTGCCGCCCGGCGGCGGTCAGGGTATAGCCATCGGCCTGCTGCACGAACAGCGGCTGGCCCAGCACCCGCTCCAGCGCGGCGATATGGCGCGCCACCGTGGCATGGGTAGTGCCCAGCTGCCGCGCGGCGCTAAGCAGTTTGCCGCTGCGCTGCAAGGCCAGGAAAAAGCGGACATCGTTCCAATCGAACATGGATATTCCCGCAACAAGATTGTGCGCCCGCACACGCAAAGGCGCCGGAATGGGCATTATGCTGTTTAAAAATTAACATACGTTGTTTCCCGCTGGCTATTTCCACCCGGCGGCGCTTGAGATTAGATGGCGTCACGACAACGACATGATTCGCGCCATGCTCAGCGAAGAATTCGACTACATCATCGTCGGCGCAGGCAGCGCCGGCTGCCTGCTGGCCAACCGCCTGTCCGCCGACCCGGCCAAACGCGTGCTGCTGCTGGAGGCCGGCGGCAAGGACAACTATCCATGGATACACATCCCTGTAGGCTATTTGTTCTGCATCGGCAATCCGCGCACCGACTGGTGTTACCGCACCCTGCCGGATAGCGGGCTGGGCGGCCGTTCGCTGACTTATTCGCGCGGCAAGGTGCTGGGCGGCTGCTCATCGATCAACGGCATGATCTATATGCGCGGCCAGGCGGCGGACTACGACCATTGGGCCGCGCTGGGCAATGCCGGCTGGGGCTGGGGCGATGTGCTGCCGCACTTCATCGCCATGGAAGACCACTTCGACCCAACGCGGCATCTGCACGGCCATGGCGGCGAATGGCGAGTGGAAAAGCAGCGGCTGTCCTGGGAAATCCTGGACGCCTTTCGCGCCGCCGCGGCGGAACAGGGCATTGCGCCCACCGCTGATTTCAATCAGGGCGACAATGCCGGCTGCGGCTATTTCGAGGTCAATCAGAAAAACGGCCTGCGCTGGAACTGCGCCCAGGCCTTCTTGCACCCGGTCCGCTATCGCGCCAATCTGACAGTGCTGACCGGCGCCGAGGCGGAAACGCTGATCGTCGAGCGCGGCCGCGCCGCCGCTATCGCATTTATGCAACAAGGGCAGCGCCATATCGCGCGCTGCCGCGGCGAAATCGTCCTCGCCGCCGGCGCCGTCGGTTCGCCGCTTTTGTTGCAGCGCAGCGGAATCGGCCCCGCGCCCTTGCTGGCGCAGCATGGCATCTCGCCTATCCATATCCTGCCCGGCGTCGGCGCCAATCTGCAGGATCACCTGCAACTGCGGCTGGTTTTCAAGGTCCGCCACGCCCTCACCCTGAACCAGCGCGCGGCCCACTGGACCGGCAAGCTGGCGATGGCCTGGGAATACCTATGGAAACGCAGCGGCCCGCTGTCGATGTCGCCCAGCCAGCTTGGCGCTTTCTCCCGCAGCGCACCGGACGTGGACAGGCCGGATCTGGAATACCACGTGCAGCCGCTGTCGCTGGAGAAGTTCGGCGAACCGCTGCACCGCTTCCCCGCCTTCACCGCCTCGGTCTGCCATTTGCGGCCGCATAGCCGCGGCCATGTGGCGATAAGCGGCCGCGATCCCGCCGCGCCGCCGGCGATCCAGCCCAATTACCTCAGCCATCCGCAGGATCAAGGCATCGCGGCGGCGGCCATCCGCCAAGCCAGACGCATCGCCGCCTCGCCCGCGCTGGCGCGCTACCTGCCGGAAGAATACCGCCCTGGCCTGCAATGCCAGAGCGACGAGGAACTGATCGAGGCCGCCGGCCGCATCGGCACCACCATTTTCCATCCGGCGGGCACTTGCAAGATGGGCGCGGATGAGCTGGCGGTGGTGGACGCCAGGCTGCGCGTGCATGGCATCGCCGGCTTAAGAGTGGCGGACGCTTCCATCATGCCCGCCATCACCTCGGGCAATACCAACAGCCCCACGTTGATGATCGCCTCCAGGGCGGCTCAATTGATCATGCAGGACAACAAGCAGCCGGCCCCGATACGGACGCCGGCACCACACGCAAAGGAGAGCTGGACATGAGCAACAGCATTGCATCGACCGCTTCGGCGGTCGGCATCAGCCGGGCCGAGCGCAAGGTGATTCTGGCCTCATCGCTCGGCACGGTGTTCGAGTGGTACGACTTTTTCCTGTATGGCGCGCTGGCCGCCATCATAGGCAAGCAATTCTTCACCGGCGTCAATGAAACCACCGGCTTCATCCTGGCGCTGCTCACCTTCGCCGCCGGCTTCCTGGTGCGGCCTTTCGGCGCGCTGGTATTCGGCCGGCTGGGCGACATGATAGGCCGTAAATACACCTTCCTCGCCACCATCGTCATCATGGGCCTGTCCACCTTTCTGGTGGGCCTGCTGCCCGGCTACGCCACGCTGGGCATCGCCGCGCCCATCATGCTGGTGTCGCTGCGCATGCTGCAAGGCCTGGCGATAGGCGGCGAATACGGCGGCGCGGCCATTTATGTGGCGGAACACGCGCCCGACAACAAGCGCGGCGGCTACACCAGCTGGATTCAAACCACCGCCGGCGCCGGCCTGTTATTGTCATTGCTGGTGATTCTGGCTTGCCGCAAGCTGACGGGCGAAGCCTTCAATGAATGGGGCTGGCGCCTGCCCTTCCTGGTGTCCATCTTCCTGCT
The DNA here is from genome assembly GCF_024207115.1 of Chromobacterium sp. IIBBL 290-4. NCBI lineage: Bacteria > Pseudomonadati > Pseudomonadota > Betaproteobacteria > Neisseriales > Chromobacteriaceae > Chromobacterium > Chromobacterium sp. IIBBL 290-4. The sequence continues at coordinate 304,935 of NZ_CP100128.1, forward strand.
GGCCATCTCCACCTGGATCCGGCTGTCCATGCAGGAGTCGCCGGCCTTTCTGAAGATGAAGGCCGAGGGCAAACACTCCAAGGCGCCGATCAGCGAAGCCTTCGGCAACTGGGGCAATCTGAAGATCGTGCTGATCTCGCTGTTCGGCTTCAATGGCGGCCAGGCCGTCACCTTTTACTGCGCCCAGTTCTACTCGATGTTTTTCCTGACGCAAATCCTCAAGGTGGACCCGCAAACCGCCAATCTGATGCTGATCGCGTCGCTGATCCTCACCACGCCGCTGTTTCTGTACTTCGGCCACCTGTCCGACCGCATCGGCCGCAAGCCGGTCATGCTGGCGGGCTTGACTCTGGGCTTGGTCCTGACCTTCCCGGCCTTCCGCTGGCTGACCGACTACGCCAACCCCGATGTGGCCGCCGCTCAGGCCCGCTCGCCGGTGACGGTGGTGGCGGACCCGGCGAGCTGCCACTTCCAGTTCGACCCCATAGGCAAAGCCAAGCTGAACACGCCTTGCGACCAGGCCAAGGCATTGCTGGCGAAAAACGGCGTGCCTTATCAACAGCAGGCCGCGGCAGCCGGCGTCACCGAAATCCACATCGGTTCGACTGTCCAGCAGGGATTCGACAAGAAGGCGCTGCAAGACAGCCTCAAGGCCGCAGGTTATCCGGAAAAGGCCGATCCGGCCAAGATCAACCACCTCATGGTGATCCTGGTGCTGGTGCTGTTGTCGGTGATTTCGGCGCTGGCCTATGGTCCGCTGGCCGCGCTGATGGTGGAGCTGTTCCCCACCCGCATCCGCTATACCTCGATGTCGCTGCCCTACCACTTGGGCAATGGCTGGATAGGCGGCCTGATGCCGACAGTGGCCTTCTCGCTGGTGGTGTACACCGGCGATATCCTGTACGGCCTGTGGTATCCCATTGTGGTGTATGCCGTCAGCCTAGTGGTGAGCCTGCTATTCCTGAAGGAAACCTTCCGCAACGACATCCATCAGCACTAAGCCACTGCGCAGCCCCGCCTCCCGGGGCTGCGCGCCTTCCCCGCCACCCGCTGCAAACCTGGCCCTTCTCCAAGCGGCAAGCGATTCTCAAAATATGCGATAAGCTGAAAGTAAACGCGCCTGCGCATTCCCGCCGCGCCATCCAACTCGCCGCCAAGCCGGCCGCTTGCCTTGACGGTTCGCCCGCCGCGCAAGATTTGAGCGCCACCTGGCCTCTGCCCCTCAAGCCTATAGACACCTCGCATGGCGGAAGGCTTACCGTTATTTTAAATTTTTCATTATCAATAATTCAATTATAAAAGTGGTTGATGTTTACAATCCATATACATATACTCAACTTAACAGATGGCCTTAAACAAAAGGCCAAAACCTTAAACCAATAGTTTAAACAATTCCGCCGATCCGCACGAACCCGCGAGCCGGCAGGGAGGTCAAAATGAAAAAAGTCATCCTCACTCTGGCAGCCTTGGCTGCTCTGCAGTCCGGCTTGGTTCTGGCCTCCGACAGCGGTACGATCTCCTTCACCGGCGCCATCGTCAAAGAACCGTGCGCCGAGTCCAGCAGCGATTTGCTGAAATACGCGCAAAACCCGCGCCTCTACCAAGCGGCCCGCAAGGAAGCATCCTCGCAAGTCTGCTCCGGCATGAGCAACACGCAATCGCTGAGCGTTTCCACGATCAGCATGGCCAGCGGCAGCGCCGAAAGCAGCGGCCAGATCGTGACCGTGGTCTACAACTGATAGCCCCATCGAATAGCAAAAGCCCCCGGTCTGCCGACCGGAGGCTTTTTTTATTGATCCGCGCCGCCGCAGTTCCTGAGCCAACTGGCTCGGGCCGCAACCGCGCGGCGCGTTACTGGTAAAGCATGTCTATCGTGATCGCCGTCTGCAATCCGCCCGGCATCACCGTGTTTGTCCTCACATATTCGGCAAACAATCCCAGCTGCGCCGCTTGCGATTGCACATTGACCACCCGGGTATTGTTGGTGGCGTTCGCGCCGATATTCGCGCCGTCGGCGACGCTGCCCAGATTGATGGCCACGCCCTTGGCGCTGCCTCCGGTATTGGCGAACAACACCGGATTATCGCTGTCCGAGGTGCCGGAAAAACGGAAGGTCGCCGTTTTCACGCCAGTCGAGCAGTTTTGGGCGCTGATGGTAAAGTAGCTCCTGGCCAGGGCGCTGCCGACCGCGGCGAACTGCGGACCGCCGACTATGGGCAGGTTCACCGTGTACTGTCCGCCGGCGCTGAGATTGCACGTGCCGCCAGGGGTAAAGAAAACAGTGCCGGATATCAGCTGATTGAAATTGATATTGGGCGTGATATTGATCCCGCCAACCCCATCCAGCTGGAAAACCGAATACTGCGATACATTGACCGAGCCGCTGGAAGGCGCATTCGCCGTCTTGATCAAGACGATCGAATACTGCAGGCTGGTTTTCACCGCGCCATACCAGGGAACATAAATGCCGGTGTCGATCGCGCCGCTGTTGCGGGTATAGGTCACGCCATTGAAAAGAATCCCGATCTGCACGCCCGCCGCCAGCGTCTGGTTTTGCGGATTCACCCAAAAGTACACATCCTCGCCTATGCTTTGCGTGCAATACAGGCTGAGAGTCTGCAACGGCGACTGCCAGATGACGGTTCCAACCGGCACATTCGCCGCCACATACAAATTGCTGGGCAGCGTCAAAGTCGCGCTGACCGCGCCCGTCGTATCCTTGCCGTTCCAGCACCCCAGCGCATGGCTCAAGGAAGGCGCCGCGCTCAATAGCAAACACAGCCACAGGCGCGCCATGCGTAGAATCAGTTTATTCATTTTCATCGCTCACCAACGGCGCTAGCGTGCCGTCGCTTCTGGTTGTAAAGGCTGGCACAGGGCTTCTGTCTGCAGATAGCCGGCACTGGCGTTCTGATGCGGCAATTGATATTGGAAACGGCACTGCTGATCGCGCCCGGAACCCCAGCTTGCGGTCAGGCTCTGCCCTTCCATGCCGCGGATAAAGGCGCGGCCGCCCTGGCCGATCAAGGCCACATACTCGCCCTTGCCATCGTTGATTTCCGCGCCGACCGGCAAGCTGCCGCCGCCGGGACGCTTCAAGGCGACAATGACGGGCTTGCCCTGCTGGGTGTTGAATTTCAAAGTCACGATGGCGCCGGCGCGCGGGGCATCGAGAGCGCTGGTTTCCAGCAGTTCGACATCCTGGTTCATATTCTTGGGATCGAGCGTGATTTCGTTCTGCCGATACGGCATCAGCGAGGACACCACCGCATAACCGTCATGGTTGATGCGCACGCCGTTGGTATTGGCCACCGCCGCGCCCTCCGCTCCCGGCGCTTCGATCACCGCTATCGATTCCCCCAAGGCCTGCGCGGCGGTCACGCCGCCGGGGTGGAACACCAAGGCGCCGCTCACGCCGGCGTTCGTTTGCGTATTGGAGCCATTGACGCTGCCGCCAGCCGAGAACGAGGCCACGGAGCTCGCATACTGCACGCTGGCGCCGCCGCTATTGCTGTTGCCGCTCGTATTGGCATAGCTGTTGTTGGCGTAGACGTTGTAGCTCAGATTGCGCAAGTCGCCGGCGACGCCGCTGACGCTGACTTGCTCGTTGCGGCTTTGATCGCTGCTGGAGCCCGCGCTGGCGCTCAACAGCGGCGCGCCGGCCCCGCTCCCCAGCGGCATGGTCAAACTGAGCAGGAATTGATTGATGTTGCGGCCATTGGAATCGCGCGAGCGGCCGGCGGACACATTCAGGCTGACTCGCTTGAAACTATTGCCATAGCCCAGCTGATAGGTGGTATTCCGGCCGGTTTGATTCCAATAGTCCTGCGTCGTTCCGGTCAGAAAAACATGGCCCCAGCTGCCGCCCAAAGGCTGGTCCACATTCAGCTGGAACTGGTTTTTCGCCCGCGCCAGGCTGCTGCTTCCATTCAGCAAATTGGCATAGTCCTGAAACTCCAGATAATTGGCGGTGGAGAAACGATAGGCCGCGACCGTGAAATTGGTGCGGGTTTTCTCCATCAGCTTGCTGAACGACAAACGATAACTCTGCCCCTGCATCGTTTGCAGGCCCAGGCTTTCGGGCAAAGCGCCCGCCCAGGACTGCGTGACGTCCAGAGCCAAGGCGCCATAAGCCGTATTGATGCCGGCGCCGAGCAAAGCGGATTGATAATGCTCGGCCAGAATCGCGCCGCCATACGCGGTCAGGCTGTTGCTGATGCCGCGCTGATACGTCGCCTGCGCGAAACCGGGCCGCTGGCTCAGCGAATTGCTGCGCCACTGCCCCGCCGTAAAAGCGAAGCGCTCGCGGCCTTCGCGCAGAAGCTGCGGCACGGCGGCGTAAGGCACGATGAATTTTCGCACCCGGCCATCGGACTCGGTCACCGTCACTTCCAGATCGCCGGAAAAACCGGTGTTATACAAATCGTCGATGCTGAACTCGCCGGGCGCGACGGTATTTTCATAGATCAGATTGCCGTTTTGCCGCACCGATACTTTGGCATTGGTTTCCGCCACGCCTCGCACCACCGGCGCATAGCCTTGCAAGGACTCCGGCAGCATGCGGTCGTCCGATAGGATTTGCACGCCGCGGAAAGACACGCTGCTGAACAAGTCGGAAGGGGTGAAATAATCGCCCACCGTCAAAACCGAGTGCCAAGCGGTCAAATCATGCTGCGCGTAAGCGGCCGTATTCTGATAATTGCGCTGGCTCAGGCCATTGCTGTCCTGCTGCGTCAAGGTGCCGTCATAGCGCAGGCGCCATAATCCGATATTCACGCCGGAATTGGCGGACAAGTAATACTGCGTCGAATTGCCCTGCCCGCTATTGCCCGCGCGATAGACATTGGCGTTGTAGTTGAGAAAGCCGGCAACCGGCGCGCCCGCATCCCAATATTCAGGCGCGACGTACCCGCGCGCCCGCGCTCGCTGATACCTTTGCGGAATGCTGACGTCCAGTCTTAAATCCGCGCTATTGAATGAAGAGAACGCGCCGGGCACGATCGAGCCGATTTCGACGCAGCGAGCCAGCTCGTCGCGACCGGGCAGTTGTTGCGGACTCGGCAGTCGCGAGGCCTCCAACCCTAAATCATCCAACAAGCTCCGATTCAAACACGCTTGCGCCGCCTTGTCGCCAAACGACTTCATCAATACATCGCGCCGCCCCACCCAGACGCCGTTGGCGTAAACATCCGCCCGATAGTTGCCCGGCAAGGTGCCGCCCATCTGGTTGAAACGCGACAGATCGATCTGCTGGCCGTTGGAGGTTTGGTTCAGAAACACCGGGTTGAACTGGACATCCTCAGGAGGCTGGGCCGCCGCCTTTCCGCTCGGCGCGGCGTTCGCGGGCGCAGGCGTAGAGGCGGCCGGCGCCGCGGCAGAATCGGCCCATGCGGCCGGAGCGCCAAATAAACCGCAAATCAGCAGGCTGAGCGGGTTTAAGACCCAGCGCAAATCAGGTTGTCGTCTCATGGCGAGCTTCATGGCGGATTCAGTCTGCAGGGGCAAGGAAGCGGCGCGAAGTGTCAGGGCGCCAGCTTGGCGTCGGTATGGCTGACCGGCGCGCCGTAGTCATTGATGCTCTCGTAGGAAACGCCAAGCTCGCCCTCTGGCCGGGACTTGAGGTTTTTCAGCGCAAAATCGTGGCTGCCGCCTGGCGGCACCATGCCGCCGTCCGTTTCATACTCACGGCCGCCCGATGCCAACACCGCGCGATTCAAGGAGATGTAATACGCCGAGAGGTTCGCCGCGCGCAGCGCATAGCCTTTGCCTCCGGTTTGCGCCTGCAAGGACCAAGTCAGCTGGCTCGCGGCATCGTCAGGATTGCCGGCCAAGCCATGCGGCCGATAAAACAACTTGATGCGGGAGCGAAACGCCACCTGCATGAAGTTTTGTTGTTCACTGGTTTTCTTGGGCAAAGGCGGTATATCCAGCACATTCAGCCAGAACACCGATTCCCTGTCTTCCGGCAAATCCGCGCCGGTATAAGTCAGGCGTATGGTCTGCCCTTTGCTGGGATCGACGCGGAAAATCGGCGGCATGATCAAAAAAGGCGCGTCCGCGGTATTCGGCACCGACTTTTCATTGCCGCGATCCGCCCAAACCTGCACCAGGGACGGCTCTTTGCCCGGATTATTGACCTTGATCGTCACCTCTCGATCGTCGGCTCGATAAATCACCCGCGTGCCGGATACCACCACGCCGGCCAGCGCGGCGCTGCTCAACAATGCCGCCGCCAACACCAGTCCGACCACCCCTTGCCATGCTGCTTGTTTCATTTTTATCAGCCACTATCCAGTCAAAATAGCCGCCGGACGACGGATGCCGCCCGGCGCATGCTCGCGCTTATTGGTAAGTCATGGAGTATTGAACAGAGCTGTTCACCAGACCCGCGGTCGCGGCGCCCGTCGCGTAGTACTGGGCGTAGTAATTCAGGGTGGCGGTGCCGTTATTGATAGAAACCGATTGCGAACCGACATTGCTGGACAGGTTGATCGGCGCGAAGCTGCTGTTCAGCACTTGCACTTCTACGTTGGTGGCGTTGCCGGTGCCCACGGCGTTCAGCAGATTGCCGGTTTGGGAGTCGATGGTCGAACCGACTTCAAAGCGAGTTTGAGCATTGTTCAGACCCGACGGGCAGCTGGTCAGACGGATATTGAACGGGGTCGCGCCTGCGGTTGCGCCGGAGGTGGTCAGCGCGGAAGCGCCTACCGTCGGCAGCGGCACCGATACATTGGTGCCGGTGGTGCCGGTGATGGTGCAAGTTTGCGCGGCGATTTTTCCAGTGATGGTGATCAGGCCATCGGAAGCCATGGCGGCGGAGGAAACACCCAGGCCGATCAGCGCGGCGATAACGATCTGCTTCATTCAAAAGTCTCCATTTCAATGATGGGCAATATGGCTGCCCGGTTAAGTGCCCGATTGAGCTCAACGACAAGGTCTTCTTTGCGCCTCGGCAGATCCAAATCGCCGGTGCGCCGCTACCTGTTTCAGTCCTTCGATCCGCCATATCCGTCCTCATCGCGGCAAGCGCGAGGATAAGCGATACAGGCCGCCAAACCTAGATTGATAAAATTTAATTAACGCTAACTTGGTAGTTAGTTTAAAAAAAGGGCGCAAGAATCCGCGACGCGCGGCCGCAATGGCAAGACGCCACTCCGCTTCGCAACATCCTGGCAGGTCACGCAGCCGCGTCCCTGCCTTTAAGCGCCGCCCATCCAACGCATCGTCTGGCGCGATCTAGACGCAAGATTAATGTAAATACTACCAAACATTCAACATACAAAACTCGATGCACCCATGACGAGCGGCAAGTCAAATAATTGATTAAAAACACTTTTTCCTAATTGTTAATATTTACAATATCTAATTTGAACTGTTGCCTTGATACATCATTGCAAAATAAATTAAATCATTTAGTTTAAAATAGCGGCTATCCGCCATATGTTTCGGAAACGCTCGCGCACCCGAAAAATGCTCTTGGCTTGAATTGACTTGCGCGTCCACCGGTTTAAACTGCTATCCATTCGCCACTGAACAGCCCAACGATATGCAAACCAGCGCCAAGCAGTTCGCCACGCTCAACCAACGACGCTATCGACTCCGCACCTGGGGCAAGGCGGATGCGCCTTTGATCGTGATGCTGCATGGCTGGATGGATAGCTCCGCGACCTTTCAATTTCTGGTGGACGCGTTTGAGCAGGACTGGCGCGTGGTGGCGCCGGATTGGCGAGGATTCGGCGACAGCCAGTGGAACGAGGGCAGCTATTTCTTCCCGGACTATCTGGCCGATCTGGACGCGCTGCTGGAGCATTTATCGCCGAATCAGCCGGTCAAGCTGCTGGGCCACAGCATGGGCGCGATGATCGCCGGCATTTACGCCGGCGTGCGGCCCGAGCGCATCGAAAAACTGATTCTGGAAGAAGGCTTTGGCCTCAACGCCACCCGCCCCGCCGAAGCGCCGGGGCGCTATGGCCGCTGGCTCAAGGAAACCGCGGGGGGCAGCCGTTTCGACATCATGACCGGTCTGGAAGAGATGGCGGACAAGCTGATGGCGCGCAATCCCCTGCTCACGCAGGAAAGGGCGCGCTGGCTGGCGGCAGAGCTGACCCAAGCCGCGCCGGAAGGCGGCGTCATCCACCGCGCCGACCCGAAACATAAAATGGTCAACCCGGTGTTATACCGGCTGGAAGAGGCGATGGCGTGCTGGAAACGCATCACCGCGCCGGTGCTATGGGTGCTGGGCGAACACCCCTTCGACCACCCGGCGGTCAGCGCCGTGCTGAACACGCTGGACGAGCGCCGGGCCTGTTTCCAACAGTTGAGCGAGGTCACGATAGCCGGCGCCGGACACATGATCCAATGGGAAAAGCCTGAGGCGCTGGCGGCTGCGGTGGAACGGTTTTTCAGCGCCGGCTGAACACTCGTCTCGCTTGCGCTGCATCAGAAAAGTTCGCGGATCGGCTGCTACACTGCTTAAGTATCTGCCACAAAAGCGCTACCGCCATGTCCACCGAACTGAGCGAAATCCAACGCGACCAGCTGCTGCAGAATCTGGTCATCCCGCCTCGACCGGAAATTCTGGACCGGCTGCAAGCGCTGCGCAATGACAGCGAATCGCCGCTGCAGGAGCTGAGCGACATCGTCACCAGCGATCCGGCGCTCAGCATCGCCATGCTGAAGGCGGCCAACTCTCCCGCGCTGGGGCAAGGGCGCAAGATCCAGTCGATCAGCCAGGCCATCAACCTGCTGGGCGTCAACAACGTCATCCACCTGGCTAGCGGACTGGTGCTGCGCAGCCGGTTGACCCAGGAATCGCCCGCGGCGCTGGAGCTGTTCTGGGAACGGGCGATGCAGGTGGCGGCCATCACCGGCCAGCTCAGCGAGCGGCTGACCCAGGCGCCGGACGAGTGCCAGAGCTTCGCGTTGTTTCACGCCTGCGGCATCGCCATTTTGCTGATGCGCGAGCCCAACTATCCCCGCACCCTGCAATTGATGGAAATCGCCGACGATATCCGCGCCTGCAAGGTGGAGCAGCAGCTGCACGGCACCGATCATGCCATCGTCGGTTATCTGGTGGCCAAGGTATGGAATATGCCGGAGAATTTCGCCCGCGCCATCCAGGTGCAATACGATCCCGATGTTTTCCATAGCGGACCGGGCGCCCCGCTGGACCACGACGGCAGAATGATGGTGGCCATCACCCGCGCGGCGCTGCACATCTGGCGCACCGCCACGCCGGGACGAGAAGATCCGGGCTGGCCTTCGCGCAGCGCCGCCGTGCTGGCCTATCTGGGCCTGGATCTGGTTGAGTTTGAGGACTGGCGCGACCACCTGCATCAACAGATGGCCGGCGTCTGAAACCGCTTAGCCCAGATAGCGCGCTTCCAGATGGGCTCGATAGTAAGCCGGATTGAGCGTCTCGCCGGTCGCCCGCGTGACCAGCTCATCCGTTTGCCAGCGGCTGCCCTGGCTCCAGATCTTGTCGCCCAGCCAAGAGAATACCGGCGACAGGGCTCCCGCGGCGATCTGCGCATCCAGTTGCGGATTCTGCCGGCGCATCGCGGCGAAATACTGCGCCGCGTACATGGCGCCCAGCGAATAGCAGGGGAAGTACCCCAGCAGCGAAATCGCCCAGTGCGAATCCTGCATGCAGCCATTGCGGTAATTGCCGCGCGTGTCCACGCCCAGATAAGCCATCATCTTCTCATCCCATAAGGATGGGATGTCCTCCGCCTCGATCTCGCCGTCTATCAAGGCGCGCTCGATCTCGAAACGCAGGATGACATGCGCCGGATAAGTCAGCTCATCCGCATCCACGCGGATGAAATCCGGTTTGACGCGGGTGAACAGTTTGACCAGATTGTCGGCTTCGAAAGCCGGCAGCTCGCCGAAATGGCGCCGCACCAGAGGCGACAGCAAGCCGGCGAAAGCCCGGCTGCCGCCTAATTGCATTTCAAACGACAGGCTCTGGCTCTCATGTATGCCCATGGAGCGCGCCCGGCCCACTGGCTGCGACAGCAGATCGCGCGGCAGGCCTTGCTCATAGCGCGCGTGGCCGGTTTCATGGACCACGCCCATCAGGCTGGAGACGAACTCTTGCTCGTTATAACGGGTGGTGATGCGGACATCCTCCGGCACGCCGCCGCAAAACGGGTGGGCGCTGATGTCCAGCCGGCCGCCATCGAAGTCGAAACCCAGCAGCCTCATCGCATCCAGCCCCAGCAGCCGCTGCGTTTCGATCGGGAAAGGCCCTTGCGGCTGCAGCACGGTCTCGCGCGATTGCTTGTCCATCGCCCTGGAGATCAGGTCCGGCAGCCAGCTTTTGACGTCATCAAACAAGCGCGCGATGTCGCCGCTGCCCATGCCCGGCTCGTATTGACCCAACAAGGCGTCGTAGCGGCTGCCGCCCTGCGCCGCGGCCAAGTGCGATGCCTCTTCGCGCGCCAGCCGCACCACTTCTTTCAAATTCGGCAGAAATCCCTGCCAGTCATTAGCCGGACGCTGGCTGCGCCAGGCATGCTCGCAATGCGCGGCCGCCAGCGACTTGGCCTGCACCAGTTCGGCGGGCAGCAGGTTTTCCTTGCTCCATTCGCGCCGCATCTCGCGCAGATTGGCGCGCTGAGCCTCGTTCAGATCGTCCTGCTCGGCCTCGTCCAGCCAGCGTTTCAGTTCAGGCGAGGTGATCAATTGATGGGTGTAGACGCTGATTTCCGCCAGCGCGTCGGCGCGGGCTGCATGGCCCTTGGCCGGCATCATGGTCTCGCTGTCCCAATGGGCAATCGAGGCCAAATGATTGAAGCGATGCAATCGTTGGAAAGTCTGAGTCAGGCTCTGATAGGCCTTTGAATCCGCCATGGCGTTCTCCTCTAGCAATACCAAAATATTCCCATAGCATCGACCCGGCGACAACCGCCGCGCAGGCCGACGGCTAGCCCGGCTCGTCGCCGGCGGCCTGGCGCTGATGCGCGAAGGGAAAGGACTGCCAATAGGGAAAGTAAGCGCGCACCGTCTCCAGCAGCAGCTCGCGCTCGCCGGAGTCGGACAGGTGCAGCAACAAGGCATCCACCGCCATCCGGTAACTGGTGGAGCGGAAAGGGTGCGGCTCCAACAGATAGAGCAAGGCTTGCAGAATCAGTTCCCTCGGCCGGATGTCGGCATTGGCCATGCCATCCTCGAACAGTTTGCCCAGGAACAGTTCCAGCGACGGCGGATAAGACTCGAATGCCTCGCCCTCGATGCGGGCGATCAATAAATCGAAGTTGGACTCGATGGGAAAGACGGGATTGTGGGTGGAAAAGCCGGAGCGGGAGGTGATCTCCACCACCCGCTTCATATCGTCCAGCCAGAAGTAGAAGAACTCGCGCGCGCAGGTCATGGCCAGCACTTTTTGCGGCGGCGACAACACCGCCAGCAAGGCCTCAACCATCGGCGGGTAGGCGTCCTGGGTGCGCTTCGCCGCGCCCTGCCTGGCCAGCAGGTCCTGCAGCAGAGCGCGCCGCTCATCCAAAACCGCAGCGGACGCGCCCAGCCGCGCCACCAGGCTCAGATACGCGTTCAAAGCCGACGCCAGATCCGCCATGCCTCCCCTCTCCGCAGATGCCTGCGCCTGCCCGCGCCTCACGCTTCACTATAAGCCATGCGGCGTCGGCGCTCAGCCTCGCGCTTCGGGTCGCAGCGTCAGCCGCAGATCGGCGCCCACCTTGGCCGCGTCGACGATGTCCAGCCGGATCTTGTCCGCCAGATCGCTCAGCGCCGGCCAGGCGAACAAGCCGCGGGCGGCATCTCCGGCCAAGCTGGGCGCGAGATACAGCACAATCTCATCCACCAGTCCGGCTTGCAGCATGGCGCCATTAAGGCCCGCGCCCGCTTCCACCATCAAATGGTTGACGCCGCGCTGGGCCAGTTGCCGCATCAATTCGGCCAGATCCGCCTTGCCGTCGATGGCGGGCAGCGCCAGGCAATCTACGCCGGCGGCCAGATACGGCGCCAGCTTGACGGGATCGGCCGCCCCATGCGCCAGCAGGCCCCGGCCGCCTTGATAGATGCGGCTGGCGGGCGAGGTTTTCAGCGCGCCGTCCAAAACCACGCGCCACGGCTGCTCGATGACGGCGATCTCGCGCACCGTCAGCTGCGGGTCGTCGGCCAGCACCGTGCCGCTGCCTGTCAGGATGGCGCAGCTGGCGGCGCGCAGGCGCTGCACATCCATCCGCGCCTCGGGGCCGGTTATCCATTTGCTGCTGCCGTTGAGCAAAGCGGTTTTGCCGTCCAGCGTAGCCGCCGCTTTCAGCGTCACCCATGGGCGGCCGCGCGTCACGCGGGACAGGAAGCCGCGATGCACGCGCCGCGCCTCCGCCTCCATCAGGCCTGCCTGCGCGTCAATGCCGGCCTCGCGCAGCATGGCGATGCCCCGCCCGGCGACTTCATGGTAGGGGTCGACCATCGCCGCGACCACGCGCGCGACGCCCTCATCAATCAGCCGCCCGGCGCAAGGCGGCGTGCGGCCGTAATGGCTGCACGGCTCCAGCGTGACATAAGCGGTCGAGCCACGCGGGTTGCCGCCTCTGGCCAAACAATCCTTGATCGCCTGAATCTCGGCATGATCGGAGCCCACCGCCAGCGTCGCGCCCTCGCCTATGACGCGGCCATCCCGCACCAAGACGCAGCCCACGCCCGGATTCGGCGAGGCCCGCCGGGTGGCGGCCTCGGCCAGCCGCAGCGCCCGCTGCATATACAGATGATCGTCGGCGCTGAAGCCCGTCATGCTCTTTCCTTCCACTCGCTGGCCAACAGGCCGTAACAACGCATATTCCAAAACCGGCCATTCAGCCGCTGCGCGTCGCGCAACTCGCCTTCCAGCCGAAAACCCAAGCGTTCCGCCACCCGGCAACTGCGGATATTTTCCGGCGCGCAGCCGAGTTCAACTCTATGCAGGCCCAGATCATCGAACGCATGGTCCAGCAATTGCGCCAGCGCTTGCCGCATCGCGCCCTTGCCCACGTGATGGTCGGCCAGCCAATACCCCACCCGCGCGCTCATATGCGTCTGGCTGATGCCATGCAGGGAACAAATGCCGGCGATTTCGCCATCCACCTCGATGATGCGGTGCGCGCTGCCGCCATCCGCATTGCTCTTCGCTTGCTGACGCAGAAACGCTTCCGCCTCGGCAGCGGATCGCGGTTTCACTACCTGGCTCATCCACTGCGCCAGCGTGGCGCGATAGCGCTCGATCAAGGCATGCACAGCTTCTGCATCGCGCTCCGGTTCCGGCGGCCGCAGCGTGACGTTCACCGGCGCGCGGCCCATTGGCTGGCCAGCATGCTGTACAAGCTGGCATCGAAGTATCGATCATGCAGATGCAGGTATTCGCGCATCACGCCCTCCAGCGCGAAGTCCAGCCTGCTCGCCACCGCCCGGCTGCGATGATTCGCCGCGCCGGCCACCAAGGCGACCCGATGCAAACCCATCTCGCCGAAAGCGATGTCCAGCACCTGACTCACCGCCTGCGTCATCACGCCTCGGCCACTGCAACGCGAAGCCAGCCAATAGCCCAGGCTGCCGTGGCGATGCTGACCGCTGAGTGCATGCAGATCAATGCAGCCCGCCAGTTCGCCGTCCGCCTCGATCAGCCAATGACGGCAAGGCGCGCCGTCGCGCCTGCCCTCCAGCACGCCTGCCAGAAACTGGCGCGAATCCGCTATCGACAGGGTTTTATCCACCCATGGCAGCCACGTCCGCAGATGATCCCTATCTTGATCGATCAAGGCAAACAGCGCCGGCGCATCGATCAAATCCGGCGCGCGCAACGCCACGCGGCATGCGCTGACGATATCGCTCATATTCAATCCATTTATGACAAATAAATCAAAAGTTATCTATTTGCCTGCAGACTGTCAATGCGATGATTTCTGAATTTCCTTGATCGCATCGGAAAACTCGGAAATATCCTGAAAACTGCGATACACCGATGCAAAGCGGACATAAGCCACTTTATCCAGCTTGGCCAGCTCGTTCATCACCATTTCGCCAATCTGCCGGCTGCTGACTTCGCGTTCGCCCAGTTGCAGCAGCTTATGGCAGATGCGGTCGATCGCCTCGTCCACCAGCGCGGTCGGCACCGGCCGCTTGTGCAAGGCGCGCAGAAAGCTGGTGCGCACCTTGTCGATATCGAATTCGGAGCGATGCCCCGCCGTCTTGACCACTTGCGGCATCCGGACATCGGCGGTTTCAAACGTCGTGAAGCGCTTGTCGCACGCCGGGCAGCGGCGGCGGCGGCGGATGCTGCTGCCATCCTCGCTGACGCGGGAATCGATCACCTGAGTATCGGGGTTGCCGCAAAAAGCGCATTTCATGACAGGAATCCTAAAGATTGCAACATGTTGATGTTATCAGCAAAGCCTGTCGCTGGCATCGCCTGCGCCGAGTCTTGTCTATACTGCAGCGCGATCTCATTATCCAAATGGGGCATGTCATGACTAGAATGAGTTTGCTGACCCTGCTTTTTCTCTCCGGCGCAGCCGCGGCGGATCCCGCTCAATACTCCTTCGGCGTCGGCGCGGGCACCACCGGCTTTGACCTGACCGGCTCCTGGAGCATTCTGGACAACGTCAATCTGCGGGCCACCCTATCCGACTTCAATTACAACCATAACGGCAACTTCGGCTCCGGCGTCCAATATCAGGGCAAGTTCAAACTGTTCCAGGCAGGTCTGCTGGCCGATTATTTCCCCTTCGACTCCGAATTCCGGTTCAGCGCCGGCTTGGTGCTGGTCAATACCAAGCTGAACTTGAACGGCAATCCGGACGGCACCGGCAGCTACACCTTCAATGGCAATACCTACACGTCAGGACAAGTCGGCACCGCGACCGGCCAGGCAAAATGGGACAAGCCGGGGCTGTATCTCGGCCTGGGATATGGCAATAGCCTGAGCGAAAAAGGCTGGAGCGTGGGCGGCGACCTGGGACTGATTTACACCGGCAAACCCACCACTACCCTCAGCGCCGCCTGCGGCAGCTCGCTCAGCGCAGCGCAATGCCAACAGCTGCAAAGCGATGTCGCCGCCGATCAAGCGACCGTCCAAAACGACGTCAACAAGTACAAGATCTGGCCGGTTGGCCGCATCAGCGTCAACTACGGCTTTTAGCGCAGCCAGCTTCGCTCGAGGATAGCCATTTCCCAAACCGACAGAAGCGCCTGCCGCAGGCGATAGCGCTTTTGTTGCAATCAAAAATATTCACATATTAAATGCCAATGGATTTGACGTATGATTGTCCGCTTTTTTTGCACTACCCGGGACAATCCAAATGAAATATACGAAAATCCTCTCCGCCATCGCCTTGATCGGCGCCGCCCTGTCCGCTCATGCCGCCGATGACGCTGCCCGCTTCGCCATCGGCGCCGGCGTCGGCACCACCGGCTTCGACCTGATGGCCACCTACAAACTGGCTGACAGCGTCAACCTTCGCGGCGTCCTGTCCGGCTTCGATTACAGCACCAGCGGCAACTACGGCACCGACACTCACTACGACGCCAAATTCAAGCTGTTCCAAGCAGGCCTGTTGGCGGACTACTTCCCGTTCGACAACGGCTTCCGCCTAAGCGGCGGCCTCGTCGCCAACAATACCAAGATCGGCTTGAACGCCAATGCCAGCGGCCATGCCACCTACACGCTGAATGGCTATACCTACACCGCGGATCAGATCGGCAAGCTGGAAGGCGAATCCAAATGGAACAAGCCTGGCCTGTACCTGGGCCTGGGCTTTGGCAATAGCGTCAAAGAAAAGGGGCTGAGCCTGAGCGGCGACCTTGGCGTCATTCTGACCGGCAAACCCAGCACCAACCTGAGCGCCAACTGCACCAGCGCGCTCAGCCAAGCTCAATGCCAACAGCTGCAATACAACGTGAACGTTGAACAGGAGAAGCTGCGCGGCGACATGAACAAAGCCAACTTCTGGCCGGTTGCCCGCCTGACGCTGAATTACGCCTTCTAAGCAACCCAATCTGTCCAGTCCTGACATAGGTTGACACCTGCCAGCGCGCCGCATGCGCTGGTCAGATGCTCGCGACAGACGCCCGATGTACCTCATCGGGCGTCTTGTATTTCAAGCCCTGGTGAGGGCGCTCCTGGTTGTAGATCCTCACCGACTGCTCCACCATTTTCCTCGCCTGCTGCAAATCGGCTGGGCGATGCAGCAGCAGTTCGCCTTTTAGAATGCCGTTCACCCGCTCTGCCAGGGCATTCTGGTAGCAATCGTAGCCATCCGTCATTGAGCACATCAGCCCGTGTCGTTCGTGGATCTGCTGATAGTAGGCCGAACAATACTGAATGCCGCGATCGGAGTGGTGAATCAACGGCTGCCGTGAACGTCGCGTCCGCAAGGCCATTTTGAGGGCTCCGCTGACTTCCTCCGCCTGCAGGCTGTCATGCACGTGATACCCAACAATTTTCCTTGAGTAAGCGTCAGTCACGAGACTCAGGTAAGCAAACCGCTGCGCTGTCGGCAAGTAGGTGATATCCGCCACCCAGACCTGCTCCGGCCCCGTCGGGACGACTTGGTGCGGCCCGGCCTTGAGCAGATTAGGATGGCGGTAAAAGCGATGGTGACTGTGTGTGGTCTTATGGTACGCCCGCTGCGGCACGACCAGCAGGCGGGCTGTACGCAACAGATCGAACAAACCGTCCCGTCCCAGCTTGATCCCCGCTTCCGCCATTCGCGATTGCAGCACATGGTGCAGCTTCCGCGTTCCCAGTCGGGGCTGGCGCAAGCGCACGTCCCTCACCCACGCGATCACTTTGCCATTCCGTTCGGCACGATGGCTTTCGCTTTGGCGGCGCTTGTAATAGGCCTGGCGGCTCAGCTGGACATATCGACAGGCCCGGCCCACGCTCAACCCCTGGACGAGCCTTTGGGCAAGGACCTGCCCGAAGGCTTTTTTACTACGCGCACCCCGTAGTCTTTCTTCAAGACCTCAAGCATCGCTTCGAATAGCTGCGCCTTCTCATTGGCCTCTTTGAGTTGGGTTTCCAGTTCCTTGATCCGCTGTTCTGGCGTCAGCGGCTTGTTGCCTTGATTCCCCATCGCGATCCCCTGGGCGCTACGGGAGGGCTGGGCACTCCAGTCCTGCAAACCGTGCTTACGTAACCATACCAGCACCGTCGAACGACCTTGAATACCATAGCGGCGTTGCGCCTCTTTGTAAGTCAGTTCGCCTTTTTCTACCTGCTCTACGACCGACAGTTTAAAAGCCAGGCTGTAGTCTTGCTGGGTACGTTTAATCCTTGATTCCATGTGACTCTCCTTCGTTACGGCGAAAAAGTGTCAACTTATTCCAGGACGGGACAATCAAAACAAAAAAGCCGCCCTCATTCGAGAGCGGCTTTTTCTTGGGCCGAACAGCTTACTTGGCGTACACCGGGAAACGGTGGCACAACGCAGTGGCTTTCTCGGCCACACGGGCGATCAGCGCGTCGTCGTTCGGATTGTCCAGCACGTCGGCGACCAGATTGGCCACTTCAATCGCCTCGGCTTCCTTGAAGCCGCGGGTGGTGATGGCCGGGGAGCCGATGCGGATGCCCGAGGTGACGAACGGGGTTTCCGGATCGTTCGGGATCGCGTTCTTGTTGACGGTGATGTGGGCGCGGCCCAGCAGCGCGTCGGCTTGCTTGCCGGTCAGGCCCTTGGCGCGCAGGTCGACCAAGAACACGTGGCTCTCGGTGCGGCCGGACACGATGCGCAAGCCGCGCTCGGCCAGGGTCTTGGCCATGATGGCGGCGTTCTTGATCACTTGCTCTTGATAAGCCTTGAATTCCGGCTGCAGCGCTTCCTTGAAAGCCACGGCCTTGGCGGCGATCACATGCTCCAGCGGACCGCCTTGCAGCGTCGGGAACACATTGCTGTTGATGCTCTTCTCGAACTCCGCCTTGGCCAGGATGATGCCGCCGCGCGGGCCGCGCAGGGTCTTGTGGGTGGTGGAGGTCACAAAGTCGGCGTGCGGCACCGGGTTCGGGTACAGGCCCGCGGCCACCAGGCCGGCGTAGTGGGCCATGTCCACCATGAAGTAAGCGCCGACCTTCTTGGCGATCTGACCCATGCGCTCGAAATCGAAGCGCAGCGCATAAGCGGATGCGCCGCCGATGATCAGCTTGGGCTTGGTTTCCATCGCTACGCGCTCCATGTCGTCGTAGTCGATCTCTTCCTTGTCGTTCAGGCCGTAGGCGACGATGTTGAACATCTTGCCGGACAGGTTGGCCGGGGAGCCGTGGGTCAGGTGGCCGCCGTGGCCCAGGTTCATGCCCATCACGGTGTCGCCCGGCTTCAGGATGGAGAAGTACACAGCCTGGTTGGCCTGGGAGCCGGAGTGCGGCTGCACGTTGGCGTATTCGGCGCCGAACAGCTGCTTGACGCGATCAATGGCCAGCTGCTCGACGACGTCGACATGCTCGCAACCGCCGTAGAAGCGCTTGCCCGGGTAGCCTTCGGCGTACTTGTTGGTCAGCTGGGAGCCTTGGGCTTCCATGACGGCCGGGCTGGTGTAGTTTTCCGAGGCGATCAGCTCGATGTGATCTTCCTGGCGTTGGCATTCCGCAGCAATGGCGGCGGCGAGTTCGGGGTCGAATTTGGCGATCGTCTGGTCAGCAGCGAACATCTTTGACTCATCCATCAAAGGGTTAACGATGGGGCCATTCTACACGAAATGCTTCAAGCAAAACCTTAACGTGAAGCAAGCCGGCGAACGCACCGCGAAACCCTCGCCAGCCCGGCCTCATGCCGCCCGGCAGGAGCGGGCCGGCGCGCCGGAAAAGCCCTCAAGCGCGGCAGTGGACGTCCTCGCGGTTTCCCATAAGATTCTGGCGCTTAGCGGTTTGGTCGGCAGCCGGCTGAAAGGTCGCCCAGCGCAGGCTCACTCCCGGGTATCCACCAGGATCAATTCAGCATCCTGGCTGGCCGAAACCTGAATGGTTTCCTCGTCCCGGATGGCCGCGCCGTCGCCGGCTTGCAGGCCGATGCCGTTCAGCTGCGCCTCGCCGCTGGACAGCACCAGATAGCCGCGCCGTCCAGCGCCGAAGCGATAGTCCGCGCGCTCGCCGGCCCGCAGCGTGGCGCCCAGCACTCGGGCGTCGGCGCGGATGGGCAGGGCTTCGCCATCGCCGGCCATGCCGCTGGCCAGCGCGATGAAGACGCCGGAACGATCCGCCTTGGGAAACGGCTTATTGCCCCAGGACGGCTCGCCGCCGTGGCGGTCCGGATAGATCCAGATCTGGAAGATGCGGGTGGCGACAGGCTCCAGATTGTATTCGGAGTGGACGATGCCGCTGCCGGCGCTCATCACCTGCACGTCGCCAGCCTCGGTGCGGCCGCGGTTGCCCAGGCTGTCCGCATGGCTGATCGCGCCTTCGCGGACATAGGTGATGATTTCCATGTCGGAGTGCGGATGCGGATCGAAACCGGTGCCGGCGGCGATGGTGTCATCGTTCCATACCCGTAGCAGTCCCCAGCGCATGCGCTCGGCGTCGCGGTAATCGGCGAAGGAAAAGTGGTGCTTGGCATCCAGCCAGCCATGCTGGGCAGCGCCCAGGCTGGCGAAGGGACGGCGTTCGATCATAGCGCGCTCCTGCTGTTGTCGATAAGGATGTCGCCACTATAAGCCGCCGCCATCATCGTGTTAATAGAATATATTGAATTCCATGATTTCCATTTTTTAGATAATCAAGGCCAAACCGGCTAGCGGGAATGATAGTATCGCCAAGACGCCACCCTTCGCCGGAACCATCATGAAACGACTGCCCGATCTGGAAGCCTGGGCCATTTTCGCCAAGGTGGCCGAATGCGGCGCCTTCGCCCGCGCCGCCGACGAGCTGGGCCTGTCCCAGGCCACGGTATCCAAGGCCGTGTCGCGGCTGGAAGATAGAATGAAGACCATGCTGCTGCGCCGCACCTCGCGCCAGCTGTCCTTGACTGAAGCCGGCGAAGCGGCCTTGGAGCGCGCCGCGCGCATCTTGGCGGAAGGCGAGGCGGTAGAGGCGGACATCGCCGAGCAGTCCAGCGCGCTGCGCGGCCGGGTGCGCATGGCTGCGCCCATGTCTTTCGGCCTGTCCCATTTGGCGCCGTTGCTGCCGGGCTTCATGGCGCGGCACCCGGAAGTGGAGCTGGACCTGCATTTCAGCGACGAGCAAATCGATCTGGTGGCGGACAGGATGGACCTGGCGCTGCGCATCGCCTCGCCGGCCGACTCCAGCCTGCTGGCGCGCCGGCTGTGCGCGGTGCGCATCCTGTTGGTGGGCGCGCCTTCCTATTTCGCCCGCCACGGCAAGCCGGAGCACCCTGCGGAATTGGCCCGGCACCGCGCCTTGCAATACAGCAATTCGCAAGGCGGCCGCTTCTGGCGCTTCCGCCATGCTGTCGACGAGGAGTTTTCGCTGGAGATGAGCGCGCCGCTGCGCGTCAACAACGCCGACGCGCTGGCGCCGGCGCTGCGGGAAGGCCTGGGACTGGCGCTGCAGCCTGAATTCCTGGTCTGGCAAGACCTGCTGGATGGCCGGCTGGAAACCGCCATGCCGGATTGGCAGATCGATCCCATCGCGCTCTATATCCTGACGCCGCCGGGCCGCGGCCGGCCGGCGCGGGTGCAAGCCTTGATCGACTACCTGGCCCAAAGCCTGGCCGGCTCGCCCTGGGCCCGCGCGGGAGGGTGAAACGAAAAGCCCCGCACGCAGCGGGGCTTGCACGGCGCGGCGCAGACCCTTACAGATCGTCGGCGGTGAAAAACAGCGGGATGCCGTCGCGGCTTTCCGGCTGCAGTTCCGGCAGCACATGCACCTCGCGCACGTGGCATTCGCGCATCAGCTCGCGGAAGTTCTCTTCTATCAGCTGGACGTTGTCCAGCGAGGCCAGCGGCCAGACGAAGCCTTCCCAATTGCGATCATCCCCCTGGGCCGACAAGGTGAAGTGCACTTCGCCATTATTGTGGGCGGACAGAATGGCCACCGGCTCCAGGTTCAGTTCTCGCAGATGGCGGATCTGGCTGCTGGCGAACACTTGCAGCGCCACCTCGAAGCGGGCGAAGTTGCCGGCCACCAGCGCCTGCATCGCCGGCAGCGGCGGACGGGCGATGGGGAACAGCGTCACGCCATCGGCTTTCAGCTGCTCGCCCAGAAACTTCATCACCGGCATGCCCCAGACGCCGACGGAGCCGCCCAGCCTCACCGGCGGCTCCTCGCCCTCGCGCTGAATGGCCACGCCTATCATATAGCGCAGGAAAACGCCCTCTTCCTTCACCGTCACCGGCGCGGCGCGGTTCGGCAAGCCCTCGCGCGCCGCCTCGCCCTGGCGAGTCATCTTATATAGCTTGAGCGTATCCAGGCCGATCAAATCGTCCGGATGGGACAGAATGCCGGATATGGTCACATCGGCGCCGTCGGCGAACACGCCATGCTGTCGCAGCAACGCGTTCAGGCCCGCCGCATCGGCCACCGCCCCCGGCAGCTCGGTCTGGCTGCGACTGCCCGCCACCAACACCAGCGGCATGGCGAATACGATGGCGCGCGCGCCGCCGGTTTCTTCCACCGCGTGGCGCAAGGCATCCCACACCACTTGATAGCAGGCTTGCGTCGGCACCATCGCCAAAGCCACCGAAATCGACAACACCTCGTCGCGCTGCAGCATTTCATCCATCGCGCCGGCCAAGGCCTGGCGCCACATCTCGCGCTCGCCGGCATCCGGCGCGTCCAGCACGGACTGGGCATGATGGATCAGGCGGTTGGTCAGGGATACTTGAGGGTGATACTGGCGCGGATCGGGAAGGGTATGGCGGACGGCGTCCATGGGCTGACATCCTGCTGCAATCGAAAAGAACGTATTGTGGCACAGCTGCCACGCTAGCGCTCGCCCGCTCAAGCGCATTCACATGGCCCGCGACCCAGCAAAATCAGCCCTCCCCGCCAGCAATGTGCATAGTTGCGACAAAAAATTACATTTCTCGACATTTTCGAAAACGCACATGTTGACACTCGCTACCGCAATCCGGATAATCCGTTCTCGTTGAGATGCAGCAATTGCTTCTTGATAGTTTCTCCTCTATTTCTCCTTTGTAGACTTGGCGCGGGCCGAAAGGCACCGCGCATTTTTTTTGCCTATCGCGGCATAGAATAAATCAAACCTTTAAAAATCATTGCGATGCGCTGATGATTTTTAACAGTTCTCTTGGATATAAGCTCCATTCAACTCAATACCCTCCTCTTTCGACACATAGAGTTATCGCTCAAGCCGCAAGCCAAAATGCATTTATCAACACAAATTATATGCTTATAGAATATTTTAACATTTCACTTCCGAACATAAACGAATTATTGCTTGCGGGAATTTTTCGGAATGAAAATAAATGAACACAGCGCATCGCTGTGGATTTGAGGCGGGTCAACGGTAGACAAATGCAGGCAGGAAGTAGTTCCCTCCCGGCCCCGCAGAGCATGACGGAATGATATCACCAAGCGGCTGCGCCAATATGACAATCATCAAGACATAATCACTTCTCCGCCCTTTATGCGCAAAGGGAACCCATCCGCAAGCGCCGCGTCTCAGCCTTTTACACGCCAACGGACCCGGCATGACCATCCAGCAACTCTCCCTGAACGGTTTCCGTTCCATACGCAAACTCACGCTGGAGCTGGATGCGCTCAACGTCGTCATCGGCCCCAATGGTTGCGGCAAATCCAATCTCTACAAAGCCATCCATTTAGTGCATGCCGCAGCGGAAGGCCGGCTGTCGGCGGCGCTGGCGCAAGAAGGCGGCATTCAAAAAGCGATGTGGGCCGGCGGCCCCAGGCGCGGCGACAAGGCCCGCGCGCCGAAGAGAATGATCCTCTCCACCCGGCTGGACGACTTCGACTACGAGCTGCAATTAGGCTATCCCGAACCCAGCGCCAGCCTGTTCAGCCTCGACCCGTTGGTGAAGGAGGAAAGCCTGTGGCTGGCGGGCCATGGCCGCCGCCCCTCCACCTTATTGCTGGAACGGCGCAATCAAGCCGCCTTCCTGTCCGGCGTGGACGGCGAACGCAACGCCTATCCGGCCAGCTTGCGCGCCGAAGAGTCCATCTTCGGTCAACTTGCCGAGCCGCATCGCTACCCCGAGTTGTCGCAACTTCGCGAAACGCTGCGCAATTGGCGCTTTTATCATGAGTTCGCGGTCTGGCCAGGCTCGCCCTTGCGCGCGCCGCAAGTCGGCATCCGCTCGCCGGTATTGGCCCACGACGGCGCCAACCTGGCCGCCGCCTTCCAGACCATTGTCGAGATCGGCGACCGCGAGCTGCTGCGCCATGTGCTGGCCGAAGCCTTTCCCGACAGCCATTTCCAGGTCGATGCCGCGCAGGGCCGGTTTCAAATGCTGATGCAGCGCGAGGGCTTGCTGCGGCCGCTGGAGGCCGCCGAACTGTCCGACGGCACGCTGCGCTTTCTCTGTCTGGCCGTCGCCCTGCTCAGCCCTCGCCCGCCAAGCTTTCTGGCGCTGAACGAGCCGGAAAACAGCCTGCACCCCGCCCTGTTGCCCGCCCTGGCTCGCTTGATCGCCGAAGCCAGCCGCTACAGCCAGATCTGGCTAACCAGCCACTCGCCGGCCTTGGCCGAGATGATCCGCCGCCATCGGCCGCTGAAGATATTTCCACTGGCGCTCAAGGATGGCGAAACCACGCTGGCCGAGGAGGCGTAAAGCCCGCCGTCCAGATTGTCGCAAGCCGTATTTTTAGGTTTGACGCAAAGATATCGCGGCAATTTCGCCGATATGGCGAGATCATGCGCGCGACAAGCAGGGAACTCGCCGCGACAAGACCCGGTCAGACCTGGGTCTTGTTTATTTTATTCAACACTATGCATAAAAAATTATTCACTCCTCTGCTCATCTCCTGGCTGGTGCTGCTGGCAGCCATCCTCTGTGAAATCGTCGGCACCTCCTTCATGGCAGTCGCCGCCCGCAGCGGCGGCTATCTGGGCTACCTCTGGATGGGGGGCGCGCTGGCCTTGTCCTACTACTTGTTGTCGCTGGCCCTGCGCGCCATCTCCATCGGCGTCGCCTACGCGGTATGGGAAGGTCTGGGCCTGGTGGGCCTGACCGTTGTCAGCGTCTGGCTGTTCGGAGAAAAGCTGGTGCCGCAGGAGTTGCTTGGCCTCGGACTCGCCCTGTTGGGTCTGATCTGCGTGACGCTGGGCGAGACGCATGACGAGGAGGCCGCGGCATGAAAACCGTTTACCTCTTGTTCGTGCTGGCCTCAGCCTTGATTGAAGTGGGCGCTAATTTGATGCTGGAAAAATCCGACGGTTTCCGCCGCCGCGCCTGGGGAATCGGCGCCATCCTGCTGGTGTGGCTGGCCTTCGCCTTGCTGGGCCAAGCGGTTAAGGGCATGGACCTGGCCATCGCCTACGCCTTGTGGGGCTCCATCGGCATTCTCGGCACCGCCATCGGCGGCCGCCTGCTGTACCAGCAGAAACTGAAGCCCATAGGCTGGGCAGGCATCGGCATCGTCGCAGCGGCGGTGGTGACCTTGTCCACCGTCTGAAAACAGCCAGGCCCGAAAATTCCACCGTCCCAAACGGGACCGCGGCGAAATTTTCAGGCCCGCCTGGAAACATGAAGGGGAGGCGCTCAGCCTCCCCTTTTTCCATCCGGCCATGTCCGGCGCGACGCCCCTGCGGGGTGATAGCGCCCTAGCCTGGATTATTTACGCTCGACTTGCGATACATCGCGCACCGCCCCGGTGTCTGCGCTGGTGGTCATCGCCGCATAGGCTCGCAGCGCGGGGCTGACGACGCGATCGCGGCCCAGCGGCTTCCAGGCGTCGCGGCCTTTGGCCTCCATCGCCGCGCGGCGGCGCGCCAGCTCCTCGTCCGGCACCGCCAGATGGATGCGGCGCTTGGGGATGTCGATCTCCACCGTGTCGCCCTCTTCCGCCAGGCCGATGGCGCCGCCTTCCGCCGCTTCCGGCGAAGCGTGGCCGATGGACAGGCCGGAAGTGCCGCCGGAGAAGCGCCCGTCAGTCAGCAAGGCGCAGGCCTTGCCCAAGCCCTTGGACTTCAGATAGGAGGTCGGGTACAGCATCTCCTGCATGCCCGGTCCGCCCTTCGGCCCCTCGTAGCGGATGATGACGATGTCGCCGGCGACGATCTGGTCGGCCAGAATGCCTTCCACCGCCGCGTCCTGGCTTTCGAAGATGCGGGCGCGGCCGGTGAACTTCAGGATGGAATCATCTACGCCCGCCGTTTTCACGATGCAGCCGCGCTCGGCGATATTGCCGTACAGCACCGCCAGGCCGCCGTCCTGCGAATAGGCGTGCGCCTTGTCGCGGATGCAGCCGTCGGCGCGGTCGTCGTCCAGCGTCGGGTAGCGCATGCTCTGACTGAAGGCGATGGTGGTGGCCACGCCGCCCGGCGCGGCGCGGTAGAAGCGGCGCGCTTCGCTGTCCTCCGCCTGACGCATCACATCCCAGGCCTCCAGTCCTTCACCCAGCGTTCTGCTGTGCACGGTGGGCACGTCTCGGTGGATCAGGCCGGCGCGGTCCAGCTCCGCCAGGATCGCCACCACGCCGCCGGCGCGGTGCACGTCTTCCATATGATATTTCTGCGTCGCCGGCGCCACCTTGGACAGGCAGGGCACGCCGCGGCTGATGCGGTCGATGTCGGCCATCTTGAAGTCGACGCCCGCCTCGCTGGCGGCGGCCAGCAGGTGCAGCACGGTATTGGTGGAGCCGCCCATCGCCACGTCCAGGCTCATCGCGTTTTCAAACGCTTCCTTGGTGGCGATGCCGCGCGGCAGGATGGAATAGTCCTCGCCCTCGTAGTGGCGCTTGGCCAATTCCACGATCAGGCGGCCGGTCTTGAGGAACAGCTCCTTGCGGTCGGCGTGGGTGGCCACCAGGCTGCCGTTGCCGGGCAGCGACAGGCCCAGCGCCTCGGTCAGACAGTTCATCGAGTTGGCGGTGAACATGCCGGAGCAGGAGCCGCAGGTGGGACAGGCGGAGCGCTCGACGCGGTCGACGTCTTCGTCGGACACCGCGCTGTTGGCGGCCTCCACCATCGCATCCACCAGGTCCAGCTTGCGCACCTCGTTGCCCCACTGCACCTTGCCGGCCTCCATCGGCCCGCCGGAGACGAACACCACCGGGATGTTGAGCCGCATCGCCGCCATCAGCATGCCGGGGGTGATCTTGTCGCAATTGGAGATGCACACCAGCGCGTCGGCGCAGTGGGCATTGACCATGTATTCCACGCTGTCGGCGATCAGATCGCGGCTGGGCAGGCTGTACAACATGCCGCCATGGCCCATGGCGATACCGTCGTCGATGGCGATGGTGTTGAATTCCTTGGCCACGCCGCCGGCTTTTTCAATCTCGCGCGCCACCAGCTGGCCCATATTCTGCAGGTGCACGTGGCCCGGCACGAACTGGGTGAAGGAGTTGGCGATGGCGATGATGGGCTTGCCGAAGTCGGCGTCGGTCATGCCGGTGGCGCGCCACAGCGCGCGGGCACCCGCCATATTGCGGCCGGCGGTGGAAGTGCGGGAACGGTATTGAGGCATGGAGCTTCCTTTATCTGTGCAAAACCGGTCGTCGTTCCGTCACGTCAGCAGGGTAAGCTGGCGGCGCTTGGCCCATGGGTGCCGGGTGGGCCGAGCAAAATGCCGAGTCGCCGCGGGTGAGCGGCGCGACGGCGGGGAACGCTTTCCGTATAATCTCGTCAACATTTCTTTTACCGCAAACGCACATCACTGACAAATGCTGATTCATCCACAGTTCGACCCGGTGGCCATCCACCTGGGGCCGTTGGCCGTTCACTGGTACGGCCTGATGTACCTGCTGGGCTTCGCCCTGTTCCTCACCATGGGCAAGTACCGCCTGAAAAACGGCAACGACGTGCTTACCGTGCCCCAGCTGGACGACATGCTGATGTACGGCGCGGTCGGCGTGGTGGTGGGTGGCCGCCTGGGCGAGGTGTTGTTCTATCAGCCCGGCTTCTACTTCAGCCATCCGCTGGAGATCTTCATGGTGTGGAAAGGCGGCATGTCCTTCCATGGCGGCTTCCTCGGCGTGCTGATCGCGGTGGCGATTTACGGCCGCAAGGTGGGCCGCGGCTTCTGGCAGCTGACCGACTTCGTCGCGCCGCTGGTGCCGCTGGGCCTGGCGGCCGGCCGCGTCGGCAATTTCATCAACGGCGAGCTGTGGGGCCGCGTGGCCAGCCCGGACTTGCCGTGGGCCATGCTGTTCCCGCAGGCGCGGCTGGAAGATATCGCGGAAGCGCAACAGTCGTCCGACCTGATGAATATGCTGATGCAGTACGGCGGCTTGCTGCGTCATCCTTCGCAGTTGTATGAATTCGCGCTGGAAGGCATCGTGCTGTTCGGCGCGCTGTGGCTTTACAGCGCCAAGAAGCGCGCCACTGGCCAGGTGTCGGCGCTGTTCCTGATCGGCTACGGCCTGGCCCGCTTCATCAGCGAATACTTCCGCAATCCGGACGCCGGCATTTTCGGCAAATCCGACGTGATCAGCATGGGTCAATGGCTGAGCCTGCCGATGATCGTCATCGGCGTGGCGCTGTTCCTGTTCTTCGGCAAGCGCAAGGCCGCCTGATGCCGGCTTGAACCGGCCTCAACGAAAAGCGCCGTTTCCGCACAAGGGAAACGGCGCTTTTGCATGGACCTCGGCAACGATGCTCACCAAGCGCAATACGCCAATCCCGCCAGGCACAGCCCCCAGCACAAGGCCGTCGCGATCAACGCGCGGCGCAGCAAGCCGGCCATGCCGCGCTGCCTTTCCTCTAACGAGCGCCCGGCGCCGTTTTTCTTGCCAAACAGCCTGGCCAGGACAGTATCCAACTGCGCCAAACCCGCTTCGCCATTCATCGCCCGCAACATGCCGGCATCCAGCTGCAGACGCCAGTTCAGCCAAGCCTGCCATAGCGCGGCCAGCGCGCATGCGGGCAGCCAGACCGCCCCGCCCTTAAGCAAGGCCAGGGCCAATAACAAGACCGGAGACGGCCAGCACAGCCAGCGGCAGGAAGAAAGAACGGCGGCGCTCAACCGCGCCTGGGCGAGATCATCCGAGCTCATAGCGGCTCCAGTTGCGCGCATAGTTCGGCCAGCTGCGCATATTGGCTCTCGCTCAATTCCACGCGCTGCCGGCGCTGGCGCAGCAAGGCCCTGGCCTCTTCCAATGATGCCGCCCGCCCCGACACCACCAGCCAGGCCAGCGCCACCGCCGCGCTGCGAGTCAGCCCCAAGGCGCAGTGCACCAGCAAAGGGCCAGGCGTCGCCGCGCGCAGGTTTTCCAGAGCGCGGACCGCCCGGTTCAAATCGTCTGGGCATGGCAACAGCAAATCCAGCAAAGGAACGCTTTGGTAAGCCGCTTGGGCATGCGCCCGCCGGTCGTACTCCGCGGCAAGGTCCAGCACGGCGGCGAAACGCCTCTCCTCCGCCGCGGGAATAGGCCCCAGCCAGACGCCCGGCGCAATCTCCTCCGCGCCCGGCAGGCGGCGCAGGAAATAACGGTGGCACCATGCGGCCGCCAGGCTATACGGCAAGAGCAGCGCGCGGGCGGCGAAACGGCGCCGGCCTTGATGCTTTTGCATCACCGCCGCCCCTAGCCGCAGATAACCCAAGGCCAGCGCAGCCAAAGACAGGCCCGGCCAACACAGCAGCCATCCCCAGCCGCCCCAGACCCATGCGCCGGCGAAACAGGCGATGGCGGCCAGGCCATAGCGGCCGGCCAGTGCGCGGCTGCGTGCGCGATCTTGCGTCGACAACGCGGCCTGGCCCGCCAAAGGCATGGGCAATACATAGCAGACCAGCACCGCCAGCGCGAACCCGGTGGGAACATCCAGCAAGTGATGCTGCCAAGTCGTCAGCACGGACACGCCTATCAGCGCGAACCAGCCATGCAGCAGCCAGCGCCAGCGTTCCGGCACATGCTGCCAATAACGCAGCCACAACACCGTCAGCAAGCCGATATGCAGCGAAGGCGCCTGGTTGAACGGCTTGTCGAAGCCCATCAGCAGGTTGAACAGCTGGCCGAACACGCCCTCCAGCTGCGGCCGCTCGAAGCCGAAACGCAGCGGAAACAGCACGAAGCACAGGCAGGACAACACCGTGACCAGCAACAGGCGCCTGGCGTGGACATTCAGTTCGGCGCGGCTGCGGCACACAAACAAGGACACGCCGTACAGCAGGTCTATGCTCCAGTACGGCACGATGGCCCACGTCCACAGGGGAATGTGGCGCTCCCAAGCCATGGCGACATTGCCCACCCTATCGGCGGGCAGGCTGGCCGCATAGCCGTTGGCCGCGCCGTACAACAGGAAAAAGCCGGGGCCCAGCGCCAACAACCACAAGCAAGCCAGGCGCCACGGATGCTGTTCGCTTGCCAAACTCATGCGCTGACGCTTTCCTGCCTGGACTCGGCCGCTGCCGGCCGGACATCCAGCCTTCTGGCCAGGCTGACGGTGAACACGCCCCATTCGTCTATGCGCTGCTCCAGCTTCTCGAAGCCGGCGGCCGCCACCAGCTGGTCCATCTCCTGCTGGGTGCGGCGGCGCATGATCCAGTCTTCGCCGCCGCGATGGCTGGTCAGCGTGCGGGCGATCAGCTCCAGCTGCGGGTGCCAGGGCTGGTTGGTGTAGACCAGATAGCCGCCCGGCGGCACCGCCTCGGCCAAACCGGCCAGCGACTGGCGTATCGGTTCGTTCAGCGGAAACAGCTCGTACAGGCCGGACACCACGGCCAGGGTCGGCGCGGGCTGCAAGGCGGCCAGATCGGCGCGGTCGAAGGCGTCGCCCTTATCGAAACGGGCCCTGCCCTCCAGGCCGCGCTCGCGTATCAGCGCGCGACCGGCGTCTACATTGATTTCGCTATAGTCGCGCAATTGCACATGCTCGACCTCTTCGCCCAAAGCGCCCACCGCGTCCAGAATGTAACGGCCGTGGCCGGCGGCGATGTCGACGACCCGCACCGGCGCGCCGGCTTCCCGCAGCCGGCCGGCCGCGTCGGCGATCAGCGCCTCCAGATTCAGCTTGCGCTGGCGTATGCCCTTCCAGCCGACGCTGTCCAGATAGGCGCGATCGCCCAGTTTGCCTATCGGCGTCACGCCCTCGGCCTGATTGCGGTAGACATAATCCAGCGTGCTGCCGGAATCGAAACCGGTTTGCCAGCCCAGGCGGATGCCGGCGGACAAGCGCCCTATCGTGGCCAGCGTCAAACGCGTCAGCGCGAAATTCCAGCGCTGCGGCGACCACCACGGCCTGGATTGTTGCAAACGCTGGAACTCGGCGGCGGTGTAGCCGCCCTGATCGGCCCGCCTCAGATCGGCCTCGGCCGCGCCCGCTTCCACCTTGGCGATGAAGGCGCGGATCTTGTCCAGCGCCAGCGCGCGGTCGCGCTCGCCCAGCGTGTCGTGATAGAAGCCCGGCAGCTCATGCATCTCCTTCACCGAGCTGCCCAGACGGCTGAAGAAGGTTTGCTGCGGCCCTTTGTGGACGACGAAATCGGCGCCGGACACCAGCAGCTGGGTCGGCACGGTGATCGCGCCGGCATCGGCGACGATGCGCTCGGCGGTATCGTACAAGGCCAGCAGCATGTTGGCGGAAATCGGCCGGGTGATCAGCGGATCGCTGTCGTAAGAAGCGATGCGTTCCGGATCGTGGCTGAGGAAACGCGCCTTGACGTAGGAGTTGACGAAGAAATTGCCGCGCAGCTTGTACAACAGCTGCAAGCCCGGCCGCGCGAACGGCACGTACAGCTTCACTTTGAAAGCGGGCGACGCCAAAAGCAGCGCGCGGATGCGCGGCGCGTAATCGTGGACCCAGGTGGCCGCCAGCACCGCGCCCACGCTCTGGGCGATGACGACGATTTCGTCGATTTTCAAGCCGTGGCAGCGGCACAGATGGCGAATGAACTCGTCCAGATCCCGCACCGTCGCGCCCAGGCTGGGGCTGTAGCCGCGCGGCCCCTCGTTGCGGCCATGGCCGCGGGCGTCCCAGGCGAAGATAGGCGTATCCGGCATGCCCAGCTCATCCGCCAGATGTTGCAGCCGGCCGGAGTGCTCGTGCCCGCGGTGCAGCAACACGATGGCGCGCGGACGCGGCCCGCCGCCGGACGCCGGCCAATGGCGATAGAACAGGCTTTGCCCGTCGAAAGAAGTGAAGCTGAGCTCCTGAGCTTGTCGCATGATGATTATCCTTGTCCTTCCTGCCCGGTCATGGCCGGCAGGGTTTTCTGTTTCAGGTACAACAACGCGTCGCGGATGCGCTGGCGGAATGCCGGCTTATCCTCAAGCCATTGCAAGGGCCTCCCCACGGCCACGTCGACGAAAAACGGTATCGGCAGCCACTGGCCTCGCCCCATCGCCCGCCCCAGGCCATGCAGATACACCGGCACCATAGGCACGTCGGGAAAGTCGCGCGACAGATACCAGATGCCCGATTTGATCTCGGACAAGGCCTCCGGCTCGCCGCGCGTGCCTTCCGGAAACAGGATCAGGATGCGGCCGTCCGCCAAGGCCTGGCGGCAGCCTTCCAGAGGGTCCAGTCCTTTGGCCACCCCGCCGCGCGTCACCGGGATGATGCCCACCACCTTGGTGGCGAACCAGGCCGACAAGCGGTTGCGCATGAAGTAGTCGGCCGCCGCCGCGGGCTGGACATGGGGAATCAAGCGCAAGGGGAACAGGCTGTACAAGGCCAGGATATCGAGATGGCTGTTGTGATTGGCCACCACGATGGCGGGGCCGTGGATGGGCAAACGCTGCTGATGCCGCACAGTCAGGCCGAACCACAGCCTGACCACCGGGCGCGCCAGCAACACGACGAACAAAATGCGCAGCAAACGGTCCATCGCGTCAGAAATACAGGTAGTGGACGAAATGGAAGAACAGCGGCGCGGTATAGGTCAGCGAATCCAGCCGGTCCAGCACGCCGCCGTGGCCGGGCAGCAGGCGGCCTGAATCCTTGACGCCGATGTCGCGCTTCACCGCCGAGATGACAATGTCGCCGATAAAGCCCATGGTGCCGATCAGCAAACCGGCCAGCGCCGCGTGCAGCGGGCTGAAAGGGGTGAGAATCGGCCCCAGCGCCCAACCCAGCAGGCTGGTGGTGGCCGCGCCGCCCAGCAGCCCGCCCAGCGTCTTGTTGGGGCTGACCTTGGGCGCCACCTTGCGCCGGCCTATGGCCTTGCCCCACAGGTATTGGGCGACGTCGTTAAGCTGCGTCAGCGCCACCAGGTAGAACAACAGCATCGCGCCCTGACCCGGCTCGCCTATCTTGGTCAGCTGCGGCAAGGTCAGCACGCCCGCCATGTGGCTGAGGCAGAACACGCAGATCATCAGCCCCCATTGCAGCGAGGCCGCCGCCTTCAGAAAGCCCTGGGTCTCGCCTATCAGCACCATGCGCATCGGCACGAACAGGAAGGCGTACACCGGAATGAACACGATGAACATGCCGTACCAGTGGATGCTCAGCCAATAGTACTGCAGCGGAATGCTCAGATAGGCCCAGAACAGCACCAGATGATCGGCGCTGCGCGTGGCGCACAGCGTCAGGTATTCCTTCAGCGCCAGGAAGCTGATGATGCCGAACACCACCAGCGCCAGCGCGACATTGCCCAGCAGCGTCAAGGAAAAGAAACCGACTATCCACCACCAGGTGCGCACCCGCAGCTTCAGCTCCAGCCAGTTTTTTTCCGGTTTGGCGCGCTCCAGCAGCGCGATGACAGCAGTGGCGATCACCAACAATATGAATACGCCGCCCAAGGCATACAACAGCGGCGGCGGCAGAACGGGCTTAAACACGTTTATCTCCTTCAGCCAGGATGGCGCGCGCGCGATTGGCGCAGGTAAACAACAGCAGGGCCGAAGCGGCGGCAAACGCCCAGTCGGCCAGCACCGCCCAGCCCGGATTCCACGCCAGCAACAGCGCGCCCAAACCATAGGCGAAAGCGCGGTCGCTCTTGCCGAAGGGGCCGTCATAACGGCGGGAGGCGCCCAGCATGGGCCCCAGCACGCCGATGTACTCGGTCAGAAACGCCAGCAATACGCATAGCACCGCCAGCAGCGGCGTCGGCGCAATCAAGGCGAAAGGCAGGTACAAAGCGGCGTCCGACACCACATCGCCCGCTTCGTTGAGGATGCCGCCCAGACAGGATTGCTGGCCATGCTCGCGCGCCAGCATGCCGTCGATCGCGTTCAGGGCCATGCGCAAGAACAGGAAAAGGGGCAACAGCGCCCAGGGCAAGGGACTGCCGGCATCCCTCCACAGCCATAAGCCGTAGCCGATGGAAGACAGCATGGCGAACAAGGTGACGTGGTTGGCGCGAATGCCCAGTTTGACCAGGGTGCCGAGCAGGGGACGCAGCCCCTGCTGAAAACGAGACTTTAATTGATAGATGCTGACCATGATTCCGAAGGCTATGTCCCAATAATGTGTTGCAAGGGACGACCCACTGCCTCCTGCAAGCAGTGGCAAGGCTGCATGGTTTGCTGATAGCGCTCCAGCATCCGTCGCCACCCCAGATAGTTTTCAAGGTATTTGGTGGCAACCCCGTGGAATCGAGCCATCCAAA
The DNA here is from genome assembly GCF_024207115.1 of Chromobacterium sp. IIBBL 290-4. Taxonomy (NCBI): domain Bacteria; kingdom Pseudomonadati; phylum Pseudomonadota; class Betaproteobacteria; order Neisseriales; family Chromobacteriaceae; genus Chromobacterium; species Chromobacterium sp. IIBBL 290-4. Next base: position 338,511 of record NZ_CP100128.1, read on the forward strand.
GCTTCAAGCGGCTATGGTAGGCATTCACATGCTGGATATGGAACGCCCCCTCGCGTACCCGCTGTCCCGTCTTGGCATGCACGACTCGATGGGTAATGCCATGCTGCCTGGCAAAGGTCGAGTACACCGCTGCGCCGTCCGAACACAGGATGGCGTCGCTATCCACCAACGGGGCTAAAGCCGCTTCCACATGAGCGCCATTGAGCTTCTTCAACTTGAAGTCCGCTATATGTCCCTCTCGGTCCTGCACCACCATGATGGGAATCTGATCCGGCCCGGTTCCCCGTGTTTGGCTGACGCCACCCCGCTGGCGCGGCGCGCGGGGGAGGCACCGCTGCCCTTTGAATGATTCCAGAATGAAGGTTTCATCTACTTCGACGATGCCTCGGGCTTGCGCCGCCAGATGGTCTGATGCGCGATGCAAGAAGCGATGCCGCCATAGGAAAGCCGTGTTCTTGCTGATGCCGCATGCACGAGCGGCTGCTCGCACGGTCAAGCCATCCTGCAGTGCTTGGGCGTAGCTCAGCCAGCGATCGGCCTTGCGCAATTTGGCTAATGGACTGCCCGACAAGGCATTGCAGGTCCGGTGGCACTGTTTGCAGCGATAACGCCGCAGGCCTCGGCTCCAGCCCCATAACGCCAACTGGTTGGCCTCGGCCTGGCAGTGTGGGCAAGCCGTCAGGTCAGGCAAGGCGTCCTGAATGGCGTCATGGTGAGTGGGATGTTTAAGCGCAGAAGACAGCAAGCTCCTCTGTTTGAGCGTGAGCTGATCCAGTTGGGCAAGAAAACGCTGAAAACTCTGGGCATCCATGGCGCGACTCCCGGTCTGCTACTGTATTCAGCATAGCTCCCAACACGGAATTGGGACATAGCCATTCCGAAAGCCGCACGCTGTCATGCAGATAGACTGCCTGACAGAAATGGTTAGCCGATGATAATTAGAAAAATGTGAAAGGTTAATATTCTATATGACTATTAAGCATTTGGTAAAATTTTAACTGCATGATGAAGATCAGGGACTTTAAGACGGCTTAGGCTCTCGCAGCCTAGCCTCCGGCATAACGGAACATCAACAATGTGTCATCGGGCCAGGATTCATCGGCCAGCGGGGCGATAAAGCCATGTCCTCCGTTTTGTATTCTGGTCAGCGGCGCCTGGCGACCGCCGGCTTGCAGCTGTATCGACTCAATCTTGCGGGCAGATGGGAAAACCAAGGCCATGGCTTGCATGGTGCACATATTGCCTACCACGCTCATCGACGCTCGCGCAGCCCAAGACAACTCCTGCTTCATCATCGGCCAGTACACTCGACATATCAGCCTCAAGTCGCCCAAGCGCTGCACATTGTCAGCCAGCCCTGGCGTGCGCACTATCGGCCGCCAGCGATAGCTGCCCTGCTTCTGATTGCTGCGCACCACCGCGTCTTCATCCTGCGCCAGCTCGGCGATGCGCGGCAGCGTCACGCGACCATCGCGCGACACCGGCAGCGCTTCCACCTTGCTTTCGCCGACAATCTTCAAGACCAAATCCTCGGGCAAGGTCTGGCCTTTTGGTGGGCGAAGTTGAAACTGCAAGCTGGCTTGCGGCGCCAGCCCATGATGCTGGTCAAACTCATCCAGCCAACTCAAGGCCTCGCGATACGGCACCGACTCCGGCTGCCGAACCCCTAGCGTCTCGCTGGCCGGCAATATCTCCGCGGCTGGCGCGCTGGCAGCAGCCGGTTCGGATTCCGCCTGCGTCCAGGCGCTCATCGCCAATAGGCTTGCCGCTAGCCATTGCACTTTCATATTGCCTCCCCGTTAAATGACAAAAGCATTAAAGGCAGGGTATTCGATAGCCTAACCACTGTCCAGCCATCAAAAATCATTCCATGGAATATCAATTTAATTTTTTATAATTTAAAGGTATGAATCATTTCGGGTAGCATGGCGCTCAGCAATAAACATTTCGCACTATCGATAAGGCTCGCCATGAAAAAGACTATCGCTTTCGCTATCGCCGTCGCCCTGACTTCCACCGCCGTCCTGGCCGACCGCCTGGATGACATCAAGAAAGCCGGCGTGCTGCGCGTCGCCGCCTTCGACAGCAACCCGCCCTTCGGCTTCCTGGATGCCAAGAGCCGCCAGATCGTCGGCCTAGATGTGGACGTGGCCCAGCACATCGCCAAGAAACTGGGCGTGAAGCTGCAACTGGTGCCGACCAACCCGGCCAATCGCGTGCCGCTGCTGGTATCCGGCAAGGCCGACATCGTGGCAGCCAACTTCACTGTCACCGACGAACGCAAGAAGCAAGTTGATTTCAGCCTGCCCTACTTCGCCTCCGGCCAGCAGTTCATCGTCCGCAAGGGCACGCTGCAGAAGCCGGAACAATTGGCCGGCCTGCGCGTAGGCGTGGACAAGGGCACCACTCAGGAAGTGTATCTGCGCGACAAGTACCCGAAGACTACGGTCGTAGCCTATGACGACACCCCTCTAGCCTTCACCGCGCTGCGCAACGGCAATGTGCAGGCCATTACCCAGGACGGCTCCAAGCTGGCCGCGCTGTTGGCCAATGCGCCGGACAAGGCCAAGTACGAGCTGGCGCCGTTCACGCTGACCCGCGAATTCCAGGCCATCGGCCTGCCCAAGGGCGAGGCGCGCCTGACCAAGGTCGTGAATGAAACGCTGCAGCAGCTGGAAAAGAGCGGCGACGCGGCCAAGATCTACGATCATTGGTTCGGCCCCAAGACCAAGGCGCCGCTGCCGCGCGACTTCAAGATCGGCGACGCCGCCTGATCCGGATTGCCCCGCCGTCCGCAACCGCCGCCTCGCCGGCGGTTTTGCCGTTTCACGCCGTAGAAAGAAATCCGCATGACCCCACCCGCCTGGCTCGGCCATAACTGGCTGGAACCGCACTATCTCGTCTGGCTGGGCAAAGGCGCGCTGCTCACCAGCTGGTTGTCCTTGCTGGTGATTCTGGCCGCCAGCCTGCTCGGCCTCTTGTTCACCGCCCTGCTCGATCAACCCTGGAAACCGCTGCGCCTCGCCGCTCAGCTGTGGTTGAGCCTGCATCGCAATACGCCGCTGATGGTGCAGCTGCTCTTGTGGTACTTCGGCGTGTCCGGCCTGCTGCCGGACGAGGCGCGGATGTGGCTGAACGCGCCGCACGCGCTGGCTTTGCCTTTCGATCTGGCCCTGCCTTGGCCATCGTTTGAATTCCTGGCCGCGTTCACCGCGCTGACGCTGTACAGCGCCGCCTTCATCTGCGGCGAACTGCAGTCCGGCCTCAACGCCGTGCCCAAGGGCCAAGCGCTGGCCGCTCGCGCGCTGGGCATGAGCCGCTGGCAGGTATTGAGCCTGGTGGTTTTGCCCCAGGCCTGGCAATTGGTGAAACGTCCCTTGGTCGGGCAGTACACCGCCATCGTCAAGAACACCTCGCTGACCATGGCCATCGGCCTGGCCGAGCTCTCCTACGCCTCGCGGCAGGTGGAGACCGAAACGCTGCTGGCCTTCCAGGCTTTCGCCGTCGCCACCGCGCTTTATCTGGTTCTGGTGCTGCTCACCCAATTGCTCAGCCATAGGCCGGAGCCAGCCTGGAGCACGCTGCGATGATCCCGGCCGTGATACAAGACAATCTGGACTACCTGCTGTGGGGCAATCTGTCCGGCGGCGAGCCCGGCGGCCTGCTGCTGACGCTGGCGCTGAGCCTGGCCGCCGCGCTGTTGGCCTCCGCGTTGGGGCTGGCGCTGGGCATCGCCCAGTTGATGGGAAGCCCCAGAATCGGCAAAACCTTGATGGCGCTCACCGCCGTGCTGCGGGCCGTTCCGGTGCTGATGCTGATCTTCTGGTGCTATTTCCTGCTGCCGCTGCTGTTCGGATTGGACATTCCCGGCCTGCTGACCGTCATCCTGGCGCTGGCGCTGATCCATGCCGCCTATCTGGGCCAGGCGGTGCTGGCGGGACTGACCGCAGTGAGCCGCGGCCAATGGATGGCGGGACTGGCGCTGGGCTTCAGCCGCTGGCAGACGCTGCGCTGGCTGATCCTGCCGCAGGCGCTGCGCATCATGCTGCCATCTTTCGTCAATCAATGGATATCGCTGCTGAAAGACAGCTCGCTGGCCTATATCGTCGGCGTGGCGGAATTCACTTTCGTCGCCACTCAGGTGAACAACCGCGAGCAGGTCTATCCGCTGGAAATCTTCACCACCATCGCAGTCGGCTATCTGCTGCTGTGCGGCGTCTTGCAATTGCTGGGCCACTGGAGCGCCCGCCGCTGGCAAACCGCGTGGCGATAGCCTGACTTCATGGCGATGACCGCGCACGGATAGACCCGAAAGCGGCGGTTTTGCAAACCCATCGCGCCGCAGAGACGCCTCCTGGATTGTCTGCGGCGACTGGCCCATGCAAAATGTCAAAATCATAAACACATTTTTGACCGCCATGAGCTCGCCTGAAATCGTCATCCAGAACCATATCGCCCCCAGCGACGCCGCCATCATCGAGGACGGGCTGAGCCGCTACAACGATAATATCGCCGGCTACGCCGACAGACTGCCGCTGGCGGTGCTGGCGCGCGATCCGGACAGCGGCGAAGTCCTGGGCGGCGCCTATGGCCGCAGCTCGCTGGGCCTGCTGTTCCTGGACCTGTTCCATTTGCCGGAATCGCGGCGCGGCCAGGGTTTGGGCAGCAGGATACTGGCCGCCTTTGAAGAGGAAGGCCGCCGGCGCGGCTGCCGACATGCCGTGCTGTATACCATCAGTTTCCAGGCGCCGGACTTCTACCAAAAACACGGCTGGCAGGCATTTGGCGAAATTCCGTGCGATCCGCCGGGAACCAGCCGCATCTTTCTGCGCAAGGCGCTGTGAAGACCTCGTCCGCTTGCCCGCATAATCAAGAAAAACCTCATGAACGAGAGCGCTCATGAGGTTTTTTGGGTATGTCGGCCTGGCGCCCCTGCCCCTTCTTCCCGATGATGCGAGGGCCAAAGGCACTCGCGGGAGGCAATGAGGCGCCAGTCCGCCAGGCTTTTGGGACTGGCGATTTAATCCAGATACTTCTTGAAGAACTTTTCCATCGCGCCATAGGCGTCGAAGCGGTTTTCCACATTGTGGAAACCATGGCCTTCGTTTTCCTTGACGATATACTCCACCTCCACGCCGCGCTTCTTCAAACCGTCCACGATCTGGTTGGATTCGTTGATATTGACACGCGGGTCTTTAGCGCCTTGCAGCACCAACAGCGGCGCCTGGATGCGGTCGACATGGAACACCGGCGAGCGCTCACGCAGCAGTTCCTTGTCCTTTTCCGGATTGCCCACCATCTCGTACATCGAATCCAGGAACGGCTTCCAGTACGGCGGAATCGTCTTCATGAAGGTGAAGAGGTTAGACACGCCTACATAGTCCACCGCGCAACGATACAGTTCCGGCGTTTTGGTGATGCCGGACAAGGTAGCGTAGCCACCGTAGCTGCCGCCATAGATGCAGACCTTTTTCGGATCAGCCACGCCTGACTTCACCAGCCAATCGACGCCGTCGCTGACATCGTCCTGCATCTTGCCACCCCACTCCTTGAACGAGGCCTCCCAGAACTGGCGGCCGTAGCCGGTGGAGCCGCGGTAGTTCATCTGCAGCACCGCCCAGCCGCGGCTGGCGAAGAACTGCACTTCCGGATTGAAACGCCAGCTGTCGCGCGCCCACGGGCCGCCGTGCGGATTGATGATCACCGGCAGGTCCTTGGCGTCTTCCTTGCCCTTGGGCAGCGTCAAATAGCCATTGATGGTCAGGCCATCGCGGCTTTGGTAGTGCACCGGCCGCATTTCGGACATCTGGTCTTCTTTGAGCCAGGGCGTAATTTCAGCCAGCAAGGTCAACTTGTCCGTGGACTTGTCGTACAGATAAGCCTTGCCCGGCGTCTTGTCGTTCCAGGCTCGCACCACGAAGCGGGTCTCATTGTCGTCGGCGGAGACGATATCGACCTTATAGCCTGCCAGCTGCGGCTCAAGCTTGTCATACAAGGCTTGGGTCTGCGCATCGAAACACTGATGGCCCGGCTTGTCCGTCTGGTAGTCGGCGCAAGTGATCACCTTGCGCTTATGCGAAAACGCCAGCTCCTCCACATCGACATCCTGGCGGCCGTATACCTCTTTCACTTCCTTGCCGGTTTTGGGATCGAATTCGACGATGGCGGTCTTGTCGCGGCCGTTCAAATTACTGGCGGCATAGAAACGCTGATTGTCGAAGGTGAAAAACAGCGGCGCGAATGTCTGGCGGAAATCAGTGTTCAGCAGCTTGCGGAAGGCATCGTTCGGTCCATCGCGATACAGCAGCGACTTGTTGACGCCATCGGTCTCCACCGCGATGCGGACATGGCCGTCGTGATCGGTCACCCAGCTATCGACCTTACCTGGATTCTCCGCCTCCAGCCTCAGCTCTCCCGTCTTCAAATCGACATGGTAAACATCGAAGATTTCCGGATTGCGCTTGTTCATGCTGATCAGCATTTCGCCGTCGCGATCGCGCAAGTCATCGATGATGTCGGCGCGCACGCCGTCAAACGGCGTCAGATCGCGCGTTTCGCCGCTGTCCAGATCGACGCTGTACAGATGGAAATTCTCGTCGCCGTTCTTATCCTTCAGGTACAGCAAATGGTCATTGCCCTTCCAGAAATAGCCGGCCAGATCGCGGTCGGCAATGGCGGTGACTCGCTTGTCCGGCTGCCCATCGCGCCGCACTACGATATTCTTGCGCTTCTCCCAGGGCGACAGAAACGCCACACTCTTGCCATCCGGCGAAACGGTGAAATTGCTTTGCTCGGGATTACGGAAAAAGTCCTGCAGGGGGATTTCCGCCGCCATAACGCGGCCCGACAGCAAGGAAGCCGTCAACACGGTCAATGCATGCTTCTTCAATGGTTTTCTCCTCTACACAAGTACCGTGTCTGAAATCGATATTTTATTTGTCCGACGATACTATCCCTCGATCACCAAACTTGCAATATGCATAAAAATGGCATTGCCGCTCAGGCAACAAGGCATACTCTTGCAAGCCTCTCACAGCGTCTGTCCAATACGTTCGCGGCATGCCTGAAAAGATGCCGGCACGTCAAGGGAAGTCCACGCAGACGGGATATCGATTAAAACAATGCCTGCCTGAATTCAACTACTTAAAAAATTCAACCATGGCCCGCATTTACTATTCGCTTTTCTGAACTTAAACATATGTAAAAATTTAAATTAGCATTTAAACCCAGCAACAATAATTCATTTGGAATAAAAATTCCGGCAAGACATTTTAGAATGTTGGAGAGACTTGTTTCATCGCCGTTTGTTTATTGACCTTCATCGACCGTGTCAAACCAATAGGAGAGAAGCATGCAACTACGCAGCTGGTTTTCAGCCGTTTCCCTGGCCTGCGGCATCACATGTCTGGCCGCCGCGGCACACGCCGCGGACTCTCAGCCCAACGCCAAGCAAATCGAAGAGATCGCCAAATCGCAACAAGCGCTGCAAGCGCCGCTTCAACTAGGCGTGGCCTCGCAAAGCCAATATGTTTGCGCCGGCTGGGTGCCTGCCGGCTGGGTCATGGTGGGAGACATGTGGAGCCCCACCAGCTGCGGCAATCCCACTCGCATCACCTACAACGTCTGGCTGATCGAAAGCCTGGCCGACAAAGCCGTCGGTTCGACGATGTATATCTGCAATGGCCCCGTGCCCAGCGGCTGGAGCGTGGTCGGCTCGACGTGGAGCCCCAACACCTGCGGCCATCCCACGCGCATCATGAACAATCAGCTGATCATCCGCCGCATGAGCTAAGCCCCCTCGGCGGCCATGCGCGCGCGCCGGCAAGCGCGTCCCGGCGATGCGCCTGAGTGAACCCTGCATGCATCGCCGGCTTATCCATTCTTATCCGCATCAATAAATCCGCAAAAGACACAGCCTCGCGCGGCTTAGCCTTCTAAACTGAAAATCGGCTTTGTCGACTTAGGGAGCAAGACATGCATGTCAGGGCTTTGGGCGCCTCGGCCTGCATAGGCAACCCCGGCTACACCACTTGCCTGCTGGCCGGCCAGGACACGCTGGTGGACTGCGGAACCGGCGCGGGCACGCTCTCAACAGAAGACATTCTGGCGCTCAGAAGCGTGCTGCTCACCCACAGCCATCTCGACCACACCGGCCTGCTGCCGCTCTTGGCCGATGTGCACGCCTGTCATGACGGACCGGGGCTGGATGTCTACGGTTTGCCGGAAACATTGGATGCCTTGTCCCGCCATTTTTTCAATGACGCCATCTGGCCGGATTACGCCCGCCAGGAGAACGGCAAATCCTGGCTGCGCATGCGGCCCATCGATGTGGGCGACACGGTGCCGCTGACCAATGGCTTGGCGACGGCCCTTCCTGCGCAGCACACTCAGCCCGCGCTGGGCTGGCTGATTGAAGGACCATGGCGCGCGCTGGCGTATAGCGGCGACTCCGCGCCCTGCCCCGCCTTCTGGCAATGGGTCTGCGGCGTTCCCTCGCTGACCGACGTGATATGCGAAGTCTGTTACAACGATGCCCTGCAAGCGCTGGCCGGCAAACAAGGCCATAGCACGCCGGGCCAGCTGGCGTCCTACCTGGCGAAACTGCCCAGCCAGGCCCAATTCTGGGTGACGCATATCGATTCCCGCTGCAGGACTGAAGTGATTCAGGAAATGCAGCGCTTGTGCCCGGCCAATCTGCGTCTCAGCATGCTGAAGGAAGGCACGCTGATTGAACTGTGACTCCATGGCGGAGGACCATCATGCAAGGCTATCAATTATCTTTCTTCACGCAGCAAGACCATCGCCATCATGGCTTGCCGCTAGGCGAATGGATCATGCAGGAGGCTCGCCGGCTGGGCATACGCGGCGCGACGCTGTTCGCCGCCAGCGAAGGCTTCGGCAACGACAGGCGCATCCATGCCGCGCGCTTTTTCGATCTGGCCGACCAGCCGGTGGAGGTGACCCTGGCGCTCAGCGCGCAGGAGGCCGATCTGCTGCTGCAAAGGCTGCGCGAGGAAGGCGTCAAAGTGTTTTACATGAAAACGCCGGTGGAGTACGGCATGCTGGGAGAGGGGTGAAGCAAAAGCGCCGGAAGCCCGCCTCCGGCGCTTGATTCCACTCTTACTTGGGCTGGGTGAAAGTGATGTCGGACAAAGCCGGAACAGGAATGACCTGGCTTTCCACCGTGGCGAAATCGATGTCTTTCAGCTTCAGGCCGAAATACTGCATGCTCTGATAGGTTCGAATGCCGAACTCCCCGGTATTCAGCCCCTTCACCACCGCCCACTGGGTGTAATCCTGATCGTTGCCATCGCGGATGGTGCCGCGCGGAATATCCACGCTATTGAGCAGATGCGTGGCCAGGGTATACGCGTCCTGCACATTGGCCGGCGTATCGGCGTATTGCTTCAGATAGGCGGCGCGGACAAAACGCGACGGCGGCGTGGCGTTGCCCGGCAACCCAGCCAGGCCGCCGCCATGCCCCGGCGAGGAAACCGACAGCGACCCCAGGGTCTGGGACTTGGGATCATTAGGCGTCAGATTCACATAATTGCCCAGATTATCCAGATGCCACGGGAACCAAGGCGCGTTGGTGCATACCCCCACCGGGTTATCGTGGATTTTCTGTTCGCCATTCTGGAATTCGATCACCACCGCCGCGCCGGTCTTGTCCACCACAGAGGCATGCAGAGGCAATTGAGAAGCGAGCAGCGCCGGGAACCAGAAATGCCGAGTCGGCAGCTTGGCCTTGACCTCGGCGATGCTGCCGCAGTTGCCGAGCAGCCAGTCGGCCAGCAACGGCGCCAGCACCGTGTTTTGCAAGTCGCCGAAAGGCTGATACACGGTTCCCGGCAGCCATAGCAAACCCACGCTCAATCCCGCCTCGTTCATGCCGTCGGTCACGATGCGCTCGGACAGCGCCTTCAGCGGCAGATTGGTGGAGCTGATGCCGACATAACCGTATTCGGCGGTCCAGCCCGGCCCTCCCGCCAACTGGCCCAGCAGCTCATGCGCGCCCGAGGGCTGCCGATAAGGCTGGCCTCGCCGCTGGATGTAAAAAGCCGGGGCAAGCGACTGGGCGAACTCCATCGACCGCCCCACCACATGATTGCCGTCTGCAGAGCGGATCTGAAAATGCGTGCACATTCTAGCCTCCTTGGCGCAGGCCATCCCCAACCGCCGGGCGGCGCCGCCAAATCGGCGGCGGGATGGCGCAAACGCCTAGGAAACCCTGTCGCGCGCGGACGCGACACTGTCCTTTCGGACAAATGCTCAGTAGCTCACGTCGAAACCGGCATCGGCTACTGCGGCGGCCAGCTCCTCCGGCGACACGATGGCCGGATCGTACTGGATATCGGCCTGTTTGCCCTCCAGGCTGACTTGCGCCTCGCTGACGCCCGCCATGCCGGTCAGCACGCCGCTGACGCTCTTGACGCAGCCGCCGCAAGTCATGCCATCGATGTTCAAAATCAGGTCTGCCATTTCAATCTCCCTTACGCGTTAATTTGAACGTCAGCGCCAACGGCGCAACAACAAAGAATTGGATACCACCGACACCGAGCTCGCCGCCATCGCCGCGCCGGCGATGACCGGATTGAGCATGCCCAGCGCCGCCAGTGGAATGCCCAGCGCGTTGTAGACGAAGGCGAAGCCCAGATTCTGCCTGATCTTGCGCAATGTGGCGCGCGACAGGCGCATCGCGTCGACGGCATGATTCAGATCGCCGTGCATCAGGGTGATGTCGGCGGTTTCGATGGCGACATCCGAGCCTGCGCCCATCGCCAGGCTGACATCGGCGGCCGCCAGGGCCGGCGCGTCGTTGACGCCGTCGCCCAGCATGGCCACCACCTTGCCCTGCTTTTGCCAGCGCGCCACTTCGGCGGCCTTGTCCTCCGGCCGCACCTCCGCCCGGTACTGGCTAATGCCGGCCTCGGCGGCGATGGAGGCGGCGGTGGCCGGATTGTCGCCGGTCAGCATAAGCACCTCCACGCCCATTCTCTTCAGCGCCGCCACCGCGGCGGCGGAGCTGGGACGTATTTTGTCGGCCAGCGACAACAGGCCGAGCAAACCGCCGTCCGCTTCAACTGCGATCACGGTATGGCCGGCGGCCTGCAGGCTCGCCGCCTGGGTTACCGCCTCTTCTCCTATCCAGGCCGGCACGCCGACACGCACCCGCCCCACGCCCTCGATGCGCGCCGCCACGCCGCGGCCGACCTCGGCCGAGAAGCCGCTCACCGGCAGCAGGGCCAGCCCGCGCGCCTGCCCGCCTTCCAGCACCGCGCGCGCCAAGGGGTGTTCGGACCCGGCCTCCACGCTGGCGGCCAGCCGCAACAGCTCATCCTCGCCCACCCTGCAGGCATGGAGGCCTACCAGCTTGGGCCGCCCTTCCGTCAGGGTGCCGGTCTTGTCCACCAGCAACACGTCCACCTTGCTGGCCATCTCCAGAGCGCCGGCATTGCGGAACAACACGCCGCGGCGCGCGCCATTGCCCACGCCCACCATCACCGCCGTCGGCGTCGCCAGGCCCAGGGCGCATGGGCAGGCGATCACCAGCACCGCCACCGCGTGGATCAAGGCCTGGCTCCAGTCGCCCAACATCCAGGCGCTGAGCAGAAAAGTCGCCGCGCTGATGCTGACCACCGCCGGCACGAACACGCCGGAAATGCGGTCGGCCAATTGCTGGATAGGCGCCTTGGAGCCCTGGGCCGCCGCCACCAGCCGCACAATTTCCGCCAGCTGCGTGGCGCCGCCGACGCCGGTGGCGCGTATCTTCAGCATGCCGTCCTGATTGCGAGTGGCCGCATAGACCTTGTCGCCCAAGGTTTTGGTGACCGGCAGGCTTTCGCCGGTCAGCATGCTTTCGTCCAAGGCGGCCGCGCCGTCCACTACTTCGCCATCCACCGGCAAGCTTTCGCCGTGGCGCACCACCACGATATCGCCGAGCGCCAGGCTGTCCACAGCCACCTCGATCAGCTCGCCACCCCGCTCGACGCGAGCCGTCTTCGGCGCCAGCCGGATCAGCTCCTCGATCGCCGCCGAAGTCTTGCCCTTGGCCCGCGCCTCCAGCAGCTTGCCCAGCAACACCAGCGTGATCACCGCCGCGCTGGCTTCGAAATAGACATGTTGGCCTTCCAGATCCCATAGCGTCACCGCCGCGGACAGCAGCCAGGCCATGCTGGTGCCCAGCGCCACCAGCACATCCATATTGGCCCCGCCGCCTTTCAAGGCATGCCAGGCGCCGCGGTAGAAGCGCCAGCCGACGATGAACTGCACCGGCGTCGCCAGCCACAGCTGCCAATCGCGCGGCAGCAGGCCGTGGTGGCCGAACAGCATCGCCGCCATTTCCGCCAGAAATGGCAGCGTCAGCGCGGCGGAAAAGACGAACCAGGCCAGCTCGCGCCGGTAATGCGCCGCATGGCGCTCGGCTTGGTCCGGCGCCTCGGCGGCCGCCTCCGCCTGGTATCCGGCCTTCGCCACCGCCTGCAGCAGGCTGGCGCGGTCGGACAAACCGGCTATCCAAGTCACCTGCGCCCGCTCGGTGGCGAAGTTGACGCTGGCGGACACGCCAGGCAAACGGCTCAATACCTTCTCCACCCGGGCGGCGCAGGCTGCGCAAGTCATGCCCGAGATGGCCAGCTCCACGCTTTCGCGCCGCACTTGGAAACCGGTTTTGGCGATCGCGGCGATCACCTCGTCCACGCCCGTCCCATCGGCCAGACTGACGCTGGCGGACTCATTGGCAAAGCTGACCGCGGCCTCGACGCCGCTTAATTTGTTCAACTGCTTTTCGATGCGCGCGGCGCAAGCCGCGCAGCTCATGCCGGCGATAGGCAACTGCAGCGTGGTGATGGACATAGCGCTCTCCTTGCCGTCTTTATACCCCCAAGGGGTATCAAGAGCAAGCGAAATCAGGACGCAGGCCACACCTTGTCGCTTTACCGGCCACGGCGGCTGTGTTAACAAGATGGATTGATCGGCAACAACGAGGATGCCCATGCCTTTGAAGCGTTATGGCGCGGATTGCGCCTTGATCGTGGTGGATGTGCAAAACAGCTTCTGTCCCGGCGGCGAACTGGCCGTGCCGGGCGGCGATGAAGTGGCGCCGTTGATCAACCACCTGTCGCTGCTGTTCGAAAACGTCATTCTGACTCAGGACTGGCACCCGCGCGGCCACGTGTCCTTCGCCAGCAGCCATGCCGGCAAGCAGCCCTTCCAGAACATAGATCTGCCCTACGGCCCGCAAACGCTGTGGCCGGACCACTGCGTGGCGGGCAGCCATGGCGCGGCCTTCCACCCGGAGCTGGAAACCGAACGCGCGCGGCTGGTGGTGCGCAAGGGCATCCACGCCCAGGTGGACAGCTACTCGGCCTTTGTCGAAGCCGACCGCAGCACCGTCACCGGCCTGGCCGGCTATCTGAACGCGCTGGGGGTGAAAAAGGTTTGGCTGGCCGGCCTAGCCACCGATTTCTGCGTGGCCTGGAGCGCCATCGACGCCCGCGCCGCCGGTTTTGAAACCTATGTGATAGAAGACGCCTGCCGGGCGATAGACATCGACGGCTCCCTCAAGGAAGCATGGATGACGATGCGCCAGGCCGGCGTCAAACGGCTGCGATCCGACGAAGTGTAAGCGTCCTCAGCCGCGCCAGCGCTGATGCCGGCGCGCGGCCCAAGCCAGCCATTCAAACAGCGCGGACACCGCGGCGGACGTCAGCACGATCAAGGTCGCCATCGCCGCCGCGGCCGCGGTGTCGCCCGCATCGTCCATGGTGACGATGGACACCGCCGCCAGGCTGCGCTCCGGCCCGATGATGAAAATCAACGCCGACAGCGTCGTCATCGCGGACACGAACAGAAAACGCGCCACCTCAAGCAAGGCCGGCAGGCACACCGGCAGCGTCACCCGCCGCATGGTGACCCAGAACGGCACTTTCAACGATGCCGCCACCGCCTCGAATTCGCCATCCAGCTGCTTGAGCACGGTGCAGACCGTCAGGTGCGCGGTGGAGTAAAAATGGCCTATGGCGCACATCGTCAGCAAGGCCAGCCCGCCATACAGGCCGCTCAAGGGATTGAGCGGATGGTTGAAGAAAAACACATAGCCCAGACCCAACACCAGCCCCGGCACCGCCATCGGCAACAAGGCCAGAAAGCCCAGCGCGGCCCGCCCCGCCGGCGCGGCGCGCAAACGCTCGGCGGCGCTCGCGCCGGCGAACACCAGCAGCGTGCCGATCAGCGCCGCGGCGCAAGCCATCTGCAGCGAATTGAAATACGCGTCCCAGCCGCCGCCGTCGACCTGGTCGAAACGATAATGCGCCAGCGTCAGAGACATGTCGTAAGGCCAATAGCGGATGAAGGACGCGGCGACGCCCACGCCCAACAAGGCCAGGAGGGGGAGAGACAACCCCGCCAGCATCAACGCGGCCAAAAGATCGCGCCGGCCATCCGCGCCGGGCGCATAGGGCACGGCCCGCGCCGACATCGCCGCCTGCTGCCGCCGGGAAACCGCGCGCTCCACCCAAAACGACAAGGCCGCGGGCAAGAGCAGCATCAGCCCCACCACCGCGCCGCGCGGAAAGTTCTGCTGCCCCACCACCTGCTTGAACACTTCCACCGCCAGCACATTGCAATCGCCGCCCAGGACCTTGGGCACGCCGAAGTCGGTGGCCACCAGGGTGAACACCAGCAGCGCCGCCGACACCAAGCCATAGCGCGCGCCCGGCAGCGTGATGGTGACAAAGCGCCGCCAAGCGCCCGCGCCCAAGGCCCGGCCCGCCTCGTACAGGCGGGCGTCGGCCGAAGCCAGCGCGGCGCTCAGAATCAAGACGGCGTAAGGGAAAGTGTAAAACGCCTCGCCGGCCGCCACGCCCCAGAAACCATATACCGTGCCGCCATGCAGCCAGGATTTCAGCCAGCCCTGGTTGCCGAACAGATACACCAGCGAGATGGCCGGCATCAGCGATGGCGCCAATAAAGGCGACAGCGCGATCAGACGGAACAGGCTGCGTCCCGGCGCCAGGCTGCGGCTCAAGGCCCAGGCGAAAGCGAAGGCTGCCGGCACCACGATAAGCGCCACCGTCGCGCCCAGCAACAGGCTATTGAGCGCCGCGCGCAGCAGATTGGGAGAGGCCAGCACTTCGGCGAAATTGGCCAGGCCGGCAAAGCGGCCATTCATATCGAAAAAAGCCTTGGCCAGGATGCTGAGCAGCGGCAAGCCCACCGCCAGCGCCAGGGCGGCGACCACCAGCCACACCCAAGCCGCGGCGGCCATCGCCTCGCCATTCACAGTCCGGTCCGGCTCAGCCAGCTTGATTCTGCGCGCCAGATTCAGCATGCGGCCTCCGCGGCATAGGCGCGCAGCTTGCCGGCCGGCAACTCCAGCGCCACGATCTCGCCTGGCAGCAAGGGTTGCCTATCCAGCATCGACGGGCATAGTTCCGCCCGCAGCGTCACCCCCGGCATGCCTTCCGGCCGCAGACGCAAGCGGGTCATGGCGCCGCCGAAGGCCGCATCTTCTATCCTCGCCAGCACGCCGTTGCCGCCCGGCTGCCAACGCGGCTTGAGCAGCACATCCTCGGGCCGCAAAAACAGGGTCAAAGCCTCGGCATCGGGCACATTCTGCTCCAATTCGAAACAGCAACCGCCCACCTCGGCCTCGCGCGCGCCGCGCCGCCGCGCTGGCAGCCAATTGGCGTCGCCGACAAATTCGGCGACGAAGCGGCTGGCCGGCTGGCGATAAATTTGCGAAGGCGTGCCGATCTGCTCGATCCGCCCGCCGTTCATCACCACCACCCGGTCGGCGATGGCCAGCGCCTCTTCCTGATCATGCGTCACCATCAGCGTGGTGACGCCCAGCTTCTGCTGCAGCTGCTTGAGCTCGTCGCGCAGCTTGTCCCGCACCCTGGCGTCCAGAGCCGACAAGGGCTCGTCCAGCAACAACAAGCTCGGCGAAGTCGCCAAGGCTCGCGCCAGCGCGATGCGCTGCTGCTGGCCGCCGGACAGCTGCGACGGATATTTGTCTTCGCAGCCCGGCAAACCCACCATGTCCAACAGCTCGCGCACCCGTTGCGCGTGCGCGGCCTTGTCGCGCCGCGGCGTCAAGCCATAGGCGATGTTGGCGGCGACGCTCAGATTGGGAAACAAGGCATAGCTCTGGAACACGATGCCATAGTCGCGGCGGGCCGGCGCTTCGCGGGTGATGTCGCGTCTGGACAGATGGATGGCGCCGGCGTCGGGCTGATCCAGCCCGGCAATCAGCCGCAGCAGCGTGGTTTTGCCGCAGCCGGACGGACCCAGCAGGCACACAAACTCGCCCTTGGCGATGGAAAGGGAAACCCCGTCCAGAGCGGTAAAGCCGCCGAAGCGGCGGATCAGCCCATTAACAGACAAATGCTCGAACAAGAGGCTATAAGCCGGATGCATCGCGTACTCCAGAAACGCCAAAATCAAAGCCGCCCCGCGCCGGGGGCGGCCTGAGAAACGCCCTTACTCCTTGGGCGCGGACTTGCTTTCATAACGGCGCGACCATTCCTTGAGGATGGATTCGCGGTTCTGCGCGGCCCAGCCGAAGTTGTTCTTCGCCAGACGCTGCGCGTAATCCACCGGGATGAAGGGGTTCTGCTTGGCCACGCCCGGCATCGCCAGCACCGCGTAGTTCTGCTCATACAGTTTCATCGCCGGCAGGCTGACCGAGAAGTCGGCCAATTTCTTGGCGGCATCCAGATTCTTGGTGCCCTTGACGATGGCGGTGGCTTCCAGGTCCCAGCCCAGGCCTTCTTTCGGGTAGATCAGGTCGATGGGCGCGCCCTTTTCCTTCAACTGCGCGCCGCGGTATTCAAACGAGATGCCGATCGGAAACTCGCCGGCGGCGGCCATCTTGCACGGTTTGGAGCCGGAGTGGACATACTGGGCGATATTGCCGTGCAGCTTGTCCATATAGGCCCAGCCCTTCTTATCGCCCATCGTCTGCAGCCAGGCGGACACGTCCAGGTAGCCGGTGCCGGAAGACGCCGGATGCGGCATCACGATCTGGTCCTTATAGATGGACTTGGTCAGATCGGCCCAGGTTTGCGGTTTGGGCAGGTTCTTCTTGGCGGCTTCAACCGTGTTGAAACAGATGGTGGCGGCCCACACGTCCATGCCGGTCCACTTCGGCGGCTTGGCCTTGTCGACAAACTGCGGGCTCAGCTTTTCCACGCCCTTGGGCGCGTAAGCCTGCAACATGCCCTGCTGATCCAGGATCATCAGGCTGGTGGCGGCCAGGCCCCAGACAGCATCGGCCTGCGGACGATCTTTTTCTGCCAGCAGGCGGGCGGTGATCACGCCGGTGGATTCGCGCACCCAGCGGATTTCTACATCCGGGTTGGCCTTCTCGAATGCTTCCTTGTAATCCTTGACCTGATCCGCTTCCAGCGCGGTGTAGACGGTCAGCGTGGTCTTGCCCACGGCCAGCGGGGACAGCAGACCAGTCAGCGCGAGACCGGCGGCGATTGCCACATGCTTCTTCATCGACATTGCTCCTAGATTTAGACGTATAGACCACTACTGCGGCACGTCTTTCGACTTTCGCGAAACAAGCGACACTGTAGAGGGTGGGAATGAAGCCAAAATGAACAAGGGATGAAGTTTGTCTTGCGCCGCTAGACATATTCGCGCCGCTTGGCGCGCGAGACCGGCAGCCAGGCGGATATTAACTATATTTGCAATGCGGATGCTCCCGCGCACCGGCTGGCAGGCCGGCTGCCAACCGATAGGAACCCATGCACGATGGCGCCCCCGTGTCCCGCCCGACTAGCCCTTGCGCGCATGATACTCGGCGCCTTCGCTGTCGCGTTTCCGCTCGCGCAGGCGCAGGCTCAGCCGCTGCTGGAGTTGAGCGTGGGCGTCGTCCCACAACAATCGGCATCCGATTTGGCCAAAAGCTGGGGACCGTTGATCCAATACCTTGGGCAACGCTGCCAGCTGAATCTCCACTTCGATACCGCGCCCGATATCCCGACCTTCGAATCGCGGCTGGCGGACGGGCTCTATGACTTGGCCTATATGAACCCGCTGCACTATGTCCACTTTCATGTCTCTCCAGGCTATCTGCCGCTGACGCGGGAGAAAAACCGCCCGCTCAGCGGCCTGATCCTGGTCAGGAATGACAGCCCCATTCACGCCATCTCGGACTTGCAAGGCAAAACCCTTGCCCTCCCCGCTCCCGAGTCCTTCGCCGCCAGCGTGCTGCCGCTGGCGGAATTGACGGCGCGCGGCATCCGCGTCACGCCCCGCTACGTCGGCTCGCACGACTCTGTCTACCTGGGGGTCAGCAAAGGCTTCTTCGCCGCGGGCGGCGGCATCAATCGAACCTGGCTGCAACAAACGCCCGCCATCCGCAGCCAGCTGCGCATCCTGTGGCAAACCCCGCCGCACACGCCCCACGCCTTCGCCACCCACCCCAGGCTCGCGCCGGAAACCCGTTCCTGCCTGCGGCAAGCGCTGGTCGGTCTGGCCGATGGGCCGGAGGGGCGCGGCTTGTTGAAGACGCTGCAGCTCACGCCGCAAACGGCGGCCCAGGACAGCGACTGGGATGATATCCGCCGGCTGCGCATCCCCTACACTCCCCCAACCGAGCGCTGAACGATGTCATTCCGCATAAAAACCGTCCTGGGCATCGCGCTGATCCTGACCGCCATGCTGGCCATCCTGATCCAGACCGGCCTGACCCTGCTGTACGACGCCAGCGTGGGAGAAATGCGCCGCCATGCGGAAGCGAGCGCCGAGCTGTTCGCCCGCACCGTTCAAAATGCGGTGATCAGCACCGATCTCGCCACGCTCAACAGCGCGGCGGTGCAAATCGTCCAGTCGCGCAGCGTGGTCTATGCCCGGATCTACAACAAACAGGGATGGGTGATGGCGGAAGCCGGCGATCCGATGATCCTGGCCTTGCCGCCCAAAAACAACGTCGAGCCCAATAGCCTGCCGGAAGGACAGCCCTTGGTGACCATTCGGCCCATCTCGGTGGGCCCTGTCGTGTACGGCAGGGTGGAGGTGGGCAATTCCTTGGCCGCCCACCAGCAATTGATGACGCGCGCCCGCGCCTTCGCCGCCGCGCTGGCGCTGGGCGGCTGCGCCCTGTCCATTCTGCTGTCCTGGCTGCTGGGCGACTATTTGACTAGGCAACTGAGCATTCTGCGGCGCGGCGCGGAAAAAATCATCGCCGAAACCGGCTATCAGATGCGGATCTCCGGCCGCGACGAAATCGCCGACACCGCCCGCATGTTCAACCAAGTGTCCGCCCGGCTGGCGGATGAGCATGCCCGCTTGCAAGCGGCGCTCAATGAAGCGGACAAGGCTATCCGCGATCAGCGTCAGCAAGAAAAGATTCTGGACGCGGTCAATTACCTGCAAAGCCTGTTCATCGGCAAGGCCGACAGCGAATCCATGTTCAATTACGCGCGCGACATCTTGCTGCTGTGGTTCGGCGTGGAATGCGGCTTTCTATCCGAAGTCCGCGACAACGCGCATCCTCCCGCATTTCACCCGTTGACATCGCCGCAGCCGCCCTTGACCGCCACGCCGCCCGAGGAAAACATCATCGATCACTGCCTGTTGCGGCAAAGCGAGCAATTGATCAGGCTGCAGCAAAGCTGCGTCGGCGCCTATGGCGACCAACACTGCTTCCTCAGCCTGCCGCTTCAATTGGCCGATAGAGTCATAGGCGTATTCACGTTGTTCTTCCCCGCGGATTCGCCAGAACTGCAGGCCATCGACATTCCTCCCGTCTTGGGCAACACCTTGGCCCAGCTGATACTGGCCAGCCGGGATCAACATGCGCTGGAACAGGCCAGGCTGGAGCTGACTCGGCAGCAAACCCTGCTTTCCGGAGTGGTGAATACCGCCATCGACGGCATCCTGACGCTGGATCGCACCGGCATCGTCATCAGCGCCAATTCGGTGGCGGAAAAGATGTTCCGCTTGCCGCCGGGCAGCATGACAGGCCTGTCTTTGCTGGAGCTGGTGTCTCCTGCGGATCAAGACGAGCTCATGAATATCATTCTTGAGGCCGATGCCGCCGATTTCGGCGATCTCAAGCAAGTCACCGGCCAACGCGTCGACGGCAAGACCTTTCCGCTGGAGCTGGCCATCACCCGGATGCCGGATCTGGACGGCGCATGCTACAACCTGATGCTGCGGGACATCACCCGCCGCCAGGAGGAAAAAGAAGAGCTGCTGCGCGCCAAGGAGCAAGCCGACGCCGCCTATCGGGCCAAAAGCGCTTTTCTCGCCACCATCAGCCATGAAATCCGCACCCCCATGCATGGCGTGCTGGGCATGCTGGAGCTGCTGCGCATGACGCCGCTCAACCCAGAGCAGCAGGACACGCTGCACACCGCGCAGGAATCCGCCCAATCGCTGCTGCGGCTGATCGACGATATTCTCGACTTCTCCAAGATTGAAATCGACCAGATGGAGCTGGCCTCCACGCCCACGCCGATTCGTCCGCTGCTGCAGCAGCTCCAGGGGCTGTATGCCCAATCCGCCCAGCACAAGCAGCTGGATTTCAAGCTGGATATCGCCCCTGAATTGGCGCCGGTCCTGAGAATCGACCCGCTGCGTCTGCGCCAGATTTTGCAGAACCTGTTGAGCAACGCCTTGAAATTCACGGAGCAGGGCAGCATCCAGCTCCGGGCGCGGGTCATAACGCAAGAGGAAGACAACCAGCTGGTGAGTTTCGAAGTCATCGACACCGGCGTCGGCATCCCGTACGAGCGGCAAGCGGGATTGTTTCAGCCCTTCAGCCCCCAAGCCGCCCTGCGCCGACAGGGCAATACCGGCCTGGGGCTGGCCATTTGCCAGAAACTCGCCGCGCTGATGAACGGCAAGATAGAGCTGGAAAGCGAACCCGGCATTGGCACCCGCGTTCAGCTCAGCTTGTGGATAGAGACCGGCAGCCCGGGCGATCCCGTCCAGGAGGCGCCCCCCCTGCCGCCGGCGACCACCGCCAGCGAAGCGCGCATCTTGCTGGCCGAGGACAACCCCACCAATCTGAAACTGGTGACGATGCAACTGGACAAGCTCGGCTATCAGACCGAAACCGCCGTGGATGGCGAGCAGGCCTTTCAGAAATGGCGGCAAGACCGTTACGACCTGGTGCTGAGCGACTGCCATATGCCGCATGTGGATGGCTTCGAACTCGCCAGGCGCATACGCGAGCACGAGGCCGAGCACCCCTTGCGCTCGCGCATTCCCATCATCGCCTGCACCGCCAGCCCTCAAGAACAGGAGCGGATCCGCGCGGCCGGCATGGATGATTTTCTCGTCAAGCCGCTATCCCTGCGCGACCTCGCCGCCATGCTGGAGAAATGGCTGCACACGCAAGCCCATGCGGCCGACGACGCGCCCAAGGCAAGCCGGGAGAAATCGCCGCGCGCGGTCGAGGATGCGCCCGTCGACTTGAACCTGCTGGACGAGTCTGGCGAGAACATGGCGCGCCAGCTGGTGACGGAATTCATACGCCATTGCAAACGCGATATCTCTCGCCTGCGCGACGCCATCGCCTCGGACAATATGCAAAACCTGTCCAATATCTCGCAATCGCTGACCGAAGCGGCCCAAAGCATGGGCGCCAAGGCCATAGGCGCGGTCGCCACCCAGATGCAACAATCCGCCGATGCCGGGCTGGCGGAGGTTCAGCCGCGGCTATTGCTAGAGCTGGAAAACCGCTGCCGCCAGCTTGAGCAATGGCATGAACGCCGCAAAGAGGAAAAACAGCTCAATCAGGAATAGCCTGCCCGGCGTCTTGCCGCTGCCGAAGCAACAGGATCAAGCGCTCCCCGGCCTCTGACAAGGCGCCGTCATTCCACAGCACCTCGCAATCCGGCGGCGGCGCAAAGCTGGCCGCCTCGCGCAAACGCCCGGCGATGGCGTCCACCGACTCACGCCCGCGGCCGGCCAGCCGCGCGGCCAGCACTTCCGGGCTGGCGGTGATCCAGAGCGGCCGCAGCGTGGGGAAATGCGCCGCCGCCAGCGCCAGGCTGGAGCGCGAGCCGTTGACCACCACGTCCAAGCCTTGCCTCAGCCATAGATCAACCTCCACGCCCAGGCCATAAGCCAGGCCATGCCGCCGCCAACAGAGCGCGAAACAGCCGCTGGCCTCGCGCGCGTCGAACTCCTCCGCGCTCAAGGCCACATGATTCTCGCCGCCGGCGTCGGCCGGACGGGTGATATAGCGGTGGGCGAACATCACACCCTGGGGCAAACGCCGCCGAGCATACGCCAGCAGGCTGTCCTTGCCCGCCCCGGACGGGCCGATCACATACCACAACGCTCCCGGTTCAACACTCATAGCGCGCCACCTCGCCGTCAAAACCGCAGTAAGCCAGATAGCGGAACGGCTCGCCCTGCCCGCGCTCAATGAACAGCGCGAGTCCGGCGATCTCCACCTTGTCCAGCAGGCCGGCGAAATGGCGGCGCGCGGCGCGCTCCAGCGCGGCCGCCGTCTCGGATTCGCGGTCCAGCTTGTCGGAAAGCGTCTGGTGGAAACGGAACTGCTCGAACACATAGGGATAGCCCCAGCGCCGGTACAAAGCCTGCTGCCTGTCATTCAATCCAGCCCTGGCCTTCAAGGTCGCGGATCGGTCCGCCAAGGGCGCCAGCGCCACCACGCAGGCCGCGGCCAGCTCATCCAGCGCCGGCGACTCAGCTTGCGGCCGCAAGGCCAGGAAATCGCCCAGCCACGCCACTTGCAGCGGCAGGGAAAAAGGCTGGAATGTTTGGGCCAACGCCGCCGTCCGGCCGATCAAAGCGTCCTGATCGACATCGGCGCTCAAGACAAACGGCGCTTTCAGCGTGGCATGCCAGCCGTAGCGGGCGGCTTCGCGGGTAAGCACGGCCAGCGCCGGCGCGCCCTCCACCGCGGGCTGCGTCAAACGTTCACCAGTACAGGCATCCGCGCCCAGCCATTCGCAGCCAGCGCGCCAGAAATCGCCATCCGGCCGCGGCGCGTAGTACAGGGCATAGCGCATCACTCCTCCCCCATCACCAGTTGCACTAGGTCGCCGTTGAAGCAGGTGACGCCGTATTGCACCGGCGCGCCTGCCGCATCGACGTTCAAGGACTTCACATGCAGCACCGGCCGGTTCTTGGGAATGCCCAGATAATCCACCGTATCCGCGTCCGGCAGCCGCGCGGTGACGCGGGTGAAGCGGCGGGTGTAGTCCGCTACGCCGCAGTCGGCCAGCGCCCGCGTCACCGAACGATGCTTCAAATAGGCTTCCGGCAAACCGGGAAAACGCGCGGCCGGGAAAAACAGGGTGGCGTAATCGACCACCCGGTTCTCCACCCGGCTCAACGTCTTGATGCGGTACAAGGCGTCGCCGACGGCGACCTGCAGCAGATCGGCCAGTTCGGCGTTGGCCGGCACCGTATCGCTATTCAGAATGTCCACGTCGGAGCTGAGGTTCTGCTTGGCCATATTCTGCGAAAAACGCGTGCGCTTGCTGATGGCGTAGTCGATCGCATTGTCCTGTACAAAGGTGCCGCGCCCCTGCTCCACTCGCAACAGGCCGCGCTCCACCAAGGTGGCCACCGCGCGGCGTATGGTGTGGCGGTTGACAGCGAAACGGTCGGCCAATTGCAGCTCGGTCGGCAGCTGCGCGCCCGCCAGCAAGGCGCCTCTGGCGATGTCCGCAGCCAGGCTGTCTTCTATCTGCCGCCACACGGCGACGCCGGAACCTCTCTCAATCATTGCCACGCTCCCCTTTGTCTCGCCTCGGCGAAGGTCTAGCCGCGCCGTAAAAACGTCACAAAACCTTCATCGCCGCATGCTGTTAATCCGTCGATGCTCGCCATTATCATGCATACGTCTATACGTTTATATGAATCTTTCTTGAACCATGAGGCACACGATGGACACCTCCACCCGACAGCGCTGGCTTCGCGTGCTGGCCAACAGCCCGATCGAACCGCTGCTGGCCCTGTTGCCGCCGGCCCTGCCCGCCGCCCCGCGCTGGCTGCGCCGCGCCGAAACCGGACTGATGATGCTGCAAGGCCGCAGCGGCGGCACCGGCGCCCGCTTCAACCTCGGCGAAGTCAGCGTCAGCCGCGCCAGCTGCCAGATCGGCGACCACATCGGACACGGCTGGGTGCGCGGCGGCGACGGCCGCCACGCCGAGCTGATCGCCCAGGCCGACGCGCTGCTGCAAGACTCTGCTCGTCATGCGGAGTTGATGGCGGCCTGGATCGCGCCGCTTGAAGCCGAGCTGATTGAGCGCCGCGCCTCCTGTTCGCGCGAAGCGGCCGCCAGCAAGGTCGAATTCTTCACCATGGTGCGGGGAGAATGAAATGCTGACCGCTTTTGCCCAGCCGGTGGACAACGCCCAACAAACTTTCCGCGCCGTGCTTGGCGCGATGGCCGAACCGCTGCTGCCGCGCGCGCTGCCGGTGCTGCCGCCAGCCTTGCCGGGACTCAAGGCAGCCACCGCCGCCCTGCTCTATACGCTGGCAGACCAGGATGTGAGCGCCTGGCTGCCGGCGCTGCCGGATGAAACCATGTCCAGCCTGCGCTTCCACACCGGCATGCGCGTGACCGATCTGCCGGAGGAAGCCGATTTCATCGTGATCGCCGCCGGCATGCCGCTGCCGGACCTGATGAGCCTGAAAGCCGGCAGCGCCGAATACCCGGACCGTTCCGCCACGCTGTTGATCGAAGTGGATGGTTTCGGCGCCGAGCAGGTGGAAGGCAGCGGCCCCGGTTTCGCCGCGCCGCGCCGCTTCGGCGCCGCCGGCCTGCCCAAAGGCTTCTGGACCGAATGGCAAAGCAACCATGCCCGCTTCCCGCTGGGCGTGGACGCCGTGCTGATTACCGACACCCACATCGCCGGCCTGCCGCGCAGCGCCCGCATCCGGGAGGGTTGAATGTACGTAGCCGTAAAAGGCGGGGAAACCGCCATCGCCCGCTCCTGGGACTTGCTGGCCGCCGCGCGCCGCGGCGACGAGGACGTGCCTGAGCTGAGCATCGCCCAGATCCGCCAGCAGCTGCGCCTGGCCGTGGCCCGCGTGATGCAGGAGGGCTCGCTGTACGACGAAGAGCTGGCCGCATTGGCGCTGAAACAGGCCAGCGGAGACAGCATGGAGGCCGTGTTCCTGCTGCGCGCCTTCCGCACCACGCTGCCGCGCTTC
Source organism: Chromobacterium sp. IIBBL 290-4 (assembly GCF_024207115.1). NCBI lineage: Bacteria > Pseudomonadati > Pseudomonadota > Betaproteobacteria > Neisseriales > Chromobacteriaceae > Chromobacterium > Chromobacterium sp. IIBBL 290-4. The sequence continues at coordinate 363,672 of NZ_CP100128.1, forward strand.
GGCCAGAGCCTGCCGCTGGATACCGCCGCGATGCGGGTGCGCCGCCGCGTTTCCGGCACCTTCAAGGACGTGCCGGGCGGCCAGATTCTGGGCCCCACCGCCGACTATACCCAGCGGCTGCTGGATTTCGGACTGATGGCCGCCGCGGACCAGATGGCGCTGGAACAGGCCGACGCGCCGCTGCCGGACACGCTGCCCGGCGTGCTGCAACTGCTGGACCGCGAAGGCCTGATCGAGGCCGACCAGCCGCCGGCAGGCGATCCGGAACCAGTGGACCTGACCCGCGAGCCGCTGATGTTCCCGGCCAGCCGGCCGGCGCGGCTGCAAAACCTGGCGCGCGGCGACGAAGGCTGGCTGTTGGGCCTCGCCTACTCCACCCAACGCGGCTACGCCGAAAGCCACCCTTTCGCCGGCGAGATCCGCATGGGCGAAGTCAGCGTGATGGTCTGCCCGGAAGAGCTGGGCTTCGAGATCGACATCGGCGAGATCACGCTGACCGAGTGCCAGATGATCAACCAGTTCGCCGGCAGCAAAACCGCGCCGCCGCAATTCACCCGCGGCTATGGCCTGAGTTTCGGCGAGGCCGAGCGCAAGGCCATGGCGATGGCGCTGGTGGACCGCAGCCTGCGCGCCGAAGAACTGGGCGAAGCCGCCCACGCGCCGGCGCAGCAAGCTGAGTTCGTGCTGTATCACAGCGACAACGTCGAAGCCTCCGGCTTCGTCCAGCACCTGAAATTGCCGCATTACGTGGACTTCCAGGCCGAGCTGGCATTGATCCGCCAGCTGCGCGCCGCCGCCGACCAGGAGAAGGACCATGACTGAGGCCCGCCACGACCGCTACAACTTCGGCTTCCTCGACGAGAACACCAAGCGCATGCTGCGCCGCTCACTGCTCAAGGCGGTGGCGATCCCCGGCTGCCAGGTGCCGTTCGGCAGCCGCGAAATGCCGCTGCCCTACGGCTGGGGCACCGGCGGCATCCAGGTGACGGCCAGCGTGATCGGCCGCGACGACGTGCTGAAAGTGATAGACCAGGGCGCCGACGACACCACCAACGCCGTCAACATCCGCCGCTTCTTCGGCCGCGTGGCCGGCGTGGCCACCACCACGGCCACCGCCGAGGCAACACTGATCCAGACCCGCCACCGCATCCCGGAAACGCCGCTAAAGCCCGGCCAGATCATGATCTTCCAGGTGCCAGAGCCGGAGCCGCTACGCACGCTGGAAGCCAGCGAGGTGGAAACGCGCAAGCTGCACGCGCACCAGGAATACGGCCTGATGCACGTCAAGCTGTACGAGGACATCGCCCGCTTCGGCCATATCGCCACCAGCTACGACTACCCGGTGATGGTGAACGATAGGTATCTGACCTCGCCGTCGCCGATCCCGAAGTTCGACAACCCCAAGCTCGACATGAACCCGGCGCTGCTGCTGTTCGGCGCCGGCCGCGAAAAGCGGCTGTACGCGATCCCGCCCTACACCAAGGTGGAAAGCCTGGCCTTCGACGATCATCCGTTCGAGGCGCAAAGCTGGCAGCAAGGCTGCGCGATTTGCGGTTCGCACGACAGCTATCTGGATGAAATCGTCACCGACGACGCCGGCAGCCGGCTGTTCGTCTGTTCCGACACCGACTACTGCCAGCAGCGCACGCAGGAGAATCAAGCATGATCGCGCCCATCCTCACCGTGAACGGGCTTTGCAAGGACTACGGCAACGGCCAGGGCTGCTTCGACGTGGATTTCGAGCTGTACCCGGGCGAGGTGCTGTGCATCGTAGGCGAATCCGGCTCCGGCAAATCGACGCTGCTGTCCACGCTGGCCGGCCGCCTCCCAGCCGACGCCGGCAGCGTGCGCTTCGCCGACCGCGACGGCGCGGCGCATGAACTCACCCGCCTGCCGGAGGCCGAGCGCCGCCGCCTGGCGCGCAGCGAGTGGGGCTTCGTCACCCAGCACGCCCGCGATGGCCTGCGCATGGGCGTCTCCGCCGGCGCCAACGTCAGCGAGCGGCTGATGGCGCTGGGCGAACGCCACTACGGCCGGCTGCGGCAGACTGCCGGCGACTGGCTGGAAAAAGTGGAGATAGACCGCGCGCGGCTGGACGACAAGCCGTCGGCCTTCTCCGGCGGCATGCAGCAGCGGCTGCAGATCGCCCGCAATCTGGTGACGCAGCCGCGGCTGGTGTTCATGGACGAGCCCACCGGCGGGCTGGACGTGTCGGTGCAGGCGCGCTTCCTGGACCTGACCCGCCGCCTGGTGCGCGACGCCGGCATCGCCGTCATCATGGTGACGCACGATCTGGGCGTGGCGCGGCTGTTGGCGCAGCGCACGCTGGTGATGCAGAAGGGCCGCGTGGTGGAGGCCGGCCTCACCGACCAGATCCTCGACGATCCGCAACACCCGTACAGCCAGCTCCTGGTGTCTTCCATCCTGCAGGCCTGAAATCATGAATACGCTATTGATAGACGCGCAAAACCTGAGCAAGACCTTCACCCTGCACCAGCAAGGCGGATTGCGCCTGCCGGTGCTGACCGATGTCTCGCTGCAAGCGGCCGCCGGCGAATGCGTGGCGCTGGCCGGCCCGTCCGGCGCCGGCAAAAGCACCTTGCTGAAGGCGCTGTACGCCAACTACCTGGTCGAAAGCGGCCGCATCGGCGTGTTCCACCAGGGCGCATGGGTGGACATGGCCCGCGCGCTGCCGCATGAAATCGCCGCAGTGCGCCGCCACACGCTGGGCTACGTCAGCCAGTTCCTGCGCGTCATCCCGCGGGTGTCGGCGCTGGACATCGTCGCCGAGCCGCTGCGCGAATGGGGCTCGGCCGACGCGGAAGCCCGACTGGCCGCCGGCGAATGGCTGGCGCGGCTGAACATCGCCGAACGGCTGTGGAGCCTGCCGCCGGCCACCTTCTCCGGCGGCGAGCAGCAGCGCGTCAACATCGCGCGCGGCATGATCGCGCCGCGGCCCATCCTGCTGCTGGACGAGCCCACCGCCTCGCTCGACGCCGCCAACCGCGACGTGGTCGTACAATTGATGCGCGAGGCCCTTGCCCGCGGCGCAGCGCTGATCGGCATCTTCCACGACGCGCCCACCCGCGACGCCATCGCCAGCCGCGTCTTCCAGGTTCCCCTGGCGCAACAAACGGAAATCGCCGCATGAAACAGATTCTGAACCACGCCCGCATCGTGCTGGCCGACCGCGTCATCGACAACGGCGCGCTTCAAATAGACATCGAGACCGGACTGATCGTCGCCATCCATGAGCACGCGCTGCCCGACGGCGAAGACCTGGCCGGCGCCCTGCTGTTGCCGGGACTGGTGGAAATCCACACCGACAATCTGGAAAAACACCTGATGCCGCGCAACGGCGTGCTGTGGCCCGCGCTGCCGGCCGTCATCACCCACGACGCCCAATGCGTGGCCGCCGGCATCACCACCGTGCTGGATGCGCTGTCGGTCGGCGATCTGGAAGGCGACAGCGTGCGGCTGGACACGCTGCACAGCGCTTTCGCCGCCATCAACCAGGGCATGGACGAAGGCGCGCTGCGCGCCGAGCACTTCTTCCACCTGCGCTGCGAGCTGGCCTACCCCAAGCTGATGGACGAGCTGCTGCCGCTGATCGGCCACCCGGCGGTGAAGCTGGTCTCGGTGATGGACCACACGCCGGGCCAGCGCCAGTACCGCGACCTAGAACAGTACAAGAAGTACTACGGCAAGAAGAAAGTGGGCTGGAGCGAGGACACCTTCCTCGCCGCCGTCGAAGAGCGCAAAACCAAACAGGCGCAATACGCCGGCCGCCACAAACAGGCGGCGGTGGAGATGGCGCGCGCGCGCGGCATCGCGCTGGCTAGCCATGACGACACCGACGAAGCGCACATCGAGGAAGCGCTGCGCGACGGCGTGGCGATCTCGGAATTCCCCACCACGCTGGAGGCGGCCGCGGCGGCCAAGCGGCACGGCCTCGCCACCGTGATGGGCGCACCCAATGCGGTGCGCGGCGGCTCCCATTCCGGCAATGTGGCAGCGCTGGAGCTGGCCCACCAAGGCCTGCTGGACATCCTGTCGTCCGACTACGTGCCGGCCAGCCTGCTCCACGGCGCCTGGCTGCTGCACACGCAGGCGGGCTGGAGCCTGCCGCGCGCCGTCGCCGCCGTCAGCCGCAATCCGGCGCGCTCGGTCGGCCTAGCCGACCGCGGCGACATCGCCGTCGGCCAGCGCGCCGACCTAGTGGCGATGACGACGCTGGGCGACGTGCCGCTGGTGCGGCATGTGTGGAATCAAGGCCGGAGGGTGTTCTGATGGATGGCCGCGTCTACGAAATCTACGCGCTGTTCGAACGGCAAGGCCGGCAAAGCTACGGCGAGGCGGTCAGCCAGTTCGACCACGCCATCCAGGCCGCCACGCTAGCGCGCGACTGGGGCCACGACGACACGCTGATCGCCGCCGCCTTTCTGCACGATGTCGGCCATTTATTGGAACAGGAGGGCATGGAAGCGATGGGGGCTTACGGCGCGATGGCGCATGACAAGCTGGGGGAGGACTATCTGCTCTCCCTGGGCTTCAACCCCGCCGTAGCCATGCTGGTGGGCGCGCACGTGGCCGCCAAACGCTATCTATGCGCTGTCGATCCCGGCTATCGCGCTAGGCTGTCGCCAGCCAGCGAGGCGACCTTGGGCTACCAGGGCGGTCCGATGAGCCCGGAAGAGGCCGACGCCTTCGCCTGCCATCCCGATAGAGAAGCGATGCTGACGCTGCGCCGGCTGGACGAAGCCGCCAAAGACGGCGGCTGGTCGCTGGATCAAGCGGAGTGGGTCTGGCCGCTGCTGGCGCGTCAGCTCGATTAAGCCTCGGGCCGGGCGGCCCCCGCCCGGCTCAAATCCAGCGCCGCCGCCAAAACCACCAGCCCATGGCGCTGGAAATCAGCGTCATCGCCGCCAGCACCACATAGTAGCCATAGCGCCACTTCAGCTCCGGCATGTTCTCGAAGTTCATCCCGTAAATGCCGGCGATCAGCGTCAATGGCATGAAGATCATGGTGATGACGGTGAGCACGCGCATTTGCAGATTGAGCCGGTGCGACTGAGTGGACAAATACAGGTCCAGCATGTCGCCCACCATCTCGCGGCTCATTTCCAACGATTCCAGCACATGGATGGTGTGGTCGTAGGCGTCGCGCAAGTAAACCAGGGTTTCGTCGGCGAAACGGTCGCGCTCGTTGCGGTTGAGCGCCAGCAGCATTTCCCGCAGCGGCAGCAAGGCGCGGCGCAGTTTGAGGCAATCGCGCTTCAGCCGCTGGATCTGCCGCAGCACGCCTTGTTCGCCGCCCGCCATCAACTTGCCGTCGGTGGCCTCCACTTTTTCATTGAACTGGCTGAGCACGGCAAGATAGTCGTCTATCACCGCGTCCAGCAAGGAATAAGCCAGGTAGTCCGCGCCCTTGCGACGCACCTGGCCGCGCGCGTGGCGCAAGCGCTCGCGCACCGATTCGAACACGCCGGTCGGCCGCTCCTGGAAGCTCAGCACGAAACCATCGCCGATGACCAGATAGATCTGGTCCGATTGCAGCCGGCCGCCATTGGCGGGGTAATCGAATACCCGAGCGGCGATGAACAGATAGTCGTCGTAATCCTCCACCTTGGGCCGCTGCCGCGCGCTGAGGATGTCCTCCATCACCAGCGGGTGCAGGCCGAACCGCCCGCCTATCCGCTTCATCGCCGCCGCGTCGCGCAAGCCGTAGATATTGAACCAGGCCACACTGTTTTCCGGGCGATGGCCCAGCGCTTGCTCGACATCGTCGAATGCCGTTTCCGCCAAGCTATCGGCGCGGTAGTCGAACAACGAGATGCTGACGGTCTCGTGCTTGTCCTCACCGACCGGAATCAGGGCGCCGGGCGCTTCGCCCAGCATGGGAATCTTGTGCTTCAAGCTAGGGTGTCGCATAAGCCTCCGTGGCTGTTATCGGGCTGACCATCCAGAATGACAAACGGCCCGGCAAGACCGGGCCGCGGCAGACGCCATGGGGACGCCTTACTTCTGGACGATCACCAGTTGGAACCCGACGTTGCGCCATTGGTTCACTTCCTGCTGGAAGCTGCTGGCGGTCAGCGGATTGGCCTCCAGCCAGTCCGCGCTGACAGTCAGCGTGAAGCCGCGGGCATGCTGTTGCAGGTCCAGCACCTCCGGCAGCTCGATCACGATGCGGCTGCGATGGAACAGCACCGCCAAGCGCAGCGCCACCACCGCCTGCCACAAGGCCGGCTGGCTGATGTATTGCGCCATCTTGCCCATATCACCACGGTGGCCCAGCACGATGGCGGCCAGCGTGGCCTGTTCGCGCTTGGAGAAGCCGGGCATGTCGGCGTTTTGCAGAATGTAAGCGGAGTGCTTGTGATAAGCGGTGTGGGCGATGGTCAGGCCGATTTCGTGCAGCTTGGCCGCCCAGGACAGCCGCTTGAGCATGTCCTGGTCTACATCCTCGCCCGCCAGCATGCGGTACAGCCGCTCGGCCAGCTGATTGACGCGCTCTGCCTGCTGGGCGTCCGCGTGGTAGCGGCGCTTGAACAGCGCCACCGTACTGTCGCGCATGTCCTTCTCGCGCTGGCGGCCCAGCAGATCGTAGAGCACGCCGTCGCGCAGCGCGCCTTCGGTGACGATCATCTTCTCGATCTGCAGCTCTTCGAACACGGCGATCATGATGGCCAGACCGCCGGCCAATACCGGCGCGCGGTCGGCCTTGAGGCCGTTGACCTTGATCGCGTCTATGCTGCCTTGCTCGATCAGCACCGCTCGCAGCTTTTCCATGCCGTCCAGCGTGATGTCGGAACGGCTCCAGTCGTTGATTTCCAGCACGTCGCGCAAGGAGCGGGCGGTGCCGGAGGTGCCCACGGCGAGTTGCCACTCGCTGGGGCGGTATTCATGGCGGATGCGCTGGATCTCGTTGCGCGCCGCCAGCCCCGCGTCGCGGAAATTGCCGCGAGTGAGCTTGCCCTCCGGGAAAAAGCGCAACGTATAGCTGACGCAGCCCAGGGGCAGGCTTTCGGTCACCAGCGACTTGTAGTGGCTGCCGATGATGAATTCGGTGGAGCCGCCGCCGATGTCCACCACCAGACGGCGCTCCTTGGTGTCCGGCAAGGAATGGGCCGCGCCCAGATAGATCAGCCGGGCCTCTTCGCGGCCGGCGATCACTTCGATGGGGAAGCCCAGCCGCTCTTCGGCTTCGGCGATGAAGCCGGTGGCGTTCTTGGCCACGCGCAGGGTATTGGTGCCGACCACCCGCACTTGCGCGGGCTCGAAGCCGCGCAGGCGCTCGCCGAAACGGGCCAGGCAGGCCAGCGCGCGCTCTTGGGTGTCGTCGTTCAAGTATTTGTCCGCGGTGAGGCCGGCGCCCAGGCGCACGGTTTCCTTCATCACGTCCAAGGCGTAAAGCTGATCATCCACCACGCGGGATACCTGCAGCCTAAAGCTGTTGGAGCCCAGATCGATGGTGGCAAGCACGGTGTGGGGGGGCGTGGCGTGTGTCAAGGACACCCCTTTTCTTCTTGAGTTGCGTCTGTCCGGCAGCCGCGGCGCCTGGGCGCTTCGGCGGACCGGACAAACAAAATGGCGGTAACCGCGAGATGTTACCGCCATTTTGGCTCCAGCGTCATGTCCGTCGGCGATCAGCGGCCCAGGGTTTCGCGCTTCTTGTCTTCCAGCGTGGTGTGCCGGATATCCTTGCCCTTGACCAGATAGACCACGTACTCGGAAATGTTCTTGGCGTGGTCGCCGATACGTTCGATGGCCTTGGAGATGAACAGCGTGTCGATGGACATGCTGATGGTGCGCGGATCTTCCATCATGAAGGTGATCAGCTGGCGCAGCTCGGACGCGAAATTCTCGTCCAGGCGCTGGTCTTCTTCCGCCAATTCCAGCGCGGCGGTGGTGTCCAGCCGGGCGAAGGCGTCCAGCGCGCGGCGCAGCATGGCCAGCGCCACTTCGGCCATCTTTTCGATCTCGCGGAAGCGCGGCATCTGGTAGCGCTCGGACTGATGGATGGTCTTGCCCATGCGCGCGATCTTGGCCGCCTCGTCGCCGATGCGCTCCAGATCGGTGATGATCTTGATCACGGTGAAGACGATGCGCAGATCGCTGGCAGCCGGCTGGCGGCGGGCGATGATGTGCAGGCAATCGTCGTCTATGCCCACCTCCATCGCATTGACCAGCGCATCCTCGGCCATCACCTTGTCCAGGCGGGAGATGTCGCCGGACAACATCGCTTCGATGGCGGACAGAATCTGCTGCTCCACCAGCCCGCCCATTTGCAGCACGCGGGTACGGATGGTTTCCAGTTCCAGATCGAACTGTTTGGAAATGTGATCTGCCATGTTCGCCTCAGAATCTTGCGGGTAATCGGGGTAAACGGGAATTTTAATCCAGACAGATGACAATGCTATGACATGACATCTAAGCGCCGCCGGCGCGCGGCGGCGCGGATTCCCATTCGGTTTAGCGCAGCACTTCCACGCCGTCCTGCTTGCCCAAGAGCAGCACATCGGCGCGGCGGCGGGCGAACAGGCCGCAGGTGACCACGCCGGCGATGTGATTGATGATCTCTTCCAGCTCCACCGGCTTCATGATCTGCAGGCCGTGCACGTCGATGATGACGTTGCCGTTGTCGGTGCTCACGCCCTGACGCAGCTCCGGGTGGCCGCCCAGTTTCACCAGTTCGCGCGCCACATAGCTGCGCGCCATCGGGATCACTTCGATAGGCAGCGGGAAAGCGCCCAGCATCGCGACGTATTTTTTCTCGTCGGCGATACAGATGAACTCGTCCGCCACGCCGGCGACGATCTTCTCGCGCGTCAGCGCCGCGCCGCCGCCCTTGATCATGTGCAGGTGATGGTTGATCTCGTCGGCGCCGTCGATGTACACCGGCATCTTTTCCACTTCGTTCAAATCGAACACCGGGATGTGATGCGCTTTCAGGCGGGCGGTGGAGGCCTCGGAGCTGGACACCGCGCCCTTGATCCGGCCCTTGATGCTGGCCAGCTCCTCGATGAACAGGTTGACGGTGCTGCCGGTGCCCACGCCGATGATGGCGTCTTCCGGCACGAATTCCAGCGCTTTCTTGGCGACGGCGAGCTTCAGTTGATCCTGGGTCAGCATGGTGTGGCCTCCTGGCTTAGGTGTGGTTCCGCCCATACAGGCTGGGCGATGATGTCGGATTATCCCACAAGCGGGCCTTCATGACAGCCCGCGCGCCGGTTTCAGGCCGGCATCAGCAAGCAGACCGCCTGGGCTTCAATGGCTTCGCAACGGCCCAGATAGCCCAGCTTCTCATTGGTCTTGCCCTTGACGTTGACCGCGGCGATGTCCAGCCCCAGGTCGGCGGCGATATTGGCGCGCATCGCGTCGATATGCGGCGCCAGCTTGGGCTGCTGCGCGATCAGGGTACTGTCCACATTGATGGGCCGCCAGCCGGCCGCGCGCACGCGCGCCGCCGCCTCGCGCAACAGGACGCGACTGTCCGCGCCCTTGAACTCGACGGCCGTATCCGGGAAATGGCGGCCGATATCGCCCAGCGCCGCCGCGCCCAATAGCGCGTCGGTGATGGCGTGCAGCAGCGCGTCGGCATCGGAATGGCCTAACAGCCCTTTGGCGTGCGGAATGTCCACGCCGCCCAGAATCAGCGGACGTCCTTCCACCAGCTGATGCACATCGTAGCCTTGTCCGATTCGGAACATATTCTTACCGTTTATTCAGCATCCCTCGCGGCCAGGATGGCGCGCGCCAGCGCCAGGTCGCGGGGATAGGTTACCTTGAAATTCTGCGCGTCGCCTTCCACCAGCAAGGGCTTCATGCCCAAGCGCTCGATGGCGGACGACTCGTCGGTGATGTCTTCCGCCGCCACGCCAGCCAACGCCTTGGCCAGCAGGCCGGCGCGGAACATTTGCGGCGTCTGCGCCAGCCACAGGCCATTGCGCGACACCGTCGCGCCCACCCGCCCCTCGCTGTCCGCCCGCTTCACCGTGTCCGGCACCGGCAGGGCCAGCAGGCCGCCCACTTGATGCTGGGCCAGCGCGGCGATCAGACGCTCCACCGCCGCCGCCGGCAGGCAGCAGCGCGCGGCGTCGTGCACCAGCACCCAGTCATCCTCGGCGCAGGCCAAGGCCTGCAAGCCCTGCGTCACGCTTTCGGCGCGGCAGGCGCCGCCGACGCGATGGATGGACAGCTTGGGCAGATTCCAGTCGAAATCGTCGAACCACTCGTCCTGCGGCGAAATCACCACCGCCACTTCATCGATGGCGTCCACCGCCGCCAAGGTGGCCAGCGTATGCCACATCAGCGGCTTGCCGTTCAATTGCAGATATTGCTTGGGGCTGGGCGCGCCGAAGCGGCTGCCGGAGCCCGCCGCCGGCACCAGCGCGATCATTCTCGCCATGGCCTCAGCCCTCCGCCGGCGCCGGATTTTCCAAGGCGCGCCAGATGCACGCGCCTTTGACGGTTTTGTCCAAGGTATCCAGATAAGCCTGATGCTCGGCCAGCTCCGCCTCGTTCGCCCGCGCCACTTTCAACGGCTTGCGCTCGAAATCGATGTCCTGGCCGCTTAAGGCGCCCGGCACCTCCACATCGATGTCCATGGCCAGGCTTTCCTGGCCGCGCGTCATCCACAGATAGACTTCGGACAGCAGCTCGCAGTCCACCAGCGCGCCGTGCAGCGTCCGGTTGGAGCGGTCGATCTCGAAACGGTCGCACAAGGCGTCCAGGCTGTTGCGCTTGCCGGGGAACATGTCGCGCGCCTCGGCCAGCGTGTCGATCACATTGGCGCACAGCTCGTGCACCGGCGGCAGCCCCAGCTTGCCGAACTCGGCATTGAGAAAGCCTACGTCGAAGGGCGCGTTGTGGATGATCAGCTCGGCGTCGCGCAGAAAATCAGCGATTTCCTGCGCCACCTTGGCGTATACCGGCTTGCCTTCGAGAAACTCCAGCGAAATGCCGTGCACGCGCTGGGCGTCGGGATCGATGGGCCGCTCGGGATGAATATATAGATGCAGATGCTTGCCGGTGAGCTTGCGTCCAATCATTTCCAGGCCGGCGAACTCGATGATGCGGTGGCCCTGCTGCGGATCGAGACCGGTGGTTTCGGTATCGAGGATAATCTGTCTCATGCTGCTTCCCGCTCGCCGCCCCTTAAATAGAGACGGCCGCTGCTTGCTTTACGCCGCCGACACGCCTTGATTGGCGAGTTGGTCGGCTCTCTCGTTGAACTCATGGCCGGCATGGCCCTTGACCCAACGCCACTCCACTTCAAGGTGGCGGTTGCGCTCGGCGTCCAGCTGCATCCATAGATCGGCGTTCTTCACCGGCTCTTTAGCCGCGGTTTTCCAGCCGCGCGCCTTCCAGCCGTGTATCCACTCCGAAATGCCTTTCTGCACGTATTGCGAGTCGGTATAGACCACCACGCGGCACGGCCGGTTCAGCGCTTCCAAGCCCTTGATCACCGCCATGATCTCCATGCGGTTATTGGTGGTGCCGCGCTCGCCGCCGCACAATTCCTTTTCTTTGCCCTTGTAACGCAATAAGGCGCCCCAGCCGCCGGGGCCGGGATTGCCCTTGCAGGCGCCGTCGGTATAAATCTCGACTTTGTCTTCAGTAGTCATGCTGTCTCGTTGATTAACAGGACGGTGCGCCGTCCTGCTTGTTGCTGTCGGGTTGCTTGTGGGTATGCTGGCGCTCATTGCCGGCCACTACGCCGAGCGCGCCCTGGCTCTGGGCCGCCTGCTTCCATTTCGGCGTGATCAGGCGCATGCCGCGCCGGCGCTTCACCGCCTCGATGCCGTAAACGCCGGCCGCCAGCGGCCACCAACGCTCGCCGGCCCCCTCCATGAAATCGCAGCGGCCCAGCCAATCCTGCTTGGAGAACGGCGGCGCGTAAGCGATAAAGTCGCTCTCTTCCAGCTCCAGCTCCAGCAGCGCCAACCAGTCTTTGATCCGCAGCTGGGTGAAGAAGTTGCCGTTCCACGGCGCGCGCTCCTTGCCCTGGATCAACCGGCGCACGCCCCACAGCGACAAGGGATTGAAGCCGGTCAGGATCAAACGCCCCTCCGGCATCAGCACGCGATCGGCCTCGCGCAGTACTTGGTGCGGCTGAGTGGTAAAATCCAGCACATGGGGCATGACCAGCAGGTCCAGGCTGCGGGTTTCGAACGGCAAAAAGGCGGCGTCGCAACGCACGCCCACTTCGCCGTGATCGGCCACCCGGCACTGCCAGGCAATGCGGTTGCCGCGCAAGGCATCCATCTCCGGCACGCCCACCTGCACGGCGTGATATCCGAACACATCGGCGACCGCCCGTTCGAAATAGGCCTGCTCGCGCTCAAGCAGATAGCGGCCCAGCTCGGTGTCGGTCAGCCAGGCGCCAAACGAATTTTTCATCTAAGGAGGGCCTTATGCCAGCCAGTTTCAGCATCACCCCGGTTGGGGCGTTCACTGACAATTATATCTGGGTTTTGCGCCAGGGCGCGCGCGCGGTGGCAGTGGACCCGGGCGAAGCCGCACCGCTGATGGATTATCTGGCGGCCGAAAACCTTCAGCTGGAAGCGATTCTGATTACCCATCATCATGGCGATCATTGCGGCGGCGTGGCGGAATTGGCTCAAGCCTGGCCGGACGCCCTTGTCTACGGCCCGATCGGCCTGGCCGGCATCACCTGTCCGGTTTCAGAAAACGACAGCGTCACGCTGAGCATGGGGACGGCGAAAGTCTTGGCGGTGCCGGGCCACACCTTGGACCATCTTGCATACCATATAGAAGGACATCTGTTTTGCGGCGACACCATGTTCGCGGCAGGCTGCGGCAGGCTGTTCGAAGGCACGCCGCGGCAGATGCTGGATTCGCTGAAAAAACTGGCGGCTCTGCCCCCGGAAACCAAGGTTTACCCGGCCCACGAATACACGCTGTCCAATTTGCGCTTCGCCCTGGCCGCCGACCCGGCCAATCCGGTGCTGAGCATGCGGATGAGCCGCGATACGGCGCTGCGCGAACGCGGCCAGGCCACGCTGCCCTCCACCATCGCGCTGGAAATCGCCAGCAATCCATTTTTGCGCAGCGGCGTGCCGGCTATCCGCGCCAGCCTGCTCCAGCAAGGCGGCCGGCCCGATGACGATGAAACCGCCTGCTTTGCCCGGCTGCGCGCCTGGAAAAACGATTTCCGCTGACCATGCCCCATGCCGGATAAGTGAATCTGCGGTGCGCCGCAGCTTTATCCTTTGCTTGCGCTGGAATTGGGCTATTAACAATGAAAGCGCATGAAATTATTTGGTTTTTTCAATTGACACCCCTAAAGCGCGTGATTAGCATCAGCCAGAATCAGAATTACGGGTCCGCCAGATGATACGCCTTACACCATTGGCACTTTCCTTGTCGTTGGCTTTGCTTTCGGCATCGACAGCCATAGCCGCCGCCAATCCCGCCCCCGCGCAAAGCGTGGATGAGGGCTTGGCCGCCGGCCTCGACATGATGCTGCAGAACTCCAGCCTGTTGCGCAATGGCGACGATGTATGGAAACGCGTGCGGGAAGGCTTCCAAATGGACGAGGTCAGCGCCGACACGGTGCGCCGCCAGGAACGTTTCTACGCCAGCCGCCCGGAATACTTCAAACGCACGCTGGACCGCAGCCGCAAATACCTGTTCCACATCATGAACGAGGTGGAGCGCCGCGGCATGCCGACCGAGATCGCGCTGCTGCCCATGGTGGAGAGCGCCTTCGTGCCCACCAACAGCTCGCGCGTCGGCGCGGCCGGCCTGTGGCAGTTCATGCCGGCCACCGGCCGCCAGTACGGCCTGGAGCAAACCTGGTGGTATGACGGCCGCCGCGACGTGGTGGACGCCACCCGCGCCGCGCTGGATTATCTGCAAAACCTGTACGCCCAATTCGGCGACTGGGGTCTGGCGCTGGCCGCCTACAACTGGGGCGAGGGCAATGTCGCCCGCGCCATCGCCAAGGCTCAGGCCGCCGGCGTGACGCCCAGTTACGAAACCATCCGGATGCCGAACGAGACGCGCAACTACGTGCCCAAGCTGCTGGCGGTGCGCAATATCCTGCTGGATCCGGAAAAATACGGCGTCCACCTCGACAAATTCCCGAACAAGCCCTACTTCGTCAGCGTCTCAACCGGCAAGCACATGAATATCGACATCGCGGCCAAACTGGCCGGCATGTCGGTTTCCGACTTCAAGGAGCTGAACCCGGCCTTCAACTTGCCGGTGTTCGCCTACAAGGCCGGCCGCCAGATGCTGTTGCCGGTGGCCAAAGCCGAAAAATTCCAGGCCAGCCTGGAAAAATGGGACAAGCCGCTGCTGACTTGGGAAGTCTATGTTCCCAAATCCGACCAGAATGTCCGCGACATCGCCAACGATCACGGCATGAGCGCTTCGTCGCTGCTGGCCGCCAACCGCATCAGCGGCGCCACCCTGCGCGCCGGCCAACCGGTGCTGGTGGCGATGAACAAGCAACTGAACGACGGCCAGCCGCTGGAGTCGGTGGACACGCCGCTGAGCCAGCCGGCTATCGCCGGCGCGACCATGCTGGCGCAAGCGGATGAAACGCCCGCTCCCGCGCCGCAACCATCGCCCTCCGCGGCTCCCGCGGTATTGACCGCATCCGCCGCGCCAGTTCCGGCCGCGACGCCAGCCGTGCAGCCGGTCGCCGTCATCGCCGCAGCCGCGCCTGAAGCGGTCCCTGCCACGGCCAGCAATGCCATCGAACCCAACATCGCGCGGCAAACCACGACGCTTTTGGCCAGCGCCGCGCCTGACGACAACGGCCCGGCCCGCTCGCTCGCCACCCGCGACTTGGGCAGCTACACCGTGGCCAGCGGCGATACGCTGTACAGCATCGCGCGCCGCAGCAATTTGAGCGTGGATGAGCTGAAGGCGCTGAACGGCCTGGACGGCAACCTGGTGCAAGCCGGCCAACAACTGCGACTCAAAGCCGACGCCCAGCAAGACGCGCTTCTCGCCAGCAATGAAAGCAAGCGCGACCCGGCCTTGATCCAGGCCGCTGACAACCGTCCCGCGCCCAGCAACCGCCACAGCGCCGAATACGTGGTGCAGCGCGGCGACACGGTGTTCAGCATCGCCCGCCGTTTCGGCGTGACGCACCACGACATCCAGAAGCTGAACGGCAGCCGCCAGCCCAGCCATCTGCAGCCGGGTCAGAAAGTCAAAATCGTCGGACTGTAAGCAGCCGGCGACAAACAAGGCCGGGACAACTCCCGGCCTTGTTCATTTCCCCTTCGTCAAACGATCCAAACCCATCATCTTCCTCACCAGACTGCGCGCCGGCGGCGGCGCGGCGATCAAGCGGGGCAGGATCTCCTGCAACTGTCCGCGCAGCCCTTCCACCGTCAGCGACAATTCCGCCACCAGCCAGTGGCAATGGGTAGGTTGACGCATTTTCGCCGGATTGTCGGCGGCGGGCAGCGGATCGGCCAGCAACTGCGGCTGATTGAAACGCAAGGCATGCGCGGCGCGCAGCAAGGTGCGCACGATCACCCGCCGCGGCGAGCGGCTTTCCGCCAAAGCCGGCGTATCGGCGGCCACTTCGTCCATTCTGTCGAGCAAGGTCCAGATGCTGCGCTGCGCGCGCTGCACCTGGTCCAGCTCGGCATGTCTCAGCGCAGCCTCCTGCGTGACCGCGGCCAGCAAGCCCCGCATCCGGATCAGCCTGGCATTGAACTGATCCAGCGCCGCGTCCCCCTCCACCGGTAAGCGCCGGGCGATGCGGTTGTATAGCAAGGCCGCCTCGCGCAGATTGTCCGCCAGCAGGAAACGCCAGCTATCCACCGCCCGCAAAGGCAGCGTCGCCGCCGCGGCCATGCCTATCAGCGAGCCGATCAGCACATTGCAGCTGCGCCACAAGGCTTCCGCAATGGGCTCATCGCCCAGGCCGCCGACAATCACCAGGGTGATGCCGGTCAGCAAGGCGAGATAGCCGCCCTTCCCCTGCGCATGCCAGCTGCTCAGGCCCACCACCGCCAGCATCCAGCCATAGCAGGCCCAGGGCGACCAGCCATGCAGCACGATGGCTATCAGGCCCGCCGCAGCGCCCAGCAGCGAGCCGCCCATCCGCTCCAGCGCCTTGCGCCGCACGCCGCCCCAATGCGGCACGCCGCCCAGCACGATCAAAATCGTCACCAGCATCCAGCCGCCATGCGGCAACCCGGTCGTCAACACCAGCGCCAGCCCGATGAGAAAAGCCAGAACCACGCGCAAGACATGCGCCTGCCGCGCATACCGGTTCAAATAATAGGGCACCACCAACACGCGCCACGGCTGCTGCCAGCGATTCATCCCGCTACTCCGGATTCTTGCTGTCCAGCCAGATGGTGACCGGGCCGTCGTTGATCAGGCTGACCTGCATGTCGGCGCCGAAGACGCCGGTCGGCACCGGCTTGCCCAGCGCGCTTGCCAGCTCGGCGACGAAGCGCTCGAACATAGGCTGCGAAATATCGCCGCGCGCCGCCCGCGAATAAGAGGGGCGGTTGCCCTTCTTGACGCTGGCGTGCAGGGTGAACTGGCTGACCGCCAGCGCCTCGCCGCCGCTATCCTGCAGGCTGCGGTTCATCACGCCGGCCTCGTCGTTGAAAATGCGCAGCTGGACGATCTTGCGCACCAGCCAGCCGATATCGTCCGCCCCGTCCGCCTCCTCCACGCCCACCAGCAACAGCAGGCCCGCGCCGATTTCGCCGGTGATCCGCTCCTCCACCGTCACCGCCGCGCGGGACACTCTTTGCACCAGCACTCGCATGCTTCGTTCCTTTCATATCGCGTGCTTTCCATTCTAACGAAACCCGCGCCCCGGGCGCGAGCGCGCAAACTTGCTTACAATAGCGCTCTGACAAGGAGGATGTGCCGCATGCTGATGGTGATTTCGCCGGCCAAGACGCTGGATTACCAAACCCCGCCCGCGCTTTCGCGCTTCAGCCAACCCGATCTGCTGGACCACAGCGCCGAGCTGATCGCCGCGCTGCGCCAGAAAAGCCCGCTGGACATCGCCAAGCTGATGAGCATCAGCGACGCGCTGGCCAATCTGAATGTCGGCCGCTACGCCGACTGGCAGCCGCCATTCACGCCAGGCAATGCCAAGCAAGCCGTCTACGCCTTCATGGGCGATGTCTACGAGGGTCTGAACGCCGCCACGCTGGATGAGCCCGCCGTGAGCTATCTGCAAAACCATCTGCGCATCCTGTCCGGCCTGTACGGCGCGCTGCGTCCGCTGGACCTGATGCAGGCCTACCGGCTGGAAATGGGCACCCGGCTGGCCAATGGCCGCGGCAAGAATCTGTATGAGTTTTGGGGCGGCATCGTCACCGACAAGCTCAACGAGCAATTGGATGCGCTGGGGCAGCGCACTTTGGTCAATCTGGCATCGGATGAGTACTTCAAATCGGTCAAACCCAAGCTGCTGAACGCCGCCATCGTCACTCCGGTGTTTCAGGACAAAAAAAACGGCCAGTACAAGATCATCAGCTTCTACGCCAAGCGCGCGCGCGGCCTGATGGCGCGCTGGGCCGCCGAGCGCGGCGTGACCGATCCGGTACAATTGCGCGGCTTCGACAGCGAAGGCTATGCCTTCGACGCCACCGCCTCCAGCGAACTGAGCTGGGTGTTCCGCCGCGATCACGAATAAAGCACGCAAATATTCAAAACCGTTATGATCATGCCTTTGCCCACCCTGGACAAAGGCATGACTCTCACCCGCCTCGCCACGCCCGAAGACTCCGCCATCCTGGCGGAATTGTTCTATCAGATAGACCTGCATTATTTCGGCCCGGAACGCGCCAGCCGAGAGGCATCGGCCCGCTATGCGCGGGATAATTTGTTCCAGCCGCACTGCGGCGTGCAGATCATGCTGGCGGAACGGGATGGCCAGCCGCTAGGTTTGGCCACGTTCTCTCTGCTTTACCCCGCTCCGGAATACAGCGGCCAGTTGTATATGAAAGACTTGTTCACCTTGCCGGAAGCCCGCGGCAGCGGCGCAGGCCGCGCCCTGATGCGCGCGCTGGCGCAATTGGCCGTTCAAAATGGCTGCAAACGAATGGATTGGACCGCCGAACGCGGCAACGCCGGCGCGCTAGAATTCTATCGCCGCCTTGGCGCGTCCATTGTAGAAGACAAAATCTACTATCGGATCAGCGGCGAATCGCTAGTGAGCTTCAGCCGCCCGTCGGCATCATAATCGCCCTTCTCTGCCACCAGATATACACCAGCCATGCGCGGGATGGCGTGCCCAGCCTTGCCCGCAATGCCACCGCGCCCCATCTCGTCAGACTCCGCTTGTATCGGAAAATCCACGCTATAACTATCTCGCGTCAAAAATAATGGTGTCATACGGCAATCATTGACAATTCTCATGCTTTGGGAATTTTACCATCCATAGAATTCTTCTTTCAGCGACCACATCCCTCCTGGGGCCAAGCATGAAGAAGAATCTACCCGTCACGCAGCGTGAGCAGCGCTTCGAGCAAGGACTGATTGTCTCGCGCACGGATCCAAAAGGCATCATCACCCACGTCAATGACGCATTTGTCCAGGTCTCTGGCTTTTCTCGCGATGAGCTCTTGGGACGCAATCACAATATCGTTCGCCATCCCGACATGCCTCCCGTTCTGTTTGAGGACCTGTGGAGCCACTTGAAACGGGAACAGCCTTGGCGCGGCATCGTGAAAAACCGCTGCCAAAACGGCGATCATTACTGGGTGGACGCCATCGTGGTTCCCGTGAAGGAAAAGGGACAGCTTACCGGCTATATGTCGGTGCGCTCGCCAGCGACCCGCGCGGACATCGCCGCGGCAGAAAAAAACTACCCGCCGCTGTTGAACACCACGCAGCCCTCTTCTCATCCACGCCACGGCATAGAGGAAAATCGCGTCCGCCAATTGCTCGCCGCCTTGTTGTTCTGCGCATTACTCGGCCAGACCATGCTAAAGGACAATGCGCTCATGGCATACTGCATGGCCTCTCTCGGTTTGGCCTCGCTGATCGCCTGGTTGGTTTTCGAACAGTGGCGAGCCAAGCGGCGACAACGCCTATTGCGCATCTGCGAAAATATCGCGGAAGGCAAGCTTGACCAGGCGCTATCCATTCATGGCAGAGGCGAAGATGGCCGCTTGGAATGCGCGCTGGCCTATACCCAGGTACATTTGAAAGTCGTGATCGATGAGTTGCAGATGACCGCACGCGACTTGGAGCATGACGCAGGCAAGCTGCATCAGGCGCTGGAGAATGCTGTGGCGCGGGTTGTGGCCGGCAGCGACAATATTCAAACCCTGTGCGCCACCATCGAGCAGTTGTCCGTGTCGATAGAGCAGGTCGCCGGGCACGCCGGCCGCACCGCGGAGCTGAGCCAGGACGCTCGCCTCACACTTGAGCAAAGCTCGGGCCAAGTTGAACAATCCAGGCAATTGAGCGAATCCACCGTCGAAACGGTAGGCCGCGCGCAACTTTCCATCCACTCCCTGACTAAAGCGGTCGGCAACATCAATCAAGTCGCTCAGGCGATCCATGACATCGCGGAGCAAACCAATCTGTTAGCGCTGAACGCCGCGATAGAAGCCGCGCGCGCAGGAGAAAACGGCCGAGGCTTCGCCGTCGTCGCCGATGAGGTAAGAAAACTGGCAGAGCGAACCAGCAGCAGCACGATCGAAATCAAGCAACTGGTCAGCGGCGTGCGCCAAGCCTCCGACCAAAGCGTGGAGGCCATGGACCAAGTAGGCAGCGAAACCCAGGCCGGCAGCCTAGCCCAGCGGCAAACCGCCGGCCAACTTGAGCAAATTCTGGGCGCAGTCGGCGAAGTTAACCTGATGATGCAGGACATTGCCGGCGCCAATAGCCAACAATCCTCGACAGCAGGCGATCTCAATCAACAAATGCAGGACATGTCGCGCCAGCTGGCCAGCATGAGGGAGCACATCCGCCAGGCCCACGACACAGTCAATGATTTCAACCATCAGGCCCGCAGACTCAGCAAGATGACGGGACACTTTCAGATTGAAATGGAAACCGCGTGAACAAAGCAAAAATCAGGCAGCCCAAGCGCCTAGGAACGTAGCGCAGCCAAGGCATATGCTTCAGCTCCGGAGGGGAATGCCGGAACATAACAGCTAGAACACAATGCAAAAAGGCCAACTTTTTCAAGTTGGCCTTTTGCTTATTGGTTGCGGGGGCAGGATTCGAACCTACGACCTTCGGGTTATGAGCCCGACGAGCTACCAGACTGCTCCACCCCGCGTCTGAATTCTTTTCTGCGCTGCGTTTCGTGCAGAGGAGTGAACTATACTTCAGGTTAAATAATCCGTCAAGCGTTCTTTTGATTTTTCTTGCAGATCGACATCGTGACGGGTTCATATTCCTTAACAGTTGCCGCCGGCAAAAACATAAGCGATCAACAAAGAAGCGCTAAATTGACATCGTGGTCGGCAGCGATGCGAAAGCAAAGCTGAACCGCCCGCTAGCAGGTCTGCCAACCCGCTAGCGAAGCAACCGACCTTGTGCATTTTGACGGGTGTTGCAGTTCCAAAGCGACTGCCAGCGCGATGGATGTCCGCAATACCTGTTCTCCTAAGTGTTCATCACGGAACTTGGGGCCGCCTAGCGCGGCCCTCTTTTTTTTGGGTTTCACTCAGGAAAACGGTCCGACTATACCCGAAATAAATATAAAATGCCAATAAAAGACCAGTGATCCTCTAACTGGCAACCGTCTCCCGATGCGCCTCCACAACAAGCAACCCTCTCGCCATCCTTTTGCGCATCAACCATGTGGCACTCACCAGCACAGCCGCCACGCCATATCCCAACCAAGGCAGGATCAGTAAACAGCGCTCCACCGGCCACCAGCTCACCAGCCACGCGCGCAAAGCCATTTCCGACAACAAGCCCGCGCCCCACATCGCGCTCATCAGCCGGATGCCTTTGCGGAATGGCGCCTGTCGCCACAAGTTCTCGCAATGCTCCCGTCCGTCATCCCGGCTGCGCTCCATCGTCGCGCGCGCCAAATAAAACACCAATGGCCGAGGCAGCAATAGGGATAGCAAAAACGCGGTGCCGAACAAGCCGGTCAACAAGGATTCGCGCATCAGCAGCACCCGCTCATCGCCGCCCAGCAGCAAGGCCAGCAAGGACAGGCCAATGCCCGCCAGCACCAGCATGCTCAAGGCATCCACGCGCTTATGGCTGCGCAGCTCCCATAGGCTCCACAAGACGGGCGGCGCCGACGAAACCAACAAACCGTTGACCTCGCCCCACATCGGCCGGGCCCAGCGGTAACACAGCCACGGCAGCAGAAAATTAACCAGCAGCTCCATCAGTAGCCGCATGCGCTTAGACATATTCAGTACACCTGGCAGTAGAAAACTCAACACTGGCCGACAGTCATGCCAATGTCAAATGACAAAGCCCCGTTTTCACGGGGCCTGGGTGGGATGCAGGAGATTGCGCGCTGCTACGCGCAAGCGATCAGGCCGCAGCCTGAATAAAGCCATTGGCGGGATACATGGCGCTGACCAGGCCCTGAGCGGACTTGAAGGTCACCTCGAACATTCGCCCCACCTGACGAATGCTCACCACTTCGTAATGCTCGGTCCGGCCGCAATCCTTGTGCTCGAAAATCTTATGGCCGGGTTTCAGTTGAGAAATTTGCATGATCAATATCCTTATTCTTTTTTTAAACAAAACAAGCGCATATGAATTATCTTAGTCTGCCCCGCATGCGAGAAGTTCCGCCGCAGACCGCTTCCTGTCCGATGTAAGCCTATATTAGCAAGTCCGAATGACAGCACTGTTAAACGCCGTCGACAGAAAGCAAAACCCCAGCTACCAATATGGCGGCTGGGGCCGTTTACTCCAAGTAGATTCAGGCTAACTGGTAATACTACTTATTTACCTTGATCTGAATCAAAACACAATCTTTTTACACTCAGCCTACGCGCATGCCGGGCTTCACGCCGGCATCCACGTCCAGCAGGAACAGGCCTTCGCTGTCGTCCACGCCGGATGCGCACACAATCATGCCCTGCGACACGCCGAAGCGCATCTTGCGCTCAGCCAGGTTGGCGACCACGATCACATGGCGGCCCACCAGCTTTTCCGGCTCCTGGTAAGCCTTGCGGATGCCGGAGAAGATGTTGCGGGTTTCAAAGCCCAGGTCCACCTTGAACTGCAAGAGCTTGTCCGAGCCTTCGACAAAGTTGCATTCCAGCACCTTGCCGACGCGCAGATCCACCTTGGCGAAGTCGTCGATCTTGATGGTTTCAGCCAGCGGCTCGTGAGCGGCAGTAGCCGGCGTGTCTTGGGTCGTTTGCATATTCTGTTTGTTCGCTTCAATCAGTTTGTCGATCAGCGCCGGGTCGACGCGCTGCATCAGGTGCTGGTAGGCGTTGATCTTGTCGCCCAGCAGCAGGGTTTCCGCATCGCTCCAGGCCAGCGGGGCCACGTTGAGGAAGGCCTCGACGCTTTCCGCCAGCTTGGGCAGCACCGGTTTCAGGTAGATAGTCAGCAGGCGGAAGGCATTGATCAGCACGGTGCAGACTTCCTGCAGACGCGCGTCCTGGCCTTCTTGCTTGGCCAGCTCCCACGGCTTGTTGGCGTCGACATAGCCGTTCACCACATCGGCCAGCGCCATCACGTCGCGCAGCGCCTTGGCGTATTCGCGCGCCTCGTAGGCGGCGGCCAATTCCTCGGCCGCGGCCTGCAGCTGGGCCAGGATGTCGATATCGGACACCGTGCCGGCCAACTGGCCATCAAAGCGCTTGGCGATGAAGCCGGCGGAGCGGCTGGCGATGTTGACGAACTTGCCCACCAGGTCGGAATTCACCCGCGCCACGAAATCGTTCAGATTGAGGTCGATGTCCTCGATGCGGCCATTCAGCTTGGCGGCGATGTAGTAGCGCATCCATTCCGGATTCAGGCCGCAATCCAGATAGCTCTTGGCCTGGATGAAGGTGCCGCGCGACTTGGACATCTTCTGGCCGTCCACGGTCAGGAAGCCGTGGGCGAACACGCCGGTCGGCGCGCGCAAGCCGGAGTAATTCAGCATCGCCGGCCAGAACAGCGCGTGGAAGTAGAGGATGTCCTTGCCGATGAAGTGGTACATCTCGGTCTTGGAGTCCTTGCCGAACCATTCGTCGAAGTTCAGGCCGCTACGCTGGCACAGGTTCTTGAAGCTGGCCATGTAGCCGATGGGCGCATCCAGCCACACATAGAAATACTTGCCCGGCGCGTCCGGGATTTCGAAGCCGAAGTACGGCGCGTCGCGGCTGATGTCCCAGTCCTGCAGGCCGCCGTCGATCCACTCGTTCATTTTGTTCAGCGATTCGGGCTGCAGGTGCGGCTGCGCGCTGCCGTCGGCGCGGCGGGTGGAGCCCGAGGTCCAGCCCTTGAGGAAGTCGGCGCACTCGCCCAGGCGGAAGAAGTAGTGCTCGGAGGTTTTCAGTTCCGGCTTGGCGCCGGAAACGGCCGAGTACGGGTTCTTCAGCTCGGTGGGGTTGTAGGTAGCGCCGCAGACTTCGCAGTTGTCGCCGTACTGATCCTTGGCCGCGCACTTGGGGCACTCGCCCTTGACGAAACGGTCCGGCAGGAACATCTGCTTTTCCGGATCGTACAGCTGCTCGATAGTGCGCACGGCGATCTTGTCGTCGGCGCGCAGCGCCTTGTACACCTGCTCCGCCAGCGCCTTGTTTTCCGGGCTGTTGGTGCTGTAGTAATTGTCGTAGCCAATGCCGAAGCCGCTGAAATCGTACAGGTGTTCGCTCTTGACGCGGTCGATCAGCTGCTCGGGAGTGATGCCCTGCTTCTCGGCAGCCAGCATGATGGGCGCGCCGTGGGTATCGTCGGCGCAGACGTAATAGCATTCGTGGCCGCGCATCTTCTGGAAACGCACCCAGACATCAGTTTGGATGTGTTCGAGCATATGGCCCAGGTGAATGGCACCGTTGGCGTAAGGCAGCGCGCTGGTCACCAGAATCTTGCGTTTGGTCATGGTTGGGTAATCCGTATCGGCAATCTCAAGCGATCGATTATAGAGACAGAATGGTCGGCCGGCCATCGCCCGCCGCGCCGCAGCAAAAACACAAGCCCGGAACGCTGGGCGGCCGGGCTTGTGAACCTACTCAAAACAAAAATCAGGCGTTCTGGCCAGCCAGTTCGCCCTGCGGCTCGGCCGGCGCGGCGCGCTCGGCCATGGCGATGCCCACCATCTTGCGGCCCAGCATCACATATGCCAGCGAGAAACACAGCGCCAACGCGGCGAAACCGGCCAGGCCAAATGCCTGGTAAGCCTGGCGGAACAGCTCGATGCCCACCGCGTAGCCGGCCATAGACAGCATGCTCATGCTGGCGGAGATGGTGCCGCGGCCAGCCACGTCGCAAGACATCAGGGCGAAGCGGTACAGCACGCCGAAGGCCATGCCCTCGCCGAAAGCCATCAGGCTCATGCCGGCCACCATCCAATATTGCGGCACGGAAGAGAAGGCCACGCCGGCAGCCATCATCGCCAGACCGCCGACGATGGGCCACATGCCCACCAAGGCGGAACGGCCCAGCGGCCAACGGTCTGCGATCACGGCCAGCGCCAGGTTGCCGGCGATCAGGCCGCCGAACACCGGAATCTGCATGAAGCCGTATTCGACGGTGCTCATGTGCAGATCGCGCACCAGCAGCACCGGCGACAGCGCGATCCAGCCCATCAGCGGCAGCGCCAAGAGCGGAATGCACAGCGCGGCCAGCACGAAGCGGCGGTGGCCGAACACCTTCAGATAATCGCGCCCCATGCTGGACAGCGGCAGCTTCTCATGGCTGGGCTGCACGGTTTCCGGCATGCGGAAATACAGGCCGATCAAGGACAGCAGCGACAGCGCGGCGATGAACAGGAAGCAGCTGCGCCACGGCGCCAGCTCGATCAAGGCGGCGCCGGCCAGCGGGCCCACCAGCGGCGCGATCAGCGCCACATTGGCCATCAGCGCGGTCACGCGCACGGCGGCGGTTTCTTCAAACGATTCCTGCAGCGAGGCGTAACCGACGGCATTGATGAAGCACAGGCCCACGCCCTGCAATACGCGCAGAACGATGAAGGCTTCGATCGAGCTGACCAGATACGTCGCCAGGCAGACAACGACGAAATAAGCGACGCCGAACAACAGCACCGGACGGCGGCCGATGCGGTCGGACAGCGGGCCGGTCAGCCAGGGCAGGATCGCGCCGCCGGCCAGGAAGGCGGTCATCGACGCAGGCGCCCAGGAGGCGTCCACCAGAAACTCGCGGGTGACCGACAGCATGGCCGGCTGCACCATGTCGTTGCAGATGTAGACGGCGAATTCGAACAGAACCAGGGCCAAGGGAAACAGCAGATTGGACCAGGTGAGTTTGGCGTGTTTGGACTGCATAAAGCGGGAGATGCCTTTCTTTGACAAAGAACAGGGCCCGCGGCCTGACGGGGCCGAGCCTTGGCGGCGCTAGCTGCTCGCGCCGGGAAAAACCGGCCATTCTACGCTTTTTGCCCATCTATATCAAAAAAAACTGATAGACATCAGCCATTTCCGTGATTTTTACTGAGCCGCCGCCGAACGAAAGCGTAAGATCGCAGTCCAGATAGCACGCGCGCGCCGGCGCGTTCCGGCGTAAAATACGCGGAAACATCCACCCGGCACCCAGCATGTTCTCCAAACTCACCCGCCTGTTCGGCGGCCAAGCCGAACAAGCCACCCAGAACGAAACCATGGCCCAGCTCGAAAATCAGATTCTCGACACCCTGAAGCCGCTGATCGACGCCCATACCGGCAAAAGCTACGTCGCGGCCAAGAACATCAAAAACCTTCATTGCGGCGATGCCGAAATCAGCCTGGACGTGGTGCTGGCCTACCCGGCCAAAAGCCAGTTCGACCTGGTTCGCCAACAATTTGAAGCCGCGCTGGCGCCGGTGGCGGAAGGCCGCGCCGTCAAGGTGACGGTTTCCAGCCACATCGTCAGCCACTCCGCCCAGCGCGGCGTGCCGCTGCTGCCGGGCGTGAAGAACGTGATCGCCGTCGCCTCCGGCAAGGGCGGCGTCGGCAAGTCCACCACCGCAGCCAACCTGGCGCTGGCGCTGTCGGCCGAAGGCGCGCGCGTCGGCTTGCTGGACGCCGACATCTACGGCCCGTCGCAACCGCTGATGATGGGCCTGCAGGGCCAAAAGCCGGAAGCGGTGGACGGCAAGCTGATCCCGCTTTCCAACCACGGCGTGCAGACCATGTCCATCGGCTATCTGGTCGACGCCGATCAGGCCATGGTATGGCGCGGCCCCATGGTCAGCCAGGCGCTGCAGCAACTGCTCAACGACACCCGCTGGGACGATCTGGATTACCTGGTCATCGACATGCCGCCGGGCACCGGCGACATCCAGCTGACGCTGTCGCAGAAAGTGCCGGTCACCGGCGCGCTGATCGTCACCACGCCGCAGGACATCGCCCTGCTGGACGCGCGCAAGGGCGTCACCATGTTCCAGAAGGTGAGCGTGCCCATCCTCGGCCTGGTGGAAAACATGGCCATCCACATCTGCTCCAACTGCGGCCACGCCGAGCACATCTTCGGCGAAGGCGGCGCGGCCAAGATGGCGCAAGACTTCGGCGTGGAGCTGCTGGGCTCGCTGCCGCTGGACCTGGCCATCCGCCTGGCCGTGGACGAAGGCAAGCCCAGCGTGGCAGCCGATCCGGAGGGCAAGCCGGCGGAGCTGTACCGCGCCATCGCCCGCCGCGTGGCGGTGAAGGTGGGCGAGAAGGCGCAGGACTTTTCCGGCAAATTCCCCAAGATCGTCATCCAGAACAACTGAGCGGCAAGATGATAGCGATGTACGATTCCGGCCTGGGCGGCCTGTCGGTGTGGCGCGCGGTGCGCGCCGCCCTGCCCGCCTGGCCGATCACCTATCTGGCCGATCAGGCTTACTGCCCTTATGGTCCGCGCAGCCGCGAGGAAATCATAGAGCGCGCGCTGAAAATCAGCCGCTACCTGATCAGCCAGGGCGCCACCATCCTGGTGGTGGCCTGCAACACCGCCACCACGGCCGCCATCACCGCCATGCGCGAGGAGTTTTCGCTGCCCATCGTCGGCATCGAGCCCGCCATCAAGCCGGCGGCGGCGATGAGCCAGACCGGGCGCATCGCCGTGCTGGCCACCGAGTACACACTGGCCAGCGAACGCGTGCAGACGCTGCTGGACGCTCACGCAGAAGGCGTGGACGTGCTGCGCCGCCCCGGCCATGGCTGGGTGGAGCAGGTGGAGGCTGGCGAACTTTCCAGCGAACGCACGCGCGCGCTGGTGCGCCAAGTGGTGGAACCGCTGATGGGCGAGAACATCGACCACATCGCGCTGGGCTGCACCCACTATCCCTTCCTGGAACCGCTGATCCGCGAAATCACCGGCGACGCGATCCGCTTGTACGACCCGGCGGAAGCCATCGCCCGCCGGGTGGACGATCTGATCCGCCAGCATGGCGTGGATTGCCAGGGCGACAGCTACTATCGCTTCATCACCACAGCGGACGACGCCGGCGATATGGCGCAACGCCTGCTGCAGCTGATCGGCCATCCTTACCCGGTGGAATCGCAGCCACTGAATTGAGTGTCCATCCCTCCTCCGCCCCGCTACAATCCGGGGCGGAACCACTCCATCCACTCATCCTATGAAAACAAGACTCCTGCTCGCCTTGCTGGCCGCCTTCAGCCTGCCCGCGCTCGCCCAGACCTCCTGCAAAGATTCCGCCGCCGACGCCAACCGCAAAGTCGGCCACAAGCTCAACATCATCGAGCTGGCCGACATGCTGACCAGCCTGAACCGCGGCAACCAGCTGCCGGACAAATTCGTCACCAAGCGCCAAGCCCAGTCAGCCGGCTGGAAGCCAGGCCGTAGTCTGTGGAGCGTGCCGGCGCTGAATGGAAAATCGATAGGCGGCGACCGCTTCGGCAACTATGAAAAACGCCTGCCCGCCGGCCAATGGCGCGAAGCCGATCTGAACTATAAAGGAGGCAAGCGCGGCGCCTTCCGGCTGATTTTCGGCCAGCAGCGCTTCGTCACCGTCGATCACTACAACAGCTTCATCGAGGTAGCGCCATGTCAGTGAGAGTGTGCGAATTGCACCACATAATCAGCCTGGAACAATTATTCGAGGAGCTCAGCCGCCAGCTGCGGCTGCCGCCGCACTTCGGCCGCAATCTGGATGCGCTGTACGACTGCCTGGCCAACGACGTGCAAGGGCCGTATGAGCTGATCTGGCGCGAAACGGCCGAATCCCGCCAGGCGCTGGGCGCCGACGTCTACGCCACAGTGCTGGAAATCCTGGAAACCGTAGCCGAAGAACGCGGCGATGTGACGCTGGACATCCATCACTGAGCCGCGTTGCCGCGCCGCTACAACAGGCAGCCTCGGCTGCTTTTTCCATAAAAAATTCCATTAGATATTTAAAATACAATAAAAATACCAAATGATTTAATGATTTAATAAGCACATTCGCATATGAAAAGCAATTGTCGAAATCCTGCCAAGACAACTGTTTGCTAACTCACTATAATCGCTAACCTTCAGCCGGCCGCACCTGTCCGACAATGTCAGACACCCACCCGAATTCCGGACTAAAAACAAGAAAGTAACGCGGCCGCTACATAGCGAAGCACGCCGGACACACGGCCAGCCAACATGACCCCGCCCAACCCGATGTCATGTAACGAAAGTGCGATGCTCGTTTAGAATCTCGTCTCAAACAGGCAGGAACAACTCAATGAAGTCGAAAAAACTCACGGCCTTGATTCTGGTCGGCATGCTGCTGGGCATTCTGGTCGGCTATCTATTCCGTCAGCACGCCGGCAATGACGCCGCCGCCATCAAATCCTTCGTCGATGGCATGTCCATCCTCACCGATATCTTCCTGCGCCTGATCAAGATGATCATCGCGCCGCTGGTGGTTTCCACGCTGGTGGTCGGCATCGCCAAGATGGGCGACGCCAAATCAGTGGGCCGCATCGGCGGCAAGACCATGGGCTGGTTCATCAGCGCCTCGCTGGTATCGCTGACCCTGGGCCTGATCATGGTCAACATCCTGAAGCCGGGTGTGGCGCTGAACCTGCCGCTGCCCGACCTGCACGCCGACTCCGGCATCAAGGCCAGCGCCATCTCGCTGAAAGACTTCGTCACCCACGCCATCCCCAAGAGCGTGTTCGAGGCGATGGCGAACAACGAAATCCTGCAGATCGTGATCTTCTCGGTGTTCTTCGGCAGCGCGATGGCCGCGCTTGGCGAGCGCTCCAAGGCGCTGATCGACGTGATCGACGTCGTCGCGCACGTGATGCTGAAAGTCACCAGCTACGTGATGAACTTCGCCCCGCTGGCCGTGTTCGGCGCCATCGCCGCCACCGTCGCCAAGGAAGGCCTGTCCATCCTCGGCACCTACGGCAAGTTCATGGCCCAGTTCTATCTGTCCATCGGCATCCTGTGGGTGCTGCTGATCGCCGTCGGCGTGCTGATCGTCGGCCCGCGCCTACTGCACCTGATGGGCATGATCAAGGAACCGCTGCTGCTGTCCTTCACCACCGCCAGCTCCGAAGCCGCCTATCCGAAAACCCTGGAACAGCTGGAGCGCTTCGGCGTGTCCAACAAGATCGCCAGCTTCGTTCTGCCGATGGGCTACTCGTTCAACCTGGACGGCTCGATGATGTACTGCACCTTCGCGGTGATCTTCATCGCCCAGGCCTACGGCATCGATCTGACGCTGGCGCAGGAAATCTCCATGCTGCTGATCCTGATGCTGACCTCCAAGGGCATGGCCGGCGTGCCGCGCGCGTCGCTGGTGGTGATCGCCGCCACGCTGTCGCAGTTCAACATCCCGGAAGCCGGCCTGCTGCTGCTGCTGGGCATCGACCACTTCCTGGACATGGGCCGCTCCGCCACCAACGTGGTGGGCAACTCCATCGCCACCGCCGTGGTAGCCAAATGGGAAGGCGAATTGAAACGCCATTAAGCGTTTTGAACGCCAATGCCTACGCCACCCTCGCGGTGGCGTTTTTTATAGCTGATTCTTATAAAATCTATTGACAGCAAGGCTTAGCGCATCCATAATGCGCTTCTCGACTGACACCGGAGAGGTGGCAGAGTGGTCGAATGTACCTGACTCGAAATCAGGCGTACGTGCGAGCGTACCGAGGGTTCGAATCCCTCCCTCTCCGCCAGTAGAACGCAATCAAGCCCTTGAGCAATCAAGGGCTTTTTTGTTGCCTGCTCGCCATGAAAACCCAGTCATCCAGACCCGCGCTTCAAAGCGAGTCCATGCAAATCAAACCGCCTCCACATTGTTGTGCACCTCGCTGTCGCGCAACACCACCTGCGCCCACACCACCGAATCCAGATAATACTGATTGGCCAGATCCAGATCGAAATCCAGCACTTTCACCAGGGCCTCGATGCGGACGTTGTCGCCCTGCTCGCAGGCCAGCGCCAGCGCCAGGTGCGGGCCGAAGATGCCCTTCTGCTCCACCACTGCCTCGCGCACCGTCAGCGGCAGCTCCAGCGGATCGAGCACGTCAGGGAAAGGTTGATTGAGCAAGACATCCAGCAAGGAAAACATGCCGGTCAGGAACAGGTGCTCCGATTCCAGCTTGTTGCCGCGATAGCTGCCCAGTTTTTCCAGGAAACGGGCGCGGATCAGCGATTTTTCCAGCAAGGAGATGGCCACGCCGTCATCCTTGCGCGAGGTGAACAGCAGCATGGACAGCCATTTGAACAGCGTCTCCCGTCCCAGCAACAGCAGCGTCTCCTCTATGGTCTGCACCTTGCGGGTCAGGCCGTGGATGGGGGAGTTGATGAAGCGCAGCAGCTTGAACAACAGCACCGAATCCAGCTTGAACTGCGACTCCACGTCCTTAGGGTCGGCATTGGTGCGCAGCAAGCGCATGATCTGCAGCACGCGGGTCTGGCTGGTATCGACCTTGCCGCCTTCCAGCGCGTGGGCGGTGGTGACGAAGGGACCGTGGAACAGCGCGAAACGATTATTGCCCGGCGCCCGCAGGCAGACGTCCAGATCTTCCGCGGTGCCGACATTGCGCGCCATCCAGCGCGCGCCGGGATAACGCTTGGGCAGCTGGTCCAGTATCGGCGCCAGCACGCGGGTGGACGGGCCGGCGAAGTCCAGCACCATGAAGTCGACCCGGCTGAACAGATCGGCCTGCAAGGCGGGGCTGAGAACATGCGGATCGTAGGCGGCCGGCTCCAGCGCGAAGCGCAAGCCCAGTTTTTGCAGCTGATCGAGCTGGGCGATGACATCGGCCGTCACCGCCACGCCCGGCACCGCCTCCAGCACAAAGATCACGCTGCCGGCCGACATGCTGCGCAGCAGCGGCTCCTCCAGCGAAGTGAGGGAAATATGGACAAAAGCCCGCCGGTAAGCCAGCAGGCGGAAGATGTCCATATTCTGCAAGGTGGACAGCAACAAGCGGTCGAACTCCTGATTGGAGCCCGACTCCGGCTTGCCTTTCTTGCCCTGGCGGACAAAAAAATCATAGGCCACCACCCGCTGCTGTCGGTCCATCACCGGCTGGTGGGACACAAACCCCAGCGTGGCTGGCAGCTCTACCGGCTCCTCATCCGGCAACGGCAATCCCACCTCGACCTTTTCGGCTTGCACGGCGGGCACCGGCGGCGGCGGCTCCTCCGCAGTCTTCTTCGACTTTCCGGTCAAGCCATCAAACAGACCTTTCAGCATGACGCCTTCCTCGTGTTGACGGTTGTCACGGGCAAGACAAACATTCTGATAATAGTCTAGTCGATGCGGCCGGCAATTCTGGGGGTTTCCACCTTCACATCGCCGCATTGCGCGCGATGGCGCAAAGCATGGTCCATCAACACCAGCGCCAGCATCGCCTCGGCGATGGGCGTGGCGCGGATGCCGACGCAAGGGTCGTGCCGGCCGTGGGTTTCCATCGTGATCGCCTCGCCTTGCTTGTTGATGGAGCGGCGCGGCTGGGCGATGGACGAAGTGGGCTTGATCGCGATGGAGACATCGATCTGCTGGCCAGTGGAGATGCCGCCCAGCACGCCGCCGGCGTGGTTGCTGGCGAAGCCCTGCGGCGTCAGTTCATCTCCATGCTCGCTGCCTTTCTGCGTCACGCAGCCGAAGCCGGCGCCGATCTCCACGCCCTTGACCGCGTTGATGCTCATCATCGCGTAGGCGATGTCGGCGTCCAGGCGGTCGAACACCGGCTCGCCCCAGCCCACCGGCACGTTGTCCGCCACTACCCGCAGCCGCGCGCCTATCGAATCCAGGCTCTTGCGGATGGCGTCCATATATTCTTCCAGCCGCGGCACGATGTCCGGATCGGCGCTGAAGAAGGGATTGCCGCCCACATGCTCCCAGCCTTTGAAGGGAATGGCCACTTCGCCGATCTGGGTCATGTGGCCGCGAATCACGATGCCGTATTTCTCGCTCAGCCACTTCTTGGCGATGGCGCCGGCGGCGACGCGCACCGCCGTCTCGCGCGCAGACGAGCGGCCGCCGCCGCGCGGGTCGCGGGTGCCGTATTTGTGCCAGTAACAATAGTCGGCATGGCCGGGGCGGAAGGTCTCGGCGATATTGCCGTAATCCTTGCTGCGCTGGTCGGTGTTGCGGATCAGCAGCGCGATCGGCGTGCCGGTGGTCTTGCCCTCGTAGACGCCGGACAGGATTTCCACCGTATCCGCTTCGCGGCGCTGGGTAACGTGGCGGCTGGTGCCCGGCTTGCGGCGATCCAGCTCGATCTGGATGTCCGCCTCGGTCAGCGCCAGTCCCGGCGGGCAGCCGTCCACTACGCAGCCTATGCCCGGCCCGTGGCTCTCGCCGAAAGAAGTGATAGTGAACAAGCGTCCCATGCTGCTGCCTGACATCTGCTTTCCCCTGCTGTTTTTGGCTATTCAAACGATTCTAGCGGCGCGAGCGCGCGCGAGCCAGCGCGCATTGCGCACAATCGATTCCACTGGCATTATTTTTGCATATGACTGCCGGCACCCTTCTTCATCAGAAGGCTTTTCATCCTGCATCAGGAGTTGCCAATGAACGCATCGACACAGGGCCTCGCGCGCAAGCTCGGCGGCTGGCAGTTATGGGGCATCGCCGTCGGACTGGTGATTTCCGGCGAATACTTCGGCTGGAGTTATGGCTGGGCTCAGGCCGGCACGCTGGGCTTTCTCTGCGCCACGCTGTTCGTCGCGCTGATGTACACCGCCTTCATCTTCAGTTTTACCGAACTGACCACCGCCATTCCGCATGCCGGCGGCCCCTTCGCCTACGCGCGCCGGGCCTTCGGCCCGCTAGGCGGCTTCATCGCCGGTTTCGCCACCCTCTGCGAATTCGTGTTCGCGCCGCCCGCCATCGCGCTGGCCATCGGCGCTTACTTGAACGTGCAGTTTCCGGCCTTGGCACCAAAATGGACCGCCTGCGGCGCTTACCTGCTGTTTATGGCGCTGAACATCGTCGGCGTCGGCATCGCCGCCATGTTCGAGCTCGCCGTCACCTTGCTGGCCATCTTCGAACTGCTGGTGTTCATGGGCGTGGTGGCGCCTGGCTTCAGCTGGGACAACTTTCTGCGCCATGGCTGGGCCGGACAAGACGCCTTTCACTGGGGCGCCGTCGGCGGCATGTTCGCCGCCTTGCCCTTCGCCATCTGGTTCTTCCTGGCGATAGAGGGCGCGGCGATGGCGGCCGAGGAGGCCAAAGACCCGGCCCGGACGATTCCGCGCGCCTACATCGCCGGCATCCTCACCCTGGTGACGCTGGCCTTCGGCGTCATGGTGATGGCCGGCGGCGCCGGCGACTGGCAGCGGCTGGCCAATATCAACGATCCGCTGCCGCAGGCGATGAAGCTGATCGTGGGCGAGCACAGCGGCTGGCTGCATATGCTGGTATGGCTGGGCCTGTTCGGCCTGGTGGCGTCTTTTCACGGCATCATCATGGGCTATTCGCGGCAGATTTTCGCGCTGGCGCGCGCCGGCTACCTGCCGCGCGCCCTGGCCGCCATCCATCCGCGCTTCAAAACGCCGCACCGCGCCATCCTGGCCGGCGGCGTGGTCGGCATCGCCGCCATTTTCAGCGACGATCTGCTGCAGATCGCCGGCCAGCCCTTGACCGCCAACATCGTCACCCTGTCGGTATTCGGCGCCATCGTCATGTATATCGTGTCCATGCTGGCGCTGTTCCGCCTGCGCGGCCGCGAAGCTGCGCTGCATCGCCCCTTCCGCGCGCCCTGTTATCCCTGGCTGCCGGCGCTGGCGCTGGGCTGTTCGCTGATCTGCCTGATCGCCATGATTTATTACAACCGGCTGCTGGCCGGCATCTTCGCCGCCATGCTGGCCGCAGGCTATCTGTACTTCCTCGCCACCGCCCGCCAGCGCGCCGCGGCCGCCCAGGACGCCTTGCTGCGCGGAGCCTCGGACGAGCCCCAATCTGATCCCATCAAGGCACCGATATGAGCCACGCCATCGCCATAGGCCCCCGCCGCTATCGTTTCGACGACTTGAAAACGCTGCTGGCGCGCGCCAGCCCCCTGCGCTCCGGCGACCAGTTGGCCGGCATCGCCGCCGCCAGCGCCGAGGAGCGGGTGGCGGCGCAGATGTGCTTGGCCGACCTGCCGCTGACGACTTTCCTCAACGAAGCGCTGATTCCCTATGAAGAAGACGAAGTCACGCGGCTGATACTGGACAGCCACGACAAAACCGCTTTCGCCGCCGTCTCCCACCTGACCGTGGGCGGCCTGCGCGATTGGCTGCTGTCCGACGCCGCCACGGCGGAGTCGCTGGCGGCCCTCGCGCCGGGGCTGACGCCGGAAATGGCGGCGGCGGCATCCAAGTTGATGCGCAACCAAAACCTGGTGCTGGCGGCGAAGAAGTGCCGCGTCGTCACCGCCTTCCGCAACACCCAAGGCCTGCCGGGCCGCATGGGCGTGCGGCTGCAGCCCAACCACCCGGCCGACGATCCGCGCGCCATCGCCGCCGCCATGCTGGACGGGCTGCTATACGGAGCAGGCGACGCGGTGATAGGCATCAATCCAGCCGGAGACAGCCCGGACGATATTCGCGGCTTGCTGGCCATGCTGGACGAGGTGCGCCAGCGTTACGCCATCCCGACGCAAAGCTGCGTGCTCACCCACGTCACCAGCACGCTGGAGCTGATCCGCCAGGGCGCGCCGGTGGACTTGGTGTTCCAGTCCATCGCCGGCACCGAGAAAGCCAATGCCGGCTTCGGCGTCAGCCTCTCCGTGCTGGATGAGGCGCATCAGGCGGCGCTGGCGCTGAAGCGCGGCAGCGTGGGCGACAACGTGATGTATTTCGAAACCGGCCAGGGCAGCGCGCTGTCCGCCAACGCGCACTGGGGCGTGGACCAGCAAACTTGCGAAGCCCGCGCCTACGCGGTGGCGCGCCGCTACTCGCCGCTGCTGGTCAACACTGTGGTCGGCTTCATCGGCCCGGAATACCTGTACAACGGCAAGCAGATCATCCGCGCCGGGCTGGAGGACCATTTCTGCGGCAAGCTCCTGGGCCTGCCGATGGGCTGCGACATTTGCTACACCAACCACGCCGAGGCCGACCAGGACGATATGGACGCGTTGCTGACGCTTCTGGGCGCCGCCGGCGTTCACTTCATCATCGGCGTGCCCGGCGCCGACGACATCATGCTGGGCTACCAGAGCACCTCCTTCCACGACGCGCTCTACCTGCGCAATGCGCTGGGCCTGAAGCGCG
This sequence comes from Chromobacterium sp. IIBBL 290-4, assembly GCF_024207115.1. Taxonomy (NCBI): domain Bacteria; kingdom Pseudomonadati; phylum Pseudomonadota; class Betaproteobacteria; order Neisseriales; family Chromobacteriaceae; genus Chromobacterium; species Chromobacterium sp. IIBBL 290-4. Next base: position 399,423 of record NZ_CP100128.1, read on the forward strand.
CGCCGGAATTCGAGGACTGGCTGGAAACGATGGAAATCACCCGCGGCGGCAAGCTGCTGCCGCAAGACAAACAACAGCGGCTATTGGCGCTGTTGGAGGGCGTGGCATGACTGAGAAGCAGAATCCGATCACCGAAGACGGCTGGGGCGAGCTATCCCGCCTCACCGCCGCCCGCATCGCCCTAGGCCGCGCCGGCAACAGCCTGCCATGCAGAGAAACGCTGCGCTTCGCGCTGGCCCACGCCCAGGCGCGCGACGCAGTGCACACCCCGCTGGATGTGGCGGCATTGGCGGGAGAACTGGCTGCCGACAGCCATCGCGCCATCGACATCCACAGCGCGGCAAGCAGCCGCGCCGAATACCTGCAGCGGCCGGATCTGGGCCGCAAACTGGATGATGCCAGCCGCGCCCGGCTGCAGGCCGAAGCGGACAAAGGCTGCGATCTGCTGATCCTCATCGCCGACGGCCTGTCTTCGCGCGCGCCGGCCCTGCACGCCGCTCCGCTGCTGCGCGAGCTGCTGCCGCGGGTGCGGGAAATGGGTTTGCGCGTCGGCCCGCTGCTGATCGCGCGCGAAGCGCGGGTGGCGCTGGGCGACGAGGCCGGGGAAATCATGGGAGCGAGAATGACGGCGATGCTGATAGGCGAACGCCCCGGCCTGAGCTCGCCGGACAGCCTGGGCCTGTACCTGACCGCCGCGCCCCGCGGCGGCCGCAGCGACGCCGAGCGCAACTGCATCTCCAATGTGCGGCCGGACGGCCTGCCCTATCCCTTGGCGGCGTTCAAGCTGGCCTGGCTGATCAACGCCGCCTTGCGCCAGCCCACCGGCGTGGCGCTGAAGGATGGCAGCGCGGGAGATCCGCGCTGGGCGGCGCTGGCGGCGAGGCAGGCCAGCCTAGCCAAAGGCTGAACGCTGGTGCGACCAGTATGTGTCCGCTACGCGGACGATATTTTAGGTGGCGGTTCCGCCCGCCAAACGGGCCAGGGGCTGTACGGCCAGCCCTGTCGCTGAGCGAATCAAAGATTCGCACGCAGAGGCGATCCCAGGCCGCCCCAGCGGCCCACGAAACCCCGGCAAAAAAACGCCAGGCCAGGAGCCGCCGAAACTACATGCGTGCGAATCTTTGATTCGCTCAGCAGTACGCGCTAACGTCGCGCGGCGTCGAACAAATCGGCGGCTTAAAACCTGGCCAGACATTTTTTTGCCGGTGTGTGCCGAAGGGGAATATGGTCGCGCCATATCGATTCTGTCTAAAACTGGAATGCCAACAAGCTTCTAGCTCTATCAAACCTACAGCAGAAGGCGGGATTCAACATCGGCACTTGCCATGATGCTCACCACGGCAAGCTGCCGCCTTGGCGGCGATACCAGCCGGTGACGGACAAACGTTGTTGCCTGGCGGGCAACACCTCGTGCCAGAAACGGTCGGACAGGAACAGCACCAGCGTGCCGGCCTGCGGCTCCACGTCGATGAACTGTTCGCACGCCTCGTCCAGATACAGCCGGATCTGGCCGCCGGCGTCGGCTGGCCAGTTTTCGTTGAGGTAGAACACCGTGGTCAGGGTGCGGGCGTCGTCGTCTTGAAAGCGGTCCAGGTGCTTTTTATAGAAGGCGCCTGCCGGGTAGACGGCGAAGTGCGACTCCAGCTCGGCCAGGCCCAGATACAGGCCGCGGTTCACCGCCTGCATGATCTCGTCCATCGCCGCGTTGTAAGCCCGCACCGCCGGCAACTCGTCCACCTGGTCCAGCCACAGCACCGAATCGGAACGGATTTCTGCGCGGCGCGCCTGGCCATCGGCGCGGCCGGTGGCGGCTGCGTGGAAACGCCCCTCGTCCCAGACTTGCAGGCAGGCTTGGCGCAAATTGGCGGTCAGCTCCGCCGGCAAGGCCTGGGGAAGCACGATCCAGCCTTGTTCGGCCAGGGTGTCGAGAACGGTGTCGAGATCGAATTGCAGCAGAGTCATGAAGGTATTCGCGGAATAAACGGGCTGACGCTTTCTACCACAAGCCAGGACGCAAGGCGAATGCCGAAAATCAAGTTTTGCGCATCGCACCCGCCGCCCAGCCCATGCTTACGTGCCATCCGGCATCAAGCCGGGCGATCAGACTTTGGCCTCGCCGAGCCAGTCCTTGGCCAGCAGCCCGTACAACGCGGAATCGGAAACCTCATTGCCGACTATCCAGCGCTCCCTCAGCAGGCCCTCCCGCGCAAAGCCTAACTTTTCCAGGCTACGCGCCGACGCGACATTCCTGGGGTCGATGTCGGCCTCCAGCCGATTGAGCCCCAAGGCGCCGAAAGCAAAATCGATCAGCGCGCCTACCGCCTCGGACATATAACCTTGCCGCCAATAATCCGGCCGAATGCCGTAACCCACTTCGGCGCGACGGCACTGCGGCGACAAATGGAAAAGCGAACAGGTGCCGATCAGGTCCGACTCATTTCGAAAGAAAATCCCCAACCGCACATGCTCTCCAGCCGCAAGCTCGCGCAGATCGTTCTGGATTAATTCATCGGCTCGCCGCGGCGAAGCCCACGGCTCGCAACTCCAGTAGCGCATGAACTCAGGATCGGAATGCATGCGGAACAGCGCCTCGGCATCGTCCGGGCAAAACGGCCTGAGCATCAACCGCTCAGTGGACAATCGCACATCAGAAAAAGAAGCGGGCAAGAGCGTGGACATCGTCATGAATCCTGTATCGGCCAGCGAATCCAGTCTGGCATCTTAAAACGAACGCTGGCGCGGCTTTGCGCCCTCGGTTTCGCATAGACACGCCTGCCATCTCCATCGAGCCGCAAGCGCGGATGCGCCAGGTCAAGCCTCAACGCGGCGGTTTGCTTTCCGTCTGCTGCGGAAAATTATATCCGCCCAGCGTATAGCTGACGTTCTTGCACGCCGACACGCTCAACAAAACGCCAGACAGCGCCAACCATGCGAGTTTCATCTTCATTGCGACTGCCTTGACTTACCAATGGATAACCAATATTAATGACGAATGAATTAAATGGCAATCCATGGATTCATGCGCACGCGCAAGCGCCTTCAAGCCATATTCCGCATGCAATGGCAACAAATATTGAGCCGGCAAGCTCAGCATGAAAAAAGAGCTGAATCCTATTCAGCTCTTTTCGCAGCGCCAACCGATTTAGGCTTTTGGCGGCGTGCCTTCGGCGTTCGCCACCACGGCATCGATCTGAATCAAGGCATCATGCGGCAAAGAGGTAACGCCAACCGTCCGGCGCGCCGGGATGCCGCCTGGGAAGAAGGCCGAGTACGCCTCTTCCATCGCGCCCATATCCTCCATATTTTTAAGGAAAATATTGACCTTGACCACATCATTCATCGAGTGGCCAATGCTTTCCACAATAGCCTGAATATTCTTCAAACACTGTTCGGCCTGCGGCTTGATGCCGCCGGACACCAGCGCCCTGGTTTCAGGATGCAAAGGCAATTGCGCGGAGAGATGGTTGTAATGGGAGAAAGCCACTGTTTGCGTAGATAAGGCGCAACGCGGCGCGCAATCGGTGTTATTCGCCCAAATCACAATGCCATGCCTGTCTTCCACCGCTTGCGGCGGCGTGCCGTCGCCATGCGACACCACGGCTTCGATCTGGACCAAGGCATCCATAGGCAGGCCGGATACCGCCACCACCGTCCGAGCCGGAACATAGGCTACCGCGCGGGCGATGGCGGAATCGGGAAAGAAGGCGCGGTAAGCTTCGTTGACGGAATCGATATCCGACAGGTTTTTTAGGAAAATATTGATTTTGACGATATCGTCAAACGGCACATCCATATTTTCCAGAATGGCTTTTATATTTCTTAGACATTGGCTCGTTTGCTCTTTCGCGCCGCCAGCAACCAGCTTCCCCGATTGCGGATCAATCGGCAATTGAGCGGAGAGATTATTGTAGTGGGAAAAAGCGACCGATTGAGTGGACAGCGGGCTGGTCGGCGCATTATTGGTATTGCTGGCGATTTTAACGAGATCGCCAGCTTGCGGCGCATTCGGTATCGTGCCCTCGCCATTGGAAATCAGCGCCTCGACTTGCACTAAGGCCCCCAGCGGCAAAGCCGCCACGGCGGCAGTCGTCAGCGTGGGCTGATAATCTGAGAAGTGGATGGAGTAAACCTCGCCCACCACATTCAGATCCGAGATATTCTTCAAGAAGATGGTGATCCTCACCACATCGTTCATATCATGCCCGATGCTTTTCAACACCTCCTGGATATTCTTGAAGCATTGCTCGGCTTGCTCTTTTACTCCGCCCTCGACTATCCGCCCAGTCTCAGGGTTTACTGGCAGTTGAGCAGACAAATTATTGTAATGCGAGAAGGCTACGGTTTGGGAGTGCTTTCCCATTCCAGAAGGCGCATTTTCCGAATTTCTTGCCAGTACCGCGTTGAAGTTACTCATGATGGTAATTACCTGTTCAGCTTGAATTAATCCGCGACATGGCCGCATGCGTCTCACTCCGCCATGATCGCCATACTCCATTGGCATTACCAGTTTTCAAACCACTCAATCGCCAGATAAGGATTCGGCAAAACCGATCAAGCGAGAAGCGGAAGCAATGCAATCAAGATTCCGGATTTTATCGACAAGCTGACCAAGACTGTCAACATGACTAGCCAACAAAATAACAGACCATGCAACCATCTAAATGGATTAAAAGACCACCATTTCAGGATGTAGCCATTCATCATGTCTCATATCTGAATGAAAATGCTCTTTCAAGAAAACATTCAACCTCTAGCAATATTGACACACCTTCCCTACACATCTTTTAAAAATCTGAAAACCAAACACATTTCAAACAAACTGGATTTGACGACAATCAAAAATGGCAAACTAATGGATGAACTGATCTTCCATTTCCCTTGCACCCAACACCAAAGAAAATCAAAATATTTTTGAAGGAAATGCCGCGCCATGCTGGCGCGGATAACAACACGCTAGCGGGAGTCGCGCAGCGCGGCATATCAGATGGGGCAAGAAGGTCATGACCCGTCCGCGGCATGCAGCCAGTCAAACCATGAAGCCAAGTCCGGCTCAGTAATTTTCCAAGACCTTGTCCCGCCGCTCGGCCAACCAGTCCAATACCATGGGGAAATGGTCTTGCGGCGCGTCCTTGTGGGTCAGCAGCGAAACGTGGTTGTAGTCATGCTGGTGGCCGGTGCGGCGCGCCAGCAAGTGCAGGCAGGATACATGCGGACCGGATTCGTCGCGGAAGCGGCGCACGTCTTCCGGATGGCCGCGGCAGGGATCATTGGCGGCGGCGAAGTACAATACCGGCGGCAGACGGCTGGCCCGCGCCGCGGCGGCGTAATCGAAGCCGTCATCGCTGTCCACCCAGGGCTTGGGCTGCGCCCACAGCTTGCTTTGCAGGTGGCTCTTGTCGCTTTCGTCGTCCGCTCCCAGCCGGATGCGCCGCGCCGGCAGATAGCCGAACGCCTTGATCAACCAGCGCGAGGCGGTGTTCCACATGAAGTCCACTTCGATCAGCTTGTTCAGATTCTTGACCCGCACGCTGCGCTTGGCGCCGAAATAGACCACGCTGGCCACCTCCGCGGCGATGCCGGGAAAGCGCGCCAGGCAACTCGACATATGCACGCCGCCCCAGGAATGGGCGATCCAGTGCAACTTGCGGCCTTCGCTTTTGCGGCGGATGAAGGCATGCAGCGCCGGCAGGTCCTCGCAGATGGTTTCGGTCTGGCCATGGCGCGAAGCGCGGCTGATCTTGGGCGTGCTCTTGCCGCGGCCGCGCAGATCCGCCACATAGACGTCGTAGCCGACGTCGGCCAGAAAATGCGCCAGCCCCTTGCCGGAATCGGTGTAGAAAATCCGGCCATTCGCCATCACCCCATGCACCATCAGCACCGGCTCGCCGCCTTCGCGGCCGATGCGCTTCAGATACAGCCGCTCGCCGCCGCCCACCGGCACATACAGATCCTGCTGCAGTTTCTCCATGTTCTCCTCGCTGGATGATGCCATCGCCGTCTGCGCGGCAATTCAAGCAAACGCTTGATCATGACAAAGAACCCGGCAAAGGAAAAGCCGAACCCGCCTGCCGCTGTTGCAAACGCAGCCGCTCGCAGTAGAGCGCCAGCGCCGCGCCGGCCGCGCACAGCAGCGCCAGCATGGCGAACATCACCCACGACGGTCCGCGCGACAGCAGCACGCCCGCCATCGCCGGCCCCAGCGCGCCGCCCAGCGAGGCCAGGTTCTGCGCGCCGTAATAGCTGCCCTTCAGCGCGTCCGGCGCGATGGCGTCGATATACAGGTATTCGGCCGGCACCAGCACGATCTCGCCCAGCGTGAACAAGACGATGGCCGCGCACATCGCCGCCAGGCTCTCCGCCCAGCCCACCCACAGCATGCCCGCGCCGATCAGCAAAAAACCCCCGACGATGGCGCGCATCAGCCGCTGCGGCTTCAGCAGCCGTCCCAACGGATATTGGAACAGCACCACGGTGACAGCATTGCAGCTGATCAGCGCCGACATCCAGCGCATCGCCTCGGCCTCGTCCATCCGCGTCAGCAAGAACAGCGGCAGATAGCCGGAAAAACGCCCATACACTACGTAGGCGAACAGGCTGCTGATGGTGAACCACACCAGCACCCGGTCGCCGGCCAGCGTGCGCAGCGTGGCGGCGAAGCCGTCTGGCAGCGCCGCCGGATCATGGCGCCGCTGCGGCAGCCTGGGCTGCACGGCCAGACCGGCCAGCGCGATGGCCCCGCCCAGCCAATAAGGCGCCAATTCGCTCCAGAACAGCATCAGGCTGCACAGCATCGGCCCCAGCGCCCAGGCCACATTGGCCAGCGTGTAGCGCATCGAGAATGCCTTGCTGCGCCACTGCTCCGCCACCACGTCGCTGAGTATCGCCTTCACCGCGATGCCGTACACCACCATTGCCAGCTCGCCCGCTGCCAGCGCCGTCACCACCGTCACATAGCTGTGGCCATAGGGCAGCAGCGCGCTCCCCGCCGCCATCAATACCGCCGCGCCGCGCAAGGCCGGACCGCGCGGCAGCCGGTCCAGCCAATAGCCGCCGTAGAGGCCGAACAAAGCCGAGACCAGCAGCACGGCGGCCAGCAGCGTGCCGGTGGCCTGCACCGACAGCTGCAATTGCTTGCCCAGCGCCAGCACCAATAGCGGCGAGATCACCGCCCGCGACAGGGACAAAAGAAAAGAAGACAGCAGCACGCGCCGCACCGTCGGAGAACGCATATCCACGACAACACCTTGTAAAACAAAGGAAACTATTGCAGTATTGCCGATAAAGAGGAATATAAAAATGGATGCGATCCACAATAAATACTTCCTCTTTTAAGCCATCTCACCGGAAGCCGCGATGCGACTGCAAGAACAATATCAACGCCTCTATCAGGCCTATGGCGACGCGCCGGCCCAACCCGGCCTGCCGCAACTGGCCGAGTTATGGCGCTGCAGCGAGCGCAACGCGCGCTTGCAGCTGGCCCGGATGCGCGAACTGGGCTGGCTGGAGTGGCTGGCCGGCCGAGGGCGCGGCAAGCGCTCCACGCTGCGGCTGCTGCAGCGGCCGGATGAGCTGGAGTGGCAAAAATTGCAAAACATGCTGGCGCGCGGCCAGTTGGAGCAAGCTTTCTCCCGGCTGGAGCCGGCCCGGCAGCAGCGGCTGCTGGCCAGCCTGTCCCTGCACCTGGGGGCCGGCGACAGCGGCCGCAGCCTGCGCATTCCCATTCCGCACGCGCCGATGACGCTGGACCCGCAGCAGGTCAACTCCCGGCTGGAGGCCCACCTGGTGCGGCAGATCTTCGACCGGCTGTGCCGGCACGACAAGCAGGGCCGGGAATTGCGGCCGGCGCTGGCCCACAGCTGGGAGAGCGACGCGGAAGGCCGGCACTGGCGCTTCTGGCTGCGGCCCGGCCTGCGCTTTCACGATGGCTCCGCGCTGGACGCGGAGACCGCCGCCGCCAGCCTGCTCAGGCTCAAGCGGCCGGACAACCCCTGCCAGGCGCTATACGCCCATCTGCAAACAGTAGATGTCCACGATGCGTTGTCGTTCAGCTGCCAGCTGGCGGAGCCCGACCAGCTATGGCCGCAGCGGCTGGCCGCCGCCAACGCGTCCATCGTGCCGCGGCGGCGCGGCGCCGACTTCGCGCGCCTGCCGGTGGGCAGCGGCCCATTCCGCGTCGAGCTGCACAGCCCGCAACGGCTGAAGCTGGCCGCCTTCGAACAGCACTACCGCGAGCGCGCCCTGCTGGACGCGATCGAACTATGGATCATTCCATCGCCGGACGAGCAGGATTTTCACCTGCGGCTGGAGTACGGCAGCCATCGCGGCGCCACCATGCTGCAATCGGCCTGCACCTATCTGCTGCTGCGTCCCGGCTCGCGCATCGCCGAGGACCAGCGTTTGCCGCTAATGAGCTTCCTCGCCGAGCCGCACCCGGTAGCGGCCAGCGACGACCGCGCGCCGGCCTGGGGCTTGCAGCCAGGCTGGCGCCATCCGCGCCCAGAGTCGGACAAAACGCCGCGGCTGAATGTCCGTGGGCTGACGCTGTTCCATTATGACCTGCCCTGCTTCCCCTCGCTGGCGGCCGCGCTGGCCGAGCGTTTGTCTGGGCTCGGCATCGCGCTGGAGATCCGTTGTCTATCGCGGCGCGAGTTCTTCGACTCCAGCGCTTGGCGCAACCAGGCGGACTTGATCCTGTGCAGCGAAATCCTGCACGACGACCGCGACTACGGCATGTTCGAGTGGCTGAGCGGCTGCGGCACCTTACGGCTGGGCCTGGATGACGCCGCGGCCGGGCGGCTGGCCAAGGACATGCGCCGGCTGCAAGGCGAAGCGGCGTTCGCCGCCCGCGAGGATGGCTACCGCCGCGCCGGCGACTGGCTGGTAGCCGAGGGCTGGCTGCTGCCGTTGTCGCACGAACAGGTGGGACATAGCGCCAGCCCGCAACTGGCCGGCCTGCAGCTGGGCGGCAACGGCTGGACCGATTTCTCCGGCCTGTGGCTGCGCGCTTGACGGCGATCAAGCAGGCACTCGATTGACACTTGAATCCGCGCGGAGCGCCCTTATCTCCGACCATAAGACGGCAACCGCCGTAAGCCACTGAAACGAAAGGAGAAGCAAATGAGCATATTGCCTGCCCGCCATAGCCTGTTTGACGAATTTTTCCGCGATTTCACCCCGGGTTTCTTTATCAAACCGCTGCATGGCGACGCGCTGCCTTCGCAGATCAAGATGGATGTTAAGGAAACCGGCGAGGCTTATCTGGTGGAGGCCGAACTGCCCGGCGTAGGCAAAGAAAACATCCATGTCGAGATCGACGGTCCGCTGGTGACGATCAAGGCCGAGGTCAAGCAGGTCGACGAATCGAACAAGGATGAGCAGAAGCTGCGCAGCGAGCGTTACTACGGCCTGGTATCGCGCAGCTTCCAGCTGCCGCAAGACATCGACCGCGAAACCTCTTCCGCCAAGTATGAAAACGGCGTGCTGAGCCTGACGCTACCGAAACGTCGCGGCGGCGGCGCGGGGCAAAGGCTGCGGATCGAATAAGCGCCTCTATCGGCCATAAAAAACGCACCGGGGCACCGGTGCGTTTTTCATTCCGGAAAGAGGCGGGCGATACAGCGTCCCCTCTCCCCAACCCCTCTCCCGCGGGGGAGAGGGGCTGTCCCCCAAATATTGCGGCTGTCTGCAAAACACCCTGCATGCCGGTCGTCAACCCTGCGGGAGGCCGCTCGCGCAGGGTGGAAGCCCCCAGAGGCGTGCCGCCTTACGCTTGGCTAGATGGCGGAACGCCCCGGCAAGCCGAGGCTTCCGCCCTACCAAAGCCCGTAGCGCGGGTTGGCCGCCAGGCCATACCCGCGAGCCACGCAAACCACGAGAGCCACGCGGATCAAGCCAGGATCTTGGACACGATCTCGTACACGTCCTTGGACAGCTCGGCCTTGGCCATGCGCTCCAGTTCGGCGCGCATCAGCGCCTGGCGGGACGGCTCCAGTTTCTTCAGGCGGCGGAAAGCGCGGGTCAGGCCGCTGGCGCCTTGCGAGTTGATCGGGTCCAGTTCCAGGATGCGATCGGCCAGGAAACGGTAGCCGCTGCCGTCCGCCGCGTGGAAATGGAAGGCATTGGCGCCGAAAGCGCCCAGCAGCGAACGCACCTTGTTCGGGTTGCGGATGCTGAAAGCCGGGTGCTGCAAGGCCGCTTCCACATGCTGCAGCGTGCCGTCCAGCTGGCTGCTGCCGATCAGCATGAAGAACTTGTCCATCACCAGCGCCTCGTCGTTCCAGCGCGAGGCGAAGGCGGTGAAGCACTCGTCGCGCTCTTCGCCGTCGCGGTCGCGCAGCGCCAGCAGCGCGCCCATCTGGTCGGTCATATTGTCCGCTTCCAGGCATTGCTTGGCGGCCAGTTCCGCCGGCCAGGCGTCGTCCAGACGGTTCAACATCCACAGGGCGCGGTTCTTCAGCGCGCGCTTGCCGGAATCCTGCGCCTTGTATTCGCGGGTGAGGTTGAGCTCGTAAGCTTCGCGCCATTCGCCGCGCAGCGCTTGCGAGAGCTGATCCAGCACGAACTCGCGCACCAGATGGATGATGCCCGGATCGGCGACATCGACCATTTCCAGGATTTCGCTTTCGGTCGGCAAAGTCAGCATCAAGGCCTTGAAGGCCGGATCCAGGCTATGGTTCTTCAGCACCGAGCGGAAGGCGCCGATGAACACTTCCGACAGCTTCAGCTCGCGGCCGGCCGCCGCCTCGTCTATCAGTTGCTTGAACAGACGCTCGGCGAAAGTCTGGCCGGCCTCCCAGCGGCAGAAACTGTCGCTATCGTTGGCCATCAGGAATACCAGCTGGTCGTCGCGCCAGTCGTACTCCAGCTTCACCGGCGCGGAGAAGCCGCGCAGCAGCGACGGCACCGGCTCGGCCGGGATGTCGATGAAGGTGAAGCTTTGCTCGGCGGACTTGACGTCCAGCACGCGCGAAGTGCCCGCGGCCTCAGCCTCGCCAGCCAGACGCAGCGGCAGATCCTTGCCGTCCGCGCCCACCAGGCCCAGGGTCAGCGGGATGTGGAAGGGCTGCTTGCTCTCCTGTCCCGGCGTGGCCGGGCAGCTTTGCTTCACCGTCAGCGTGTAGCTTTGCTCGGCGGCGTTGTAGCTGGAGGAGACGGACAGGCGCGGCGTGCCGGCCTGGCTATACCACAGCGCGAACTGGGCCAGGTCCACATCATTGGCGTCCGCCATCGCCGCGCGGAAATCGTCGCAGGTGACCGCCTGGCCGTCATGGCGCTTGAAGTACAGGTCCATGCCCTTGCGGAAGCCCTCGCGGCCCAGCAAGGTTTCGTACATCCGCACCACTTCCGCGCCCTTCTCGTACACGGTCATGGTGTAGAAGTTGTTCATCTCGATATAGCTGTCCGGGCGGATCGGGTGCGCGGTCGGGCCGGCGTCTTCCGGGAACTGCGCCATGCGCAGGCCCTTGACGTCGTCGATGCGTTTCACCGCGCGGCTGTAAATGTCGGCGCTGAATTCCTGATCGCGGTAGACGGTCAGGCCTTCCTTCAAACTCAGCTGGAACCAGTCGCGGCAGGTGACGCGGTTGCCGGTCCAGTTGTGGAAGTATTCGTGGCCGATCACCGCTTCGATGTCTTCGAAGTCGGTGTCGGTGGCGGTGTCCTGACGGGCCAACACATACTTGGTGTTGAAGATGTTGAGGCCCTTGTTTTCCATCGCGCCCATATTGAAGTCGCCGACCGCGACGATCATATAGATGTCCAGGTCGTATTCCAGGCCGAAACGCTCCTCGTCCCACTTCATCGAGTGCTTGACCGACTCCATCGCGTGCGCGGTCTTGTCCTGATCGGCCGGCTCGGTCCAGATTTCCAGCGCCACTTCGCGGCCGCGCATGGTGATGAACTTGTCTTTCAGCGCCACCAGCTTGCCGGCCACCAGCGCGAACAGATAGGAAGGCTTGCGGTAGGGATCCACCCACTTAACCCAGTGGCGCTTCTTGTCCACCATGCCTTCGCCCACCTTGTTGCCGTTGGACAACAGCACCGGGTACTTTTGCTTGTCGGCCTTGATGGTGGTGGTGAACTTGGCCATCACGTCAGGACGGTCCAGGTAATAAGTGATCTTGCGGAAACCTTCCGGCTCGCACTGGGTGAACAGATTGCCGTTGGAGGCGTAGAAGCCCATCAGGCTGCTGTTGCTGGCCGGGTCCAGTTCGGTTTCCACTTCCAGGATGAAGCTGTCCGGCACGCCGGACACGGTCAGCACATCCTCGGCCAGGCTGAAGCGGCTGCCGTCCAGCTTTTCGCCGTCCAGCGCCACGGCCACCAGCTTGGCGCTGCCGTCCAGCTTCAGGTCGGCGGCGGTCGATTGGCCATTGCGGTTGATCACCAGCCGCGATTGCACGCGGGTGGCTTCGTCTTCGATGTCGAACACCAGATCGACGCGGTCGATCAGGAAGGCCGGGGCCTGGTAATCCTTGCGGTACTTCACTTCCGGCTGTTGGGCCATGCGTGTCTCCTTCGGTCCGGCTCGTGGCCGGTCTCATTCATAGACAGAACGGCGCCGGATCGGCGCCCTTCTTTATCGTTCTGATTCGCCTCAGCGATTTGCGATCCACTTGCCGCCTTCCGGCAGCAGCTTCAGGCGGCAGGTATCTTCCGGCGCGGCCTGCAGCGTCACTTCGAAGCTCATCAGCTCGTCGCGGCGGAAGGCGTGCAGCTTGATCTTGTCGCCGGCGGCGCGGCGGGCGATCTGCTTGTCCAGATCGACAGCCTTCAGCTTGTCCACCGCCACCACCACGTCGCCGCCAGACAGGCCGGCAGCCTGGGCCGCGCCGCCATCCAGCACATGGGTCAGCTTGACGCCGGCGGCCTCGGCCGCGCCGCGCGCGCCTAGGGTCAGCGGCGCCGGCTTGCCGGCGAAGGCGTCCACCACGCCGCCGCGATCAGACGCGCCCTGGCCGGCTTCAAACTTCAATTCGATGCCCTGGCTGGCCAGCAGTTCCGCCAACGGCAGGTCCTGCGTGCTGCGCAAGGCCAGATCGAAGAAAGGCTTGAGCTTGAGGCCGGTGGTTTCGATGGCGATCTTTTCCCACTCGTCTTCTTGCAGGCCCTTGCCGTCGGCCAGCCACTTGGCCCACAAGGCGCGCATCACGTCATCCAGAGACTGCTTGCCCTTGCTGTCGCGGCGGATCAGCAGGTCCAGCGCCAGCGCGGCCAGCGAGCCCTTGGTGTAATAGCTGACGATGCTGTTGGGGCTGTTTTCGTCCTGGCGGTAGTACTTGGTCCAGGCCTCGAAGCTCGACTGCTCCAGCGTCTGCTTCATTCTGCCCGCGCCGCGTTGCACGCCGGTGATGGTTTCGGCCAACAGGCCCAGATAGCGCTTCTCGTCGATCAGGCCGCTGCGCACCAGCGCCAAATCGTCGTAATAGGAGGTGATGCCTTCGAAGGCCCACAGCAGCCGGGTCATGCCCTCGCGGTTCAGATCGTACGGCACAAACGCCGCCGGCTTCATCCGCTTGACGTTCCAGCTGTGGAAGTATTCGTGGCTGATCAGGCCCAGCAGCTTCAGATAGCCGTCGCTGATCTCGGCCGCGCCCGGCGCCGGCAGGTCGTCGCGATTGGCCACCAGCGCGGTGGAGGCGCGATGCTCCAGACCGCCGTAGATGTCCTTGCCGACAAACAGCATGAACACGTAACGGTCGAACGGCGCCGGCTCGCCGAACAGCTTGATCTGGTATTCGCAGATCTTCTTGGTGTCTTCGGCCAGGCGCTTCAGATCGGCCTGGAAGCGGCCGGAGACGACGAATTCGTGCGGCACGCCGCAGGCCTTGAAGCTGACCTTGTGGAAATCGCCCAGCTCCACCGGGTGATCGATCAGTTCGTCATAGTTGGCCGCGCGGTAAGCGCCGAAGCCGCTCTTTTTCTTGACGTCCGCTGCCGGCAGGCTGGTGGCGACTTTCCAATCGGCATAGGCCTTGCCTTCCGGCGCGTGTATCTCCACCGCGCAGGGCTCGTTCTCATAGCCCTCCGCCGCCAGAAACACGCTGGTGCCGTTGAAGAAGCCGCGCTCGGCGTCCAGATAGGCGCCGCGCACCGACAGGTCGAACGCATACACTTGATAGCGCAGCGTCAGCGCGCCCTTGGCCGGCTCAGCCTGCCAACGGTTCTTTTCCAGCTGACGCACGGCGACTGCCTTGCCTGCCGATTCAGCCGACAACTGGATGATGTGCCTGGAAAATTCACGGATCATATAACTTCCGGGAATCCACGTCGGCAAGAAAAACACCTGGCCATTTTTGGCTGGATGCAAAACAGTGGCGGAAACCTCGAACAGGTGCGCCTCCGGCGAAACCGGGCGCAGAGAATAGCTAACGGGGGGGACTGTGTTCATGATCTGCCTGCAAGCGTTGCAAAACTTGATGATTTTAGCATTTCCGCGAGTTTCGCGGCACGACTCATGGCGTATTGATCCATATCAATAAGACTTGTCTGCATGCCAATACAATTGCATCGAGTGGCAATATGGACTGTCATATCGCCATCCGTGAAGTCAAGCAAGAAAGGACATACTAGGACCGCGGCATGCCGCCATGCAACTGGCTTGAAAAAGCCAATTGATCTAGAATTGCGGCATTCTAAAAAAGGTTTTTGGTGCTGTCGAAAAGGCTTGGAAGCTGCTAATACAGACATCAAAGCTTATCGATACAGGTCAAGCACTCCTTGCCTTTTACGTTCGGTTCCCGCGACCTGGGCCACCCTGTCGAGATTGGGATGCAGGGCCAAAGTTCAAGTCGCCATGGTTTGTCTGTTCTGAGTTAGCAACCTTGGAGAAAACCTTAATGGATACGCAACCCACTTATAACTATAAGGTGGTGCGCCAATTTGCCATCATGACCGTTGTTTGGGGCATTGTCGGCATGTTGGTGGGCGTCATTATCGCGGCCCAGCTGGTGTGGCCGGAGCTCAATTTCGGGCCCTGGTTCCACTTTGGCCGCCTGCGCCCGCTGCACACCAACGCCGTCATCTTCGCCTTCGGCGGCTGCGGCCTCTTCGCCACCTCCTACTACGTGGTGCAACGCACCTGTAACGTGCGCCTGATCTCCGACAAGCTGGCCGCCTTCACCTTCTGGATGTGGCAATTGATCATCGTGCTGGCCGCCATCACGCTGCCGCTGGGCATCACCTTCGGCAAGGAATACGCCGAACTGGAATGGCCGATCAAGCTGATGATCGCCGTCACCTGGGTGGTGTACGCCATCGTGTTCTTCGGCACCATCGCCATCCGAAAGGTCAAGCACATCTACGTGGCCAACTGGTTCTACGGCGCCTTCATCCTGGCGGTGGCCTTGCTGCACATCGTCAACTCCGCCTTCATTCCGGTGACGCTGACCAAGTCCTACTCGGTTTACGCCGGCGCGGTCGACGCGATGGTGCAATGGTGGTACGGCCACAACGCCGTGGGTTTCTTCCTGACCGCAGCCTTCCTGGGCATGATGTACTACTTCGTTCCCAAGCAAGCGGGCCGTCCGGTTTACTCCTATCGTCTGTCCGTGGTGCACTTCTGGGCGCTGATCTTCACTTACATGTGGGCCGGCCCTCACCACTTGCACTACACCGCTCTGCCCGACTGGACCCAATCCATCGGCATGGTGTTTTCGCTGATCCTGCTGGCGCCTAGCTGGGGCGGCATGATCAACGGCATCATGACCCTGTCCGGCGCCTGGCATAAGCTGCGCACCGACCCGGTGCTGAAGTTCCTGGTGGTTTCGCTGTCGTTCTACGGCATGTCCACCTTTGAAGGCCCGATGATGTCGATCAAGACCGTCAACGCGCTGTCCCACTACACCGACTGGACCATCGGCCACGTGCACTCCGGCGCGCTGGGCTGGGTGGGCTTCATCACCATCGGCTCGATGTACTACCTGATCCCGCGCCTGTTCGGCCGCGAATCCATGCACAGCGTCAAGCTGATCGAGGCGCACTTCTGGCTCGCCACCGTCGGCGTGGTGCTGTATATCGCCGCGCTGTGGATTTCCGGCGTGACCCAGGGCCTGATGTGGCGCGCGCTGAACGCAGACGGCACTTTGACCTATGCCTTCGTTGAAGCCGTCAAAGCCAGCTATCCGTACTATTTCGTGCGCTTCCTGGGCGGTTCCCTGTACCTGCTGGGCATGCTGCTGATGGCTTACAACACCTTCCGCACCGTCTCCTCCGGCCGCGCCGTGGATGCCAAGATCCCGGCCATCACCGCTGAAGCTCACTAAGGAGGCGAAGGAAAAATCATGGACAAAATCCAGAAACTGATCGAAGAACATGTGGGTTGGCTGATCGTGCTGACCCTGCTGGTGGTCAGCGTGGCCGGCCTGGTGGAAATCCTGCCGCTGGCCTTCCAGAAATCGGTGACCGAGCCGGTGGCCGGCGTCAAGCCCTACACCGCGCTGCAGCTGGCGGGCCGCGACATCTACATCCGCGAAGGCTGCTACAACTGCCACTCGCAGATGATCCGCCCGTTCCGCGCCGAAACCGAACGCTACGGCCACTACTCCGTCGCCGGCGAATCGGTGTACGACCACCCGTTCCAATGGGGCTCCAAGCGCACCGGTCCGGACCTGGCCCGCGTGGGCGGCCGCTATTCCGATGAATGGCACCGCGTGCACTTGAACAACCCGCGCGACGTGGTGCCGGAATCGAACATGCCGGCCTTCCCGTGGCTGTCCAAGAACCTGGTGGACGCCGACATCTTGCCGGCCAAGATGACCGCGCTGCGCCATGTCGGCGTGCCGTACACCGACAAGGACATCGCCGAAGCCAAGTCGCAAGCCGAGGGCAAGTCCGAGATGGACGCGCTGGTCGCCTACCTGCAAGGCCTGGGTCTTGCGCTAAAGAATGTGCGTTGAGCCATGGACTGGGTCACATTCGGGCGCTCGCTGTTCACGGTGGTCTGCTTCGCGTTTTTCATCCTGGTGCTGATCATCGCCTATAGCAAGCGCTCCAAAAACCGGTACGAGGAAGCGGCCAACCTGCCCTTCCTGGACGACGACAAGGTGCAGGAAGCGCAACAAGACATGGCTTCCAACGGAGCAAGAAAATGAGTCAATTCACAAGCGATTTCTGGAATATCTGGATTATCGTGATCGTGCTGGGCGGCATCATCGGCCTGACCCTGCTGGTGTTCACTCAATCCAAAACCACAGTCAAAAAGGGCGAAGAAGTCCAGATCACCGGCCATATGTGGGACGGCGACCTGGCCGAATACAACAATCCGCTGCCGCGCTGGTGGATGCTGATGTTCTACATCACGCTGCTGTTCGGCTTGGTCTACCTGGTGCTGTATCCGGGCCTGGGCGACTACAAGGGCTCCTTCGGCTGGACCTCGGTCGGCCAGTACAAGGATGAGCGCGCAAAGGCCGAAGCCAAGTACCAGCCGCTGTACGACAAGTATCTGAAACAGGATCTGAAGGCGGTGGCCGCCGATCCGCAAGCCCAGGAAATGGGCAAGCGCCTGTTCCAGACCTATTGCGTGCAATGCCACGGCGCGGATGCGCGCGGCGCCAAGGGCTTCCCCAACCTGGTGAACCATGACTGGCTGTATGGCGGCGATCCGGCCACCATCAAGACCACCATCATGGGCGGCCGCCACGGCCAGATGCCGGCCTGGGGCGCGGTGCTGGGCGAGGAGAAGGTCAAGGACGTCGCCAACTACGTGCTGTCGCTGTCGGTCAACAAGAAGAAGTTCGACGCCGAGCGCGCCAGCCGCGGCAAGGAAACCTTCGCCACGCTGTGCTCGGCCTGCCACGGCGCCGACGGCAAGGGCAACCAGCAACTGGGCGCGCCGAACCTGACGCACCCGTCCGGCAGCTGGCTGTACGGCGGCACCGAAAAGACCATCATCGAAACCGTCACCAACGGCCGCAACAACCAGATGCCGGCCTGGAAGGACTTCCTGGGCGAAGGCAAGGTTCACCTGCTGGCGGCTTACGTCTGGAGCCTGTCCAACAATCCGAAGGCGCCGCAATAAGCGCCAGCCGCACCCTCGCCGCCCGTTCATGCGGGCGGCGTTTTCGCACTTCACCCACCCAGAGGCTTTCGTAGAACCCATCCCGGTGAGTTTTACCAAATCCTCTCCAGGAAACCGACATGTCAGACTCCTTGAAAAAGATAGCCGTCAAGGTGGAGAACGGCGGCAACAATCAAGCAACCGTCTCGCTGTACGAATCCCAAAAGAAAATTTACCCTCGCGCCGTCAAGGGCACCTTCAACAACTTCCGCGTGCTGTTCGTGCTGTTCACCCAGCTGTGGTATCTCGGCCTGCCCTGGCTGCAATGGAACGGCCGCCAAGCGGTGTTCTTCGATCTGGTCGACCGCAAGTTCTATCTGTTCGGCCTGACCGTCTGGCCGCAAGACTTCGTTTACCTGGCAGCCTTGCTGATGTGCTGCGCCTTCGCGCTGTTCACCTGGACCACCATCGCCGGCCGGCTATGGTGCGGCTATTCCTGTCCGCAGACGGTGTACACCGAAATCATGCTGTGGATTGAGCAATGGGTGGAAGGCGACCGCAACAAGCGCATGAAGCTGGACGCGGCGCCGATGAGTTTCAACAAACTGCGGCTCAAGTCCACCAAGCATCTCATCATGATCGTCTTCTCGCTGTGGACCGGCTTCACGCTGGTGGGCTACTTCACCCCCATCCGCAGCCTGGTGGCGGCGATGCCCAGCTTCAACTACGGCCCGTGGGAAACCTTCTGGATGTTCTTCTACGGCGGCTTCACCTATCTGTTCGCCACTTTCATGCGCGAGCAGGTGTGCAAGTACATGTGCCCCTATGCCCGCTTTCAGAGCGTGATGTTCGACGCCGACACCCTGATCATTTCTTACGATGAAGCCCGCGGCGAACCGCGCGGCGCGCGCAAGAAAGGCAGCGACCCGAAAGAGCAAAACCTCGGCTCCTGCATCAATTGCAGCATCTGCGTGCAGGTGTGCCCGGTGGGCATCGACATCCGCAACGGCCTGCAATACGAGTGCATAGGCTGCGCCGCCTGCATCGACGCCTGCGACGATGTGATGGACAAGATGAACTACCCGCGCGGCCTGATCCGCTACACCACGGAAAACGCGCTGGAAGGCAAATATCCGGAAAAAGCCATCGCCTCGCGACTCAAGCGCCCGCGCGTAGTGCTGTACAGCCTGGTGCTGCTGATCGTGTTCGCCGCCGCCGTCACCTCGCTGGCGATGCGCAAACCGTTCAAGGTGGACATCCTGCGCGACCGCGCCTCGCTGGTGCGCGAGACCGAAGACGGCCAGCTGGAGAACACCTATATCGTCAAGATCATCAACACCACGGAACAAGACCAGATTTTCAGCATCTCAGCCTCAGGCCTGCCGGACATCAAGGCCAAGGCGGAAAAGCCGCAGATCCGCGTGGCGGCGACCCAAACCGAGGCCATCACCGTGCACGTGCAGGCGGACCCGCAATACGCCACCAAGGGCAGCCATGAGATCCACTTCCAGATCCAGTCCCTCAATCACCCCGGCCTGAGGGTGGAGGAAAAATCCAGCTTCATCGGAGAATAAACGATGCAACACACCGCCCACCACCCGCCCCGCCCCTGGTACCGCGAGCCTTGGCCGTGGATTTTGTTCGGCATCCCGCTGGTTTCCATCATCGTCGGCGTGTTCTTTCTGATCACCGCCATCCGCTCCGACGACGGCCTGGTGACCGACGACTACTACAAGAAGGGCAAGGCCATCAATATGGAGCTGCGCCGCGACAAAGTCGCCGCGCAGATGGGCCTGTCCGGCCAGCTGATGTTCGGCAACGACGGCCGCAGCTTAAGGCTGATCACCACCAGCAAGGCGCAGCTGCCCGACACCCTGACGCTGAAGATGATCCATCCGGCCCAGGACGATTTCGACCAGGGCGCGGAAATGACGCTGACCGGCCCCAATCTGTACCAAGGCGTGCTGAGCAAGGAACTGGTCACCGCCAACCACTGGTATGTGCAGGTGGAAGACCACGACAAGAAATGGCGCATCGTCGGCGAATGGAAAACCGCCCAAGGACCGATGGCGCAGCTGGGCCAGCCCAAGCTGGAGCCGGTGGAGCACTGAGACAGGCCATGCCCGACGAAAACGGCCCGCGATGCGGGCCGTTTTGCTTCAACTAGCTGAGTGAACAGGTCATCAGACCACCGTTCTCACCCGGCTGAAACAACATAGCGCGCCCGCCGCCAGTTGCCAGGCCGCCGTCGCCAGCATCAAGGTCCGCAACGGCATGTCGGCCGACAACATCCCGCCCAGCAACAGCGCCAGCGGCATCAGCAATTTGAACAGCGAGCCGGTCAAGCCGGACACCCGGCCGATCAACTCCGCCGGCGTCGCTTCCTGCCGATAGCTCCAGATGCCGACATTGCCGCACACCACGGCAAAGCTTTGCAGCGCCATCGCGCCGGCCAGCCAGGTCGGCGAATCCAAACACGCCTGCGCCGCCATCCCCGCCGCCTCCAATAGCAACGCCAGACAAATCATCCGTCCCAGGCCCAGCCAGCGCCGCACTTGCGCCACACGCAAGCCCGCGACGATGCCGCCCGCGCCGGCGCAGCCGAACAACACGCCGAGCTCGCCAGGCGACAAACCCAGTTGGTCGCGCGCCCGGAACAGGAACAGCACCTCGGCCACGCCAGCCGAGCCATTGGCCAACACCACAATCCAGCTGAGCTGCCACAAGGCAGCGTTGCCGCGCAAAGCGCGCCAGCCATCGGCCAGCTCCGTCAGGAAGCGTCGTTCGCGACTTGGCCGAACGGCGGACTTGGGTACCCGGACCATCAGCAGCGCTGAGCACAAAAACATCACGGCCGGCACGCCCAGGCTCCAATGCGGACGGGCCCAGGCAATCAGCAAGCCGGACAGCAAAGGCCCGCTGACGGCGAAAACATCGGACAGCGTGCCCAAATAGCCATTGGCCTGCACCAACTGCGCCTGCGGCACGCTCTCCTTCACCAAGGCCATCCGGCAGATGGCGGTCACGTAGTTGCACAGCATCACGCAGAAGGTCAGCGGATAGAACAGCCAGGCGCGCATGCCGCCCGCGGCCAGGGCCAACGCGCATCCGCCCAACAGAACCGCCATCGCCAGCAAGGCCCGCTGCGCCCAGCTGCGGCGGCATACTCTGTCCACCCATACGCCGATGACCGCCGCCAGAGCCAGGTTGGGCAGAAACTCCACCGCCCGCAGATTGCTCATCGCCGCCAGGGAGTGCGTCAGCTCATACAAGATCAAGGGCAAGGCCAATTGATAAATCTGGCCGCCCAGCGCCAGCAAGGCGGTGGAGGCGAACAAGCCGGCGAACACCGGCTGCCGCCACAAGGAAGAAGAAACAGCCGACATGCGCGCTCCATGACATTTGACAGAGGCGCCAGTATCCGGCACAAAAGCGGAGAGAAAAACGGACAATCAACCCAATCCTTCTCCCCTTTTCATATGCGCCTCCCCCACCATTACGCGCGGCTGTGCCGAGCCTTCCCCCGCCATCATGGCGAAATACGTCTGGCCGAGATTGCCGATGCCTTGTGCTGCAGCCTCCGCCACGCCCGCCTGCTGCTGAGCCAGATGGCGGACCAGGGCTGGCTGACTTGGCGAGCCGGCCTCGGCCGCGGCCATCCCTCTCGCCTGGCCCTGCTGGCCGACCCGATGGCCTTGGAGCGAGACGTCCTGCACGCCCATCTCGCGCGCGGCGACATTGAAAAAGCGCTGCAGACCTTGTCCCGCGAAGGACAAAAGCGGCTGACCGCCCTGCTGCCAGGCTATCTGGGCATGGTCGAGGGCGAAACCCGTGCGCTGCGGCTGCCCTTCTATCGGCCGCTGCACAGCCTGGACCCGGCGCAAATCAATCGCCGCACCGAGAACCATCTGATACGCCAGATCTTTGACGGCCTCACTCGCTACGACCTGAGCCTCGGCCGCATCGTGCCGGCGCTGGCCCACCACTGGCAGGCGGATGCCGGTCTGCGCCATTGGCGCTTTTATCTGCGGCCCGGCGTGCGTTTTCATCATGGCCGCCTGCTCGATGGCGAAGATGTAAGGCAAACGCTGTTGCGGCTGCGGGATGAGCCAGGCCCTCACCATGGGCTGCTAGCGCATCTGACCGAGGCGCGGCTGCTGGCGCCGCTGACGATAGACTTGCTCCTCAACCGCGCCGACGCGCTGCTGCCGCAGCGGCTGGCCCATGCCGCCGCCTCCATCCTGCCGCGCGATGGCTGGACACTGCCGGATTTTGGACAGCAGCCGATAGGCACCGGCGCTTTCAGACTAGCCGTCAATAATGAGCGCCGCGCCGTCTTGCAAGCATTCGAGCAATACTGGAAAGAGCGGCCGCTGCTGGATGCAGTGGAAATCTGGGTGGTGAACGACCCCGCCATCCGCGCCAAATTCGACGCCCGCGTCATCCTCCCTGGCGAAGCGTCGCAGAACAGGCCCCAATATCAGCAAGCGGAGCCCGGCTGCAGCTACTTGGCGGCCCATCCGGCAAGCTTGAGCCATAGCCAGCGGCGTCAATTAGCAGACTGGCTGCATCCTGGCGCATGGCAGGCTCGCGTCGACGACGAGCCGGCTTTCGGCATGCTGCCGCAATGGCGGCACAGCCACGCTCCCTGCCATGCCGCGCCCCCCGAGCTGCCCGCCGCCCTGCGGCTGACGACATACCAACTGGACAGCCATATCGAGCTGGCCGAAGCCATCGCCGTTCGGCTCCGAGAGGCGGGTTGCCGCGTTCAACTCGACGTCAAAAGCTATCCCGACTTCGCGCGGATGGACTGGCTGGATCAGACCGACTTGCTGCTGAGCGGCGAAGTGATGGGCGACGATATCGACTTCGGTCTGTATCAATGGCTATTCCAGCAAGCGGGCTACCGCCATTGCCTGGATGACACTGCCCTGCGCTGGCTGGATGCGCGCGGCCAAGCGCTAGCGGCGGAACCCAGCTGCGCACAACGCTGGCAGGGCTACGAAAACTGCGCCAGGCAATTGGTGGAGCAAGCCTGGCTGATACCGCTGCGCCACCATAGACAAAACTGGGACGCTGCGCCCGAGGTGCAAGGCGTGAGTTTGAGCCAATGCGGCTGGATGGATTTTTCGCGGCTCTGGTTCTCTCCCCTCGTCGAGCTGCCGCGGCCGTGAAAAGCCTGTCAGGAAAACCAGACAGAAATTTAAACTGATGCTTCTGCGTGATAGCGCAGCCAAAAAGCCTCCCGGCAGGCGTTGTCGAAACTCTTGCGCGCGGGTTCGATGCCGGGCGAGCACCCCAGCTCCAGCACCTCGTAAGTGATCCAGCACTCGGAGCAGGCCAGTTCGCTGGGGAAATCATCCATCTCTATGCCTCGACGGATCACGACGCCGTTATCGAAGCGGTAGTCCCGCTCCTGCAGCGTCACCTCGCAATCGGCTTCGCGCCAGCTGTCTCGCCGCTCTTCCCGCCCGACGATGCGTTCCGCCCCCGCCCCACCCATGATGGCGCGGGCGTAGGCGGCCAGCGTTTCAAGCTCGTTTTCCTTCATGCCGGTTCCTTGCGGATGTCGGCCAACAGCGGCTGCGCCAGTCGACGGTAATCGTCGCTATCCAGCACCATGGAGGCATCCAGTCTCCCGGCGTTGAAAGCGATTTCGCGATAACGCGCGAGCAACTGCGGATCCACCACCAGCCGGATGGAATCGCTGAAGCTGAACGGCGGAATCGAACCGATGACGCAGCCGGTGGCGGCCTCGGCGTCGGCCGCATCCGCCAGCTTCACCTTGCGGGCGCCGACCGCGGCGGCCACCTTGGCGAAATCCACCCGCTCGTCGCCGGGCAGCACCGCCAGCACGAACTGGCCCGCCTCATCCGCCACCCGGCACAGCATGGCCTTGGCGCCCTGCCCCACCTCGGTGCCGCGAATCTCGGCCACCTTGTGCGAATTGCCCTCGGCCGGGTGTTCTATCACCCGGAAGCGGGCTTGGCCATCGGCAAGCAGTTGGCGTAAACGTTCGAACATGAATATCCTTCCCCAAGCTGAAAAGCGAATCGGCCGCACGCGGCGGCCCATCTCAAAGCCATCTCGCGCATTCGCGGACAGTCAGCGCCGCCAGCCATGAAATGAACCAGATAGCCCCTCCATGCTGCAGCCCTCTACACCCCGCAGCGACGCGCTTCGCCGAAAGCATGGCGCGGCGGCGCGCCTAACCCTTAACTGAACAAATGGGTGCGACCACGCCCGCCTTCAACCGGGCCGAAGGCGAAAATCAATGCTTGCGCGGCGCAATGGCCAAATAGCAGGTGATCTCCTCCCTATCGTGGTAGAGCTGCCTGGCGTTCAGTTGATAAGCGATGCCTGCCCGCCTGAGCTTTTGATCGATCAGCGCGAAGCATTTGCCGCTTTCCAGATAGCGCTTCTTCATCGGCAGCTTCAAATTGAATATGGCTTGGCGGCAATGGCCGGACACAAACCAGCGGGCGATCAGCTCGGCGATGCGGATGGGCTGCTCCACCATGTCGCAGACCAGCCAGTCCACCGGCCGCCTGGGCTGGAAGCGGAAGCCGTCCTCGCGCAAATGCCTGACCTGGGGATGGCCATCCAGCGCGCCTTTCATCGGCCCATTGTCCACCGCCCACACATGGAGTCCGCGCAGCACCAACTGATACGTCCAGCCGCCCGGCGCCGCGCCCAGATCCACTGCTCGCATGCCTTCGCGGAAACGACGCTCCGGCTCATCCACCAGCGTATGGATGGCCTCCAACAGCTTCATGGTCGAGCGGCTCGGCGCGGCGGACGGCATCCGCAAACGCGGAATGCCGTTTGGCCAGTCGCCGGCTCGGACCGGCCGGCTGCAAATCCAGACCTCCCCGCGGCTAGGGAAAAACAGATGCAAGCGCCTGTTGGCGGTTTCATCCAGCCAGCCTCTCGTCCTTGCCGCCGCCGTCACATGCTCGCCGAAATGGCGGCAAAAGCCGGACAAGGCTTTGCCCTCATTGGTATCGGGGCGCTCCAGCCAAATCGCCTGAAACCGCGGCGCGTCCAGCCTGGACACGCTGGCGAGGATGGGGCTCAAGCGGTCGCGCTCGTTCAAATCGATGCGATCCAGCACCGCCAGCGCCTGGCGGGAGAAGATCAACCGGCTTTGCGGCAGCAAACGCCAAGCCTTGGCCGAAAGCGCGGACAAAACCACCCAGCCGCTGTGTTTCTCGACGCGCCCGCCGCCGGCGGCCTCCAGCAATTCTTCGGCGCATTCATTTTCAAAACCGGGACGGCAATAGGCCAACACCGCATCAGACAGGCTTGCTATAGATTTCATAACATCCGCATAGAGGGAAAAGAACCAAGCCATGCCGGCAAATTCCGCCATGGCTTGCGTCCTCTCGCCTAACCGCCGCCTCATTACCGAAGCCAGCGGCCAGCCTGCTACTGTAGCCCCTAGCCCGCCCCTGCGATATATGAATGTCATTTAC
This sequence comes from Chromobacterium sp. IIBBL 290-4, assembly GCF_024207115.1. Lineage (NCBI taxonomy): Bacteria > Pseudomonadati > Pseudomonadota > Betaproteobacteria > Neisseriales > Chromobacteriaceae > Chromobacterium > Chromobacterium sp. IIBBL 290-4. The sequence goes on from NZ_CP100128.1 coordinate 424,893, forward strand.
ACTGCGCGCCGCGCGCTGGCGGCCTCGGCCGGGCCTTCCCGCTCAACCGAGGCTCGGGCTGGCTATGCCGGCTGCAAACGCGCCATGAAGTGCCTGAGAATAGGCGGCTCGTAGTCGAAGGCCAGTCCTCTGACCGCGGCCGCGCGCCGTTTCACCTCGATCAGGCAATCGGCGATGTAATCCATGTGGTCGTTGGTGTAGACGCGGCGCGGAATGGTCAAGCGCATCAGTTCGAACGGCGATGGCTCCTGCTTGCCGGTCTGTGGATTGCGCCCCAGCAGCAGCGAACCGATCTCCACCGCTCTCACCCCGCCCTCCAGATACAGTTCGCAAGCCAGCGCGTGCGCCGGGAACTGCTCGGGCGGAATATGCGGCAGCAACAATTTGGCGTCGACAAACACCGCGTGGCCGCCGGTCGGCGTCTGGATGGGCACGCCGCCCTCGCGCAGCCGCTCGCCCAGATACGCCACCTGGCCGATGCGATAGCTGAGAAACGCGTCGTCCAGCCCTTCTTTCAGGCCTATCGCCAGCGCCTCCATATCGCGCCCGGCCAGGCCGCCGTAAGTGACAAACCCTTCCATCGGCACGCAGCGCACCTGCGCGGCGCGGAACAGCGCCTCGTCGTCCTTGAAGCAACACAGTCCGCCGATATTGACCAGGCCGTCTTTCTTGGCCGACATGGTGAACATATCGCCGTGGCTGAACATCTCGCGGACAATGTCGGCCAGGGATGCCTCGCCGTATGCCGGATCGCGCCGGCGGATGAACCAGGCGTTTTCGGCGAAACGGGCGGCGTCTATCACCACCGGGATGCCGCGCGCGCGCGCCAGCTCGCTGACGGCGCGGATATTGCCCATCGATACCGGCTGGCCGCCCGCGCTGTTGCAGGTGATGGTGATGATGACCGCGGCGACGTTGTCGCCCTCGGCCTCCAGGATGTCGCGCAGCCGCGCCAGATCGAAATCGCCTTTCCAGTCATAAGCCGCGCCGGTATCCAATGCTTGCGGCGTCAGGGCGTTGACGGCGCGCGCGCCGGCCAGCTCGACGTGGGCCTTGGTGGTGTCGAAATGATAGTTGGACAGGAACACCGGCCGTTCGCCGCGGCAGCGTTTCACCAGTTCCGGAAACAAAATCTGCTCCGCGCCGCGGCCCTGGTGGGTAGGGATTGTGTGGGCGTAGCCGAACAGTTCGCGCACGGTATCGGCCAGGTGGAAGAAATTGCGGCTGCCGGCATAGGCCTCGTCGCCCATCATCAGCCCCGCCCATTGGCGGTCCGACATGGCGCCGGTGCCGCTGTCGGTCAGCAAATCGATATAAACGTCTTCCGCCTTGAGCAGGAAGGGGTTCCAGCCGGCTTGCTCCAAAGCCAGGCGGCGTTCGGCCGCGGTAGTCTGGCGAATGGGCTCGACCATCTTGATTCGATACGGCTCCGGGATGCGACGCGTCATCTTGTTCTCCCTGCGCGCCATGCGCGCATGATTGGGCCATGCCCGGCGCGGGGCGCGCGCGGGACGGGTAGAACTCAGCAGCGTGTCGGGTGGGGAAAGTCGCAATTCAGGACAACGTCAAGGGTATACCATGCCGGCCTGGGCCAGCCCTGCCGCGACCATGCGCGCATGGCAAGCCGGCGCGGCCTGCGGCCATGCCGCACCGGCGAGGCCTGGGCGGCCTCGGTTGGAGTCGGAAACTGGCGGCATGAGCCGTTTCGGCAATGCAGCAAGGCGAGTCGCGGCAATCGCGGCATCTTCATCCAAATAATCAGTAAAGTCCTATTCAAAAATAGTCAGCGCCCTCCCCGTCTGCAAGCCTGTGTTTTGTAAGTTGAATACAATATTCAACATACCAATAGCATTTCCATGGGCGTTCACTGCAACTAAAAACCATGAATTATCTTCATAACAACAATGATTAAGACCAGAAAATTACAAATGCATTAATATTTGTTGAAAAAAATTTTCACATCGCAACATTTACTAGCTATGATCCCTCCCTGCCTACAAAATCCAAGGCAAGAAAACCAATAACAAAAACATCGCTCGTTGTTAGTGATGTCTCAAGTCACTCATAGGAAACCCTTATGTCTACTCAATCGCATCCCAAAGGGCTGTATCTGCTCTTTGTGACGGAGATGTGGGAGCGCTTCAGCTACTACGGCATGCGCGCCATTTTCGTGCTGTTCATGCTCAAGGCCCTGCTGTTCGACAAGGCGCACGCCGCCGACATCTACGGCACCTATACCGGCCTGGTTTACCTCACCCCGCTGATCGGCGGCTACATCGCCGACCGTTACTGGGGCAACCGCCGCTCCATTCTGGTGGGCGGCGTGCTGATGGCCATCGGCCAATTCATGCTGTTTTTCTCCGGCTCGCTGCATGACACCAATGTCGCCACCGCATCGGCGATGCTGTACGGCGGCCTGGGCTTCCTGATCGCCGGCAACGGCATGTTCAAGCCCAATATCTCGTCGATGGTGGGCCAGCTGTACGCCCCGGGCGACAAGCGCGTGGACTCCGCCTTCACCATCTTCTACATGGGCATCAACGCCGGCTCGCTGATCGCGCCGCTGGTGTGCGGCACGCTGGGCGATACCGGCAATCCGGCCGACTTCAAGTGGGGCTTCATGGCCGCCGGCTTCGGCATGCTGCTGTCGCTGACCGTGTTCTCGCTGTTCAAGAACAAATATCTGGTGACCCCGGAAGGCAAGGCCATCGGCCTGCCGCCCAAGCGCCACCACGAAAGCGGCGAGCGCGTGAAGCACGACCCGCTGACCAGCATCGAGAAGCAACGCCTGGCGGTGATCCTGATCGTGTCCGCCTTCGTGATCTTCTTCTGGTCCGCCTTTGAACAAGCCGGCGCCTCGCTGACCTTCTTCGCCGAAGAGCAGACCAACCGCAACCTGCTGGGCTACACCGTGCCGGCGTCGTTCTTCCAGTCGATCAACCCGATTTCGGTGGTGATCTTCGCCCCTATCTTCGCCTGGATCTGGACCAAGCTCGGCAATAAGGGCATGGAGCCGTCCTCCCCGGCCAAGATGGCGCTGGGCCTGTTCTTCCTGGCGCTGGGCTATCTGGTGATCGCCTTCGGCGTGGATGGCCTGCAGCCTGGCGTCAAGGTCAGCATGCTGTGGCTGGTCAGCCTGTACATGCTGCACACCTTCGGCGAACTGAGCCTGTCGCCTATCGGCCTGTCGCTGGTGGTGAAGCTGTCTCCGTCCCGCCTGACCGGCCTGATGATGGGTATCTGGTTCCTGTCCAACTCCGCCGCCAACAAGTTTGCCGGCATGCTGTCGGAACTGTATCCGGACCCGGCCAAACCGGCCCCGCACTTCCTGGGCTACGCCATCAACAATCTGCACGACTTCTTCATGCTGTTTGTGTTCATGGCCGGCGCCAGCTCGCTGATCCTGTTCGCGCTGTCCACCGTGCTGAAAAAGATGATGCACGGCCGCCAGTAAGCGGATCGCCCGATCGCCCCAACGCCACCTCCGGGTGGCGTTTTGCGTTCCGGCGCGGGGCAGACGCCAGGCCCGCTCTGTGATAGCCTTGCGCCGAAACAATCGCGCTCTGAAACAAGACTCTGCATGAAAAACGCTGCAAGCTCCCACTGGCGGAAACACGCCGTTTACGCGCTGATCGCCCTGCTGCTGATCCGCCTTTTGGCGCTGTGGGCCATTCCGCTCACCGACACCACCGAGGCGCGCTACGCCGAGATCGCCCGCAAGATGCTGGAAACCGGCAACTGGGTGACGCCGCTGCACGACTACGGCGTGCCGTTCTGGGCCAAGCCGCCGCTGTCCACCTGGCTGTCCGCGGCCTTCATGGGGGTGTTCGGCGTCAATGAATTCGCCGCCCGGCTGCCCGCGCTGCTGCTGGCGCTGCTGACGCTTGGGCTGACCGCAGGCCTGATGCGCAAGCGCCACGGCGCAGACGCCGGCCTCGCCACGGCCCTATTCCTGGGGGGCGGCCTGCTGTTTTACGGCGCAGCCGGCACGGTGATGACCGATCCCTCCCTGCTGTTCTGCGTCACCCTGAGCCAGGTCGCCTTCTGGCATGCGATGAACGGCGGCGGCAAGCTGTGGCGCTACGCCTTCTTTGCCGGCCTGGGGCTGGGCCTATTGGCCAAGGGACCGCTGGACGTGGTGCTGGTCGGCATGCCGATCTTCTTCTGGGTATTGCTGCGCAATGAATGGAAGCGACTGTGGCGCGAACTGCCGTGGATTTCCGGCACGCTGCTGGCCGCCGCCATCGCCCTGCCCTGGTATGCCTGGGCCGAAATCCGCACGCCGGGCTTCCTCAATTACTTCATCATGGGCGAGCACGTCAGCCGCTTCCTCGACTCCGGCTGGAAGGGCGACAAATACGGCTTCGCCCACGCCACGCCTCGCGGCATGATCTGGCCCTATGCCCTGGGCGCGCTGTTTCCGTGGTCCTTGGCCATGCTGGCCTGGCTGGCCTGCCGCGCCAAGCGCCTGCCCGCGCTGATCCGCTCCGGCCAGAACGACGGCTGGCTGCTGTACCTGACCTTATGGACCATGATGACGCTGCTGTTCTTCACCATGTCCGGCAATATCATCTTCCCTTATTCCTTGCCTATGTTGCCCGGCGCGGCGCTATTGATGGCCGAGCTGTGGCAACGCGGCCGCAATGAAAAATCCGGCCGCGCCCTGCCTTGGCTGGCGATGGTTTCCGGCTTGCTGGTCATCGCCGGCATGGGCTTGCAATGGCAGGACGGCGCCAAGTACTTCCGCACCCAGAAGCCGGTGATCGCGGAATGGCAAGCGCGCCAGCCATCGGCCGACGCCATGCTGTTCTACTGGGACAGCCGCCGCGAGTTTTCGGCCGAGTTCTACGGCCAGGGCAAGGTGCGCACCACCGCCAAGCCGGAGGCGCTGGCCACGCTGCTGGCGGCTCATCCCGGCAGCTGGATCGTGACCGAGCAGCGCGATCTCGCCACGCTGCCGCCAGCCATCGCCGGCGCGTATCGGCAGGTCAAAGCCTTCCCGGTGATGAAAGACACCATGCTGCTGCTCAAGCCGGCGGCAGGCCATTGATTCGGATCGAACCATGACAGATACCCGCAGCGGCTTCGTCCCGCCCTATTTGTTGCAACTGCATGCCGCCGAGCGGCCGAGCGATCCGCTGATCAGCTGCATCATCCCGGCCTACAACGAGTCGGACAATATCGTGCCCATGCTGGAGACGCTGCACCGGCTGCTGACCGAGGCCGGCTACCGCCACGAACTGGTGGTGGTGGACGACGGCAGCCGCGACGACACCGTGCCCAAGGTGTTGGAAACGACCAGCCGGCTGCCGGTGACGCTGATCCAGCTGTCGCGCAATTTCGGCAAGGAAATCGCGCTGACCGCCGGCATAGACCAGGTAAACGGCGACGTGGCGGTGTTGATAGACGGCGACTTCCAGCACCCGCCGGAAATGGTGCCGGTGTTTCTGGACAAATGGCGCGAAGGCTACGACATGGTCTACAGCGTGCGCGCCAACCGCGACAATGAAACGCTGGCCAAGCGCGCCTTCACCCATGTTTTCTACGCGCTGATCAATAGCGGCGCACCGCTGAAGATTCCGGAAAACACCCAGGACTTCCGCGTGCTGGACAAGAGCATCCTGAACGCGCTGCGCCAGATGCCGGAGCGCAACCGCTTCATGAAGGGCCTGTACAACTGGGTGGGCTTCACCCAACTGGCCATGGAAACGCAGACCCAGGAACGCCGCGCCGGCAAGAGCAGCTTCAACTTCCGCAATCTGCTGGGCCTGGGCCTGACCGGTCTGACCGCCTTCTCCAATATGCCGCTGCGCATCTGGACCCTGCTTGGCTGCGTGATTTCCTTGCTGTCCATCGGCTATGCCCTGTTCGAGCTCTGCCACACCCTGCTGTTCGGCAACGCGGTCAATGGCTGGCCGACGCTGGTGGTGGCGGTGACCTTCCTCGGCGGCGTGCAGCTGTTGTCCATCGGCATCCTGGGCGAATACGTCGGCCGCATCTTCAATGAGGTCAAGGGCCGCCCCACTTATTTGATCAGCCGCATCACCCGCGCGGACAAGGGCGAGGACGCATGAGCCGACAGCTGTTCTGGTTCGGCGTGGTGGGCGTGTCGGCGATGGCGGTGCACTTCCTGCTGGTAACGCTAGCGCTGGTGCCGCTGGGCGCGCCGCCGCTGGCGGCCAATGTGCTGGGTTTCCTGCTGGCTTTCCAGGTCAGCTACTGGGGCCACCGCCAATTCACCTTCGAAGCGCGCCATGTGCCGCACCGCCAGGCGCTGCCGCGCTTCTTTGGCGTGTCCTGCCTGAGCTTCTGCGTCAACGAGGCCATGTACTACCTGCTGCTGCGTTTCAGCGCACTGGATTATCGCGTCTCGCTCGCCATCGTCTTGTTCACCGTCGCCGCGCTGACCTTTGTTTTGGGCAAGCTGTGGGCCTTCTCGCATGAGCCGCAAAAAAATTAACGTTTGGTCAAGCGCGCTTTGTAAACTTTTGCCTCAGTCAACAGTCATACCGTCCATGACAAAACGATTGACACTCTGCGCCGACGACTTCGCCCAGTCCGGCAGCATCAGCGCCGGCATCCTCGATCTGATCGACGCCGGCCGCCTGTCCGCCACCAGCGTATTGAGCCAATCTCCGCATTGGCCGGAACTGGCGGCCGACTTGCGGGCGCGGGCCGAGCGCGTAGACGCCGGCCTGCATTTCAACCTGACCCATGACTTCGGCCAAGCGGCCAAGCCGCTGTCGCATTGGCTGATGAAGAGCCAGCTGCGCCAGTTGTCGCAGCCCGCCTTGCGCGACGAGGCGCTGGCGCAGATCGACCGTTTCGCCGAGCATTTCGGCCGCCTGCCGGACTTTGTCGACGGCCACCAGCATGTGCACGCGCTGCCGGTGATACGCGACGCGCTGTTCGACGCCATCCAGCGCCGCTGGAACGCCGATGCCCTGCCCTATCTGCGCGCGCCGGACAAGCTGGGCCATCCCGGCGACAACCGCCTGAAAGCGCTGATCCTGCGCAGCGTCTGCATCAATTTCGACGAACAGGCCCGCGAGCGCGGCTTCGCCACCTCGTCCTGGTTCGGCGGCATGTACTCCTTGACGCCGCAGGCGGACTTCGCCGGCCTGATGCAGAGCTGGCTGGAGCGCTGCCAGGACGGCGCCTTGATCATGTGCCATCCCGGCCGGGCCACGCAGGATGCAAGCGACCCCATCGCCGCCTGCCGCGGCAAGGAATGGGATTACCTCGCCGGCGACGCCTTCGCCGAACACTGCCGCCAGCGCAAAGTCAGCATCGCGCGGTTTCAGCCGGCCGCCGTCGCCGCCTGATCAGCCTTTCTGCGGCCAGGGCTGATCCCAGGGCGCGCCCAACTCGGCCAATTTGGCCAGGCAGGCTTCAGACTGGAAACGCTCGCCCCGCGAAGGCGGACGGATGAATTCGAAAGCCTGCCCGTTCAGCTCGAAGCGCAAGGCATAGGCATGCAGATAGCCGCGATCGGCCTCGCTGCCGCCGTACAAGGCGTCGCCCAAGATCGGCGCGCCTTGCGACTTCATCGCCACCCGCAGTTGATGGGTTTTGCCTGTGCGCGGCCTAAGCAGGAATAAACGCAAGCCCGGCGTCAGCGAATAGCTGAAAAACTGGGTGACGGCGGGATTGTCCTGCCCCGGCGTCAAGCGCCAGGCGCCGCCTCGCCCCTTCTCCATATCGCCGGCGATCCGCCCCTGCTTTCTCAACGGCTTGCGGTCGGACACGGCCAGATAGTATTTCTCCAGCGCCCGCCCGGCCAAGGCCTCGCCCAATTGCCGGGCCGCCTCCGCCGAGCGCGCCACCAGGATCAGGCCGGACGTGATCCGGTCCAGCCGGTGCACCGGCCACAGCGCCTCGTCCCTTAGCTGCGCGCGCGCCGCCTCGATCAAGCCCTCCTCCTCGCCTTCGCGGTGGAAACTGACGCCAGGGTGCTTGTCCAGCAGATAGAAATCGGGAGCGCTGTGAACCAGATCAAACATGAAAACCGCCGCGGAAGAAGAAACGGGACATTATAAACCGCTCCGCCCCCGCCAACGCGACCTCCGCCGAATGGACAGATCGCCGCGCTGCCTGCACCTTGTGACGGGCCTCGCCGCCGATAGCTTTGGCGCAGACTAAGCTGCGCAAGCCATCCACCAGGCGCAAAGGAGAAACCATGCGGCACCGGCAAACCATAAGAGGCTTTACCTTGATCGAGTTGATGATAGTGCTGGCGATACTCGGCATCTTGGGCAGCATCGCCCTCCCGGCCTATCAGGCCTCGCTGCGCAAAGCCCATGTGACGGAAGGGCTGCAATTGGCCAGCACCGCCAAAGTGGCGGTCGCGACCTACCACGCCATCAACGGCAAGCATGCGGCGGGCGAGAACCTCCACGACCAACTGGGCTTGCCGCCATCCGACGAGTTCAAAGGCAAAGCGGTGGATTCAATCAGCGTGGGCGAGGAAGGCGTGATCAGCGTGGCCTACAACGAGAAAGTCCATGGCGGCGGCGACAACGCCGCCCGCTCCATCCTGGCGCTGCGGCCCGTGCTCGCCTCCGGCAGCTTCAGCTGGCAATGCGAATTGCCGGCCGAAACCGGCATCCTGGCCGAATACGCGCCAGCGGGCTGCGCCGCGAAAACCGCCCCGGGCTCTTGAAGCGGGCGGCGCGGCGCAGGAATCAGCCCATCGCCTCTTTCTGTTTGGCCATGTCTATCCGCAATTGCTTGCGCAGCTCGGCGGCGCGGAAGCGCTGCCGCTGCTCTTCGGTTTCCAGCACCAGCGTCGGCACCGGCATCGCCTTGCCGTCCTGATAGGCCACCATGGTGAAATAGCAGCTATTGGTGTGACGCTGGCTGCGCTCGGCGATGTTCTCGGCCACCACCTTGATGCCCACTTCCATCGAGGTGCGGCCGACATGGTTGACGCAAGCGAGGAAGGTCACCAGCTCGCCGACGTGGATCGGCTGCTTGAACAGCACCTGATCCACCGACAAAGTCACGACATAGCAGCCGGCGTAACGGCTGGCGCAGGCATAGGCAACCTGGTCCAGCAGTTTCAACAGCACGCCGCCGTGCACATTGCCGGAAAAATTGGCCATGTCCGGCGTCATCAACACCGACATCACCAGTTCTCGCTGCTGTTGGCTCTGCTCGCTCATTCCTTGCTCTCCGATATGCTTGATCAGGACATTCTGCCACGCATGCTGGTTTTGGACACGATGGCTTCTATAATGAAATGTTAGAAGGAAGCGCCCGCATGTCCATTTCCAGCATCGCCGGGAGCTATGGCGGCTACACGCCCGCCATGCACGGAGCCAACTGCCAATGCCCGGCCTGCCAGCAATTGCGGGCCGAAGCCGCCGCCGTGCCGGCAGCGGGCGCGGCGCAAAACGGCAACGCCAGCTCGGCCTCCTCCATCCCCGCCGCAGGCAATGCCAATGGCGGCGGCAATGGCAGCCAGAACCCATCCGGCCAGGGCGCCGCCCAGAGCGGCAACAGCGCCAACGTCAATCCGGCCCCCCCCAAGGCGCCGGATGGCAAGCCTTTGAACCAACAGCAGCAGAAGGAAGTCACCGAGCTGCAGTCCCGCGACACCGACGTCCGCCGCCATGAAGCCGCGCACCAGGCTGCCGGCGGCGCGCTTGCCGGCTCAGCCACTTTCACCTATCAGCAAGGCCCGGACGGCAAACAATATGCGATAGGCGGCGAGGTGCCCATCCAGCTCAGCAAAGGCACCACCCCGCAACAAACCATCCAGAATGCGGAAACCGTGCACGCCGCCGCGCTGGCCCCTTCCGATCCATCAGGACAGGATAGGGCGGTGGCCGCCGAAGCCGATCAGATGGAACAGCAAGCCCGCTCCCAGCTATTGCAGCAGCAAAGCGGCAATCAAAATCTCAGTCCGCTGCAAAAGGCCGAAAAAGCCAGCGCCCCGGCCGCGCAACAAACGCAACCGGGGCAGAATATCGACACCTACGCCTGAGCGCTCAGACCTGAACCTTGCGCGCCAGCCGCAAACCGTTGGCGATCACGATCAAGCTGCTGCCGACATCGGCGAACACCGCCATCCACAAACTGGCCACGCCCATCAGCGCCAATACGAAGAACACCAGCTTGATCAGCAGCGCCACCGCGATATTGGTCTTCAGCACGCGCGCCGTGCGGCGGGCATGGGCGATCAAATCCGCCAGCCGGGACAATTTATCGTCCATCAAGGCTGCGCCGGCGGTTTCCAGCGCGCTGTCCGAGCCGGCCGCGCCCATTGCGATGCCGAGGTCGGCCTGCGCCAAGGCCGGCGCGTCGTTGATGCCGTCGCCCACCATGGCCACCTTGCCGTTTTGCTGCAGCTGCTCGATATGGCGCAGCTTGTCCTGCGGCAGCAAGCCGCCGTGCGCCGTGCCGACGCCGGTCAGCCGCGACACCGCCGTCACTACCTGCTGGCTGTCGCCGCTGAGCATCACCGAACGCACGCCCAGCTTGTTTAGCCGGGTGATAGTCTGGGCGGCGTCCGGCCGCACCTTGTCCGCCACCGCCAGCACGGCCAGGGCCTGCTTGCCGTCCAGCAATACCAGCGCGCCCTCGCCCGCCACGTCCAGCGCCTGCAAAGTCTGCTCCAGCAGCGGCGTCAAGGCGCCTTGCTCATCGGCCAGCCGGCGGCTGCCCAGTTGCAGATGGCGGCCCGCCACCCGGCCGCTGACGCCGCGGCCGATCAATTCCTTCACCTGTTCGGCGGCCGGCGGCGCTATGCCGCGTTGCGCCGCCTCGTCCAGCACCGCCTTGGCCAGCGGGTGGGTGGAATGGCTGTCCAGCGCCGCGGCCCAGGCCAGAGCGGTGTTCTCATCTTCTGTAGACAAAGACATCACGCGCGTCACCCGCGGCTCGCCCAGCGTCAGCGTGCCGGTCTTGTCAAAGCACACCGTATCGATGCGCGCGGCCATCTCCAGCGGCGCGCCGCCCTTCACCAGCAAGCCGTGGCGGGCGGCCGAGGCCAAGGCGCTGACCACCGTCACCGGCGTGGCGATCACCAAGGCGCAGGGGCAGGCGATCACCAGCATCACCAGCGCGCTATAGATGGCCTGATGCCAGGGCTGCAGGCCGGTCAGCGGGGCGATGACGGCGAACAACGCGGCCAGGCCCAGCACCACCGGGGTATAGACGGCGGCGAAGCGGTCGATGAAACGCTGTGTCGGTGCCTTGGCAGCCTGCGCGTCGCGCACGGTGGCGATGATGCGCGCCAGCACCGAACCGGACGCCGCCGCGGTGGTCTGGATTTCCACCACGCCGCTGCCATTGATGCTGCCGGCGAACACCGACTCTTGCGGTCCCTTGTCCTTGGGCAGGCTCTCGCCGGTGATGGGCGCTTCATTGAAGCTGCTGTAGCCGTCGACGATGCGACCATCCAGCGGCACGCGCTCGCCCGGACGCACCCGCACGCGGCTGCCCACCGCCACCTCGGCCGCCGGCTGCTCGCGCCAGCCCTGGCCATCGGCCACCCAGGCGGTTTCCGGCGCCAGCGCCATCAAGGAGCGCACCGCCTCGCCGGCGCGCGACAGCGACATCGCCTCCAGCCGCTCGGCGATGGCGAACAGGAACAGCACCATGGCCGCCTCCGGCCATTGGCCTATCAGCATGGCGCCGATCACCGCCACCGACATCAGGAAATGAATGTTCAGCGTGCGGCTGGACAAGGCGATCCAACCCTTTTTCAGCGTGGGGATGCCGCCCAGCAGAACCGAGGCCAAGGCCAGCGCCGCCACCGCGTATTGGCCATCGCCCAGGCTCCAGGCCGCCGCTTCCGCCGCAGCCGCCGTCAAGCCGGAGGCCGCCAGCAGCCAATTGCCCTTGCGGGTGGAAACCACCGGCGCGGCCGCCTGTTCGGCGCCGCTCAGCTCCACCGCCTGCATGCCCACCTTGGCGATGGCGCGCTTGACCTCGTCCAGATGCGGCAGGTCATGCTGCAGCAGCAATACCCGTTCAATAAAGTTGAACTCTAGCGCCACCACCCCACTCATGCCGCCCAGCGCCTTCTCGATTAGCCTGGCCTCGGTCGGGCAATCCATGGCCTGGATTTGCAGGCGCGCACGCTTGGCGCCCTGCCCCTGGCCTAATTGCACCCGCGCCGGCGCGGCGTGCTCATGGCTATGCGAGCAACCCGCGCCGTGCTTATGGCCATGGTCGTGGTCGTGGTCGTGGTCGTGGTCGTGGTCGTGGTCGTGGTCGTGGGCATGATCATGCGAATCGCCATGCTCGTGCGAGCAGCTGGCGCCGTGCTTGGCGTGATCATGCGCCGGCTTGGCGTCATGCTCATGCCCGTGGGCGCAGCCCGCGCCGTGTTGATGTTCGTGTTTGCCATGCTCATGGCCGCGAGCGCCATGCTCGTGGCCATATTCTGTCGGCTGCAAAGCCAGCGCTGCTTCAGCCTTGCCTGAGCAGCAATCGCCGCCGTGGCCGTGGGTCCGATGCTGATGCGGATTGCCCGCCTTGCGATAACGCGTGACGCTTGACATATGCGCCTCCATTGATAAGCTGAGCCCATTACAAACCCTGTAGTCACTACAGGGTCAAGCATGAATTCAACGGGAGGCCTCATGCTGATCGGAGAACTGGCGCGGCAAACCGGCTGCGACGCGGAAACCATACGCTATTACGAGCGCGAGGGGCTATTGTCGGCGCCCAACCGCTCCTCTTCAGGCTACCGCCGCTACAACGCGGAGCAACTGGGCGAGCTGAATTTCATCCTGCATTGCCGCTCGCTGGGCATGTCGCTGGCCGATATCCGCAATCTGGCGGCCTTCAAGGCCGATCACCAGCACGATTGCGACGACATCAATCTGCTGATCGACCAGCAGATCGCCAAAGTGCATCAGCAGATAGAGTCATTGCGGCTGTTGGAGCAGCAACTGTTGGCTTTGCGCGACAAATGCCATGAAAAGCACCCGGCAGCCGACTGCGGCATCCTGCAAACGCTGGTGGAGGCGGCCGAAGGCGCACCCTGCGTCTGCCACACGCCTTTCGGCCAGGACAATCACGGCCACAGCCACGATCACGACCATGCGGCCAAAAAAAATGGCCGGTCCCAAAAGGGCCGGCCTTAATCAACGCTCGTTTTGGGGAAGAGGAGAAACCCACTGATCACCACCCCACCGGCAACCAGCTCACAACACAAACTCTTTACATCCAGTATCCGATCAAGGGCGCGGCGAACACCGTCGCCACCCCGGCCAGCATCATCGTCAGACTGGCCACCACGCCTTCTTCGGCGCCGATCTCAGCCGCCTTGGCCGTGCCGGCCGCATGCGCAGCCGCGCCGAACAAAGCGCCCCGGGCCAAGGCCGAACGGATGGGCAGCACCGTCAGCAACAACTGTCCCAACATCATGCCCGCCACCCCGGTCACCACCACGAACAAGGCGGTCAGATCGGAAGACCCGCCCAGCGTGTGCGACGCTGCCAAGGCGAACGGCGTGCTGATCGAACGCGGCGCCAGACTTTTCTGCATCACATCCGACAGATTCAGCCAGCGCGCCAGCTCCACCGAGCTGATCACCGCCACCGGAATCGCCACCAACACGCCGCAGCTGAGCGACAGCCAATGCTTGCGGATGATGGCCCGCTGTTCGTAGATCGGAATCGCGAACGCCACGGTCGCCGGTCCCAGCATCCAGGTCAGCCAACGCGTATCGGCGAAGTAGGTGTGGTAAGGCACTTTGGCCAACACCACCAGACCGATGATCAGCAGCGGCACCGCCAGAATCGGCGTGCTCCACCAGCTGCGCGTTTTCAGGTAATACTTTTTGACCCCTCCGTACAACACCACGGTGAGCACGAAGGACATCAAGGCAATCTCATGTTCCATGAACTTCCACTCCCAGCTGCGCCTTGCGATTGGAAGCGCGGCGACGCAGCCAAATCTCCAGCCGGTAGCAACGCTCCACCACCAGCGCCGTCACCGCCATCACCAGCGCGGTGGAAGCGACGATCACGGCCAGCAGCTTGACGCCGGCGGACAGGATCACGTCCGGGTACTGCACCACCGCCACCACGGCCGGGATGAAGAACAGCAGCATCTCGGCCAACAACCAGCGCGCGCCGTGACGGAACCAATTCACCGGCAGCAAGCCAGACCATAATCCGGCCAACACCATCAGCATCCCCAGCACCCCGGCCGGCAAAGCCGGCAGAAAACGGCGGGACAGCTCGCTGGCCGCCAGCCACACCAGGCTCAGCAGCAGGACCTGGAAAAAGGTCGTCAGCAGCGGCGACAGGCGGGAAAACATACGGCTGGCCATGATCGGCATCCATCAAACTTAGGAGTTGAAGCTAGTATAGCCAGCCTACTTTCATTCTAAAAATGAATTAAAATTATCAAGACGATTCCAAGAAGGAATGCAAATGGACATCCGCGCGCTGCGCTATTTCGTGGAGCTGGTGAAATGCCAAAGCTTCACCCGCGCCGCCGACGCGCTGTTCGTCACCCAGCCGACGATCAGCAAAATGGTGAAGCAACTGGAAGAAGAGCTGGGCATGCCGCTGATTCTGCGCGAGGGCCGCAGCTTCCGGCTGACCGACGCCGGCCGTGTCACTTATGAACGCGGGCTGGACGTGCTGTCGGCCATGCACCAGCTGAAAAACGAGCTGGCCGACCTGTCCACCCTCAGCCGCGGCGAGCTGGTGGTAGGCCTGCCGCCGATGGTGGGCGTGGCCTTCTTCGCGCCGGTGGTCAGCCATTACCGCCGCCTGTATCCGCAAATCGAATTGAAGATGGTGGAAGACGGCGCGCTGGCGATAGAAAACCGCATCAAGAGCGGCGAGCTGGAAATCGGCGTGGCGGTGCTGCCGGTGGACAGCCAGCTCTACGATCACTACTCGGTGGTGCGCGATCCCTTGTGCCTGGTAGCCACCGCCGGCTCCCGCTGGCATGGCCAGACCGCGGTGCGGCTATCCGACATCGCCGATCAGCCGCTGGTGCTGTATCCGGACGACTTCACCTTGAGCCGCCGCGTCGCAGACGCCTTTCGCGAACTGGGCAAGACGCCCAATATCGTCGGCCGCAGCGCGCACTGGGACTTCATCGTGGAGCTGGTGGCCGCCAATCTGGGCGTGACGCTGCTGCCGCGCAGCATCGTCGAGCGGCTGGACCGCGGGCAATACGATGTGATCCCGCTATTCGACAACAAGCTGTATTGGCATTTGGCGCTGATCTGGCAGCGCGGCGGCTACCTGTCCCACGCCGCCCGCGCCTGGCTGGCGCTGACGCGGGAGCGGCTGGGCGGCCAGGGATGAAAAAGGCCGCGAACGCGGCCTTTTCAAACGGGGAGAATTTACGCCTGCCCCTTCAGCACCCGCTGGCGGCGGCTTTCCGACAGCACCATGCCGGACGACACCGACACATTCAGGCTTTCAACAGTGCCGAACATCGGGATGGACACCAGCACGTCGCAATGCTCGCGCGTCAGGCGGCGCATGCCCTCGCCCTCGGCGCCCATCACCCAGGCCAGCGGACCGGCGGCTTCGAAGTGATAGAGGTCGGTGTCGGCTTCCATGGTGGTGCCGGCGATCCACACTCCGGCGTCTTTCAGGTCGCGCAAGGTGCGGGCCAGATTGGTGACCGTGATGTAGGGCACCACTTCGGCCGCGCCGCAGGCCACCTTGGAGACGGTGGCGTTCAAGGTGGCGGAGCGGTCCTTGGGCGCGATCACCGCGTGCGCGCCCATCGCGTCGGCGACGCGCAGGCAGGCGCCCAGATTGTGCGGATCGGTGACGCCGTCCAGGATCAGCAGTAGCGGCGGCTCGGACAGGTTTTCCAGCACGTCGTCCAGGTCCACGTAGTTCATGCTGGCGTCTATCATCGCCACCACGCCCTGGTGGCGGGCGTTGCCGCTCATGCTGTCCAGGCGCTCCTTGTCGACGATGTGCAGCTTGATCTTCTCTTCGCCGGCCTTTTCCAGCACGGCCTTGGCGCGCGCGTCCTGGCGGCCGCCGGCCAGCCAGATTTCCAGCAGGCTTTTCGGGTTCTGCCACAGGCGGGCGTTGATGGCGTGGAAGCCGTGTATCAGGCGTTTGTTGCTCATGGCGGAGATTCTCGATTCACAATCCCGCCATTTTAGCCGCAAGCGGCGGCAAGGCCCAGCTTTACGCCATCGCCGCCTGTTTCTGCCAGCGCAGCGCCTGCTCGGCGAACTCCGCCGCCGGCAGCGGCCGGCTGAACTGATAGCCCTGCAGCGTGTGGCAACCCTTGGCCTGCAGGAAGCTGGCCTGCTCCTCGCTCTCCACGCCCTCGGCCACCACATGGAACTGCAGCTTCTTGGCCATGGCCAGGATGGCTTCGGCAATGGCGGCGTTGTCGCCGTCCTCCGGCAGTCCGTCCACAAAGGAGCGGTCTATCTTCAGCGTGTCCAGCGGAAAGCGCTTCAGGTAGGACAACGAGGAATAGCCGGTGCCGAAATCGTCTATCGACAGCCATACCCCCAGCGCCTTCAGTTCGGTCAGCAGCTGCACCGCCTCGTCCGGATTCTGCATCAGCATGCTCTCGGTGATTTCCAGCTCCAGCCGCTCGGCCGGCAAGCCGGCCGCGGACAGCGCATCCTCCACCTTGGACAGCAAGGAAGCCTGGCCGAACTGCCGCGGCGACAGATTCACCGCCAGGCGCGGCACCCGCACGCCGGCCTCGTCCCAGGCCGCCAATTGGCGGCAGGCTTCGCGCAGCACCCAGTCGCCCACCGGCTTGATCAGGCCGGTTTCCTCCGCCAAGGAGATGAAACGCACCGGCGGCACCAGGCCCAATTGCGGGTGGCGCCAGCGCAGCAAGGCTTCGGCGCCTTCCAGCTCGCGGCTGTTGGCATTGACCTGCGGCTGGTAGTGCAGCTCGAACTCGTTGCGCTCCAGCGCCATGCGCAAGCCGGTCTCCAGCAGCAGCCGCTCGAAAGTCTGGGTGTTCATGCCGATGTCGAAGAACTGATAGGTGTTCTTGCCCGCCTCCTTGGCGCGGTACATCGCCACATCGGCGTTTTTCAGCAGGGTGCGCGCGTCCTCGCCATCATGCGGGAACACGCTGATGCCTATGCTGCCGGTGATGAAGACCTCGTGTTCTTCCAGGCTCAGCGGCTTGGCCAGTTCGCTCAAAACGGCGCCGGCCATGTCGGCCAGTTGCTTATGGCTTTCATAACCGCTCATCAGCAAGGTGAACTCGTCGCCGCCCAGCCGCGCCAGCAAGCCTTTGCCGCCCACCACCCGCGACAAGCGCAGCGCGATCTCGCACAGCAGTTGATCGCCGGCCTGATGGCCGAAGGAGTCGTTGATCAGCTTGAAACGGTCCAGGTCGATGAACATCACCGCCAGCTGGCCGTTCTGCGCCGCCATCCTGAGCAAAGCCGCGTCCAGATGATTGGTCAGGCTGCTGCGATTGGGCAGCCGGGTCAGCGGATCGTGGTTGGCCAGGAATTGCAGCCGCTCTTCCGCCTCTTTGCGCTGGGTGATGTCGGAGAACACCGCGACGTAATTGCACAGCGCGCCATCCTCGTCGCGCAAGGCCGAAATCGATATTTCCGCCGGATACCATTCGCCGCTCTTGCGCCGGTCCAGCATTTCGCCGTGCCAATGGCCGGCGGCGGCCAGCGCTTCCTGCATCGCCTGGCGCTGCGTGTCCATCCGGAAAATGCGCGAGGAGCGGCCCAGAGTCTCCTGCTCGGAAAAGCCGGTGATGCGCGAAAACGCGTCGTTGACGGCGATGATGCGCGCCGCCGAATCCAGGATCAGAATGCCTTCCGCCGAATTCTCGAACACCTTGGCAGCCAAGCGCAGATTGGTGTCGGCCAGCAGGCGCTCGGAAATATCCATCACTACGCCTATCACCGCCTTGCGCCCATCCAGCTCGAACAGCCGGCTGTGCACCTCCACATCCACCAGCACGCCGTCCTTGCGCAAGCCGCGCGTGGAGTAATGCATCACCGCGATATTGTCGCGGAAGCGGCGCATCAGCTGGTTGCGGATGCGGTCCGCCTCGCCCGGCGCCAGCACCTCGTTCAAACCCAGCCCGGTCACCTCTTCCGGCGCGTAGCCCAGAATGTCGGCCAGCTTGGGATTGACGTAGACCATCTTCTCATCCTGCAGGATGTAGATGCCCACCAGCGACTGCTCCACCAGCGCGAGGTAACGCTCCTCCGCCTCGCGCTTGGCCTTTTGCTCGCGCTTGCTCAGCGTGATGTCGGTGTCCACACTGCCTACGCCGGCCGGGCGGCCCTCGGCGTCGAACAAGGGAAACTTGGAAGCCAAAAGATAGGTCTCCACGCCATTGAGAACGAAATGCTCCTCAAACTGGCGCGGCGACAACAGATTCAGCACCTGCTGGTCTTGCTCGCGGATCTGCCTGGCGTCGTTCTCATCGAACACATCCTCGGGCCGCTTGCCCAGCATCGCGTGGGCCGGCGCGCCGACGCGATTGGCGTAAGCGGCGTTCACCAGCAGATAGCGTCCCTCCATGTCCTTCAGCGACATCATGGTGGGACTGTTGTTGACCAGCGATTCAATCCTGGCCTGGAACGTCTTCAGCGCGGCTTCGTCGCTTCGGCGGCCATCCATCAGCATCGCCACCAGCAGGCCGGACACATTCAAGGCCAGGGCCAGCAGCAAATCCGTCAACACATCGCCAGCGTGGCGGGGCGTCCACCCCAGCTGCAGCGTCGCCAAAGACAGGCATAGCATGACCATCGCCGCAGTCAGCGCCGAGCCTGACATGCTGGTGCGGCAAGCCGCCCAGAGAATCAAAGGAAACAGCAACAGTTGAACCGAGACGCCGAAGAGCTGGCCGCTGTAAAACCACACGCCCGCGCCCGCGGCCACCGACAGCAAGATCAGCGTCAGCTCGAGCCGCGTCGCCAGCGATCGTTGCGCCGACCACGACAAGGGCACGCAGACGAACATGGCTGATGCCAGGGCCAGCCATAACTCGGCGCCCCAGCGCCAAGGCGGCATCGCCGTGCCCGCGCTCAGCCAGGCATACAGGAATAATGGCGCGCAGGCCAACAGCGCCGGACCGAAAAACAGCGCGAACAACACCCGGCGCAATGCCTGCGGCGTGCTGGGCATGCGCCCGCCCCGCAGCCCCGTCAGGCTCAGGCCCGGCGCCAGCAAATATAAAGACGCGGTCAACGCCAGCGCCCATAGCGTCGGCATCGCCGCCCCCGCCAGCGCGCCAGCGGCCAAAGGCCACCACCAGCTGCGCCTCGCGTCGCTCGCCAGCAATTGCCAAGTCAACAAGCCATGCGGCAGCAAGGCCGCCAGCTTCAGCGTCGCCTGCGGGCTCTGCGGCCAGAGCGCCACGCAAGCGAGAAAGCTCAGGAAAACCAGCAGCTCCCTGACCCAAGGTGCGGTTCTCACTCTCTCAATTCCTCTTCACATTGTCTTCCGGCTCGGCGGCGCTTTGCGCGCCCCAATGCCCGTCGCGCCGCGTGGGCGCGATAGGATCATTATTATTTTTCCTGATACCGCACTGGCATTAAATTGCGTAAAACCTTTGTCAAAACGACCCAGCCTTGAGTCTAGCGCATACGATATCCGGGAATTGACATGACGGCTAGTTTTGATTGTCCGGCAAATGCGGGTTAAGGGCGCGCTGAGGACTGTTATAATCGCCGCAAGCCTAATTTCTTAGAAGCCAAGCATCTTGGATACGCTCCCGTCCCTCCCATCACCGGGCCAGAAGAACCGTCGCGGACGACTGCCGGACGGCCTGGACAGCCATGCCATCGCCGCGCTTGCCCAGCAAGGCCGGCCGCTGCTGATTTTGACTGCCGACGCCCAGGCCGCGCAGCGGCTGAAGGCCGAGCTGCCCTTCTTCGCGCCGGACCTGTCCATCGCCTTGTTTCCGGACTGGGAAACGCTGCCTTACGACCACTTCTCGCCGCACGGCGATCTGGTCAGCGAGCGCCTGGCCACGCTGTGGCAGATACGCCAGCGCGAATGCCAGGTGGTGATCGCGCCGGTCAGCACCGCGCTGGGCAGGCTGGCGCCGGTCAGCTACCTGCTGGGACGGACCTTCTTCCTGAAAACCGGCCAGCGGCTGGACGTGGAAAAACTGCGCGGCGACATGGTGTCCGCCGGCTACCTGCATGTCACCCAGGTGATGGCGCCCGGCGAGTTTTCGGTGCGCGGCAGCCTGGTCGACCTGTACCCGATGGGCTCCGCCCTGCCCTATCGCATAGACTTGTTCGACGATGAGATAGACAGCCTCAAGACTTTCGATCCCGACACCCAGCGCACGCTGTATCCGGTGTCGGAAATCCGCCTGCTGCCGGCGCGCGAATATCCGGCCGACGAAAGCGGCGTCACCGCCTTCCGCCAGCGCTACCGCGAAAAGATAGAGGGCGACCCGAGCAAAAGCCGCGTCTACAAAGACGTGTCGCAAGGGCTGTGGCCGGCCGGCATCGAGTACTACCTGCCGCTGTTCTTCGACGAAACCGCCACCTTGTTCGACTACGTCGGCGACGACGCGCTGGTGGTGCAGCACCACGACGTGCAGGCCGCGGCGGAAACCTTCTGGCGCGACGCGCAAAGCCGCCACGAGATGGCCCGCGGCGACGCCGAGCGTCCGGTGCTGCCGCCGGCCGACATCTTCCTGCGGCCCGACGAGCTGATGGCCAGGCTCAAGCCGTATGCCCGCATCGAACTGGCCGCCGATGGCGAGGCGGCGCCCGGCTGCGCGCAGCTGCCGGAACTGGCGGTAGACCGCCGCGCCGACGCGCCGCTGCACAAGCTGCAAGCCTTCATCGCCGCCGGCGGCAAACGCATTCTGCTTGCCGCGGAAAGCCTGGGGCGGCGCGAAACCATGCTCAGCTTTCTGGCCGAACACGGCGTCAAGCCGACGCCGGTGGACAGCTGGGCCGATTTTTCCAGCGGCAAGATGGCGCTGGCCTTGACCGTCTCGCCGCTGTACTCCGGCTTCGCGCTGGCCGATCCGGCCCTGGCGGTGGTGACCGAGAGCGAGCTGTACCAGCACGTCGCCCGCAGCCACACCCGCCGCAAAGCCAGCCGCGCCGGCTCCGACGCCATGTTGCGCGACCTGGCCGAAGTAAAGGCCGGCGACCCGGTGGTGCATGAGGCGCACGGCATCGGCCGCTATGTCGGCCTGGTGGCCATGGACCTGGGCGAAGGCGAAACCGAGCTGATGCAGCTGGAGTACGCCGACAGCGCCACGCTGTACGTGCCGGTGTCGCAACTGCAGCTGATCTCGCGCTACGCCGGCGGCGCCACCGACAACATCCAGTTGCACAAGCTGGGCAACCCGGCCTGGGACAAGGCCAAGAAGCGGGCCGCGGAAAAAGCGCGCGACACCGCGGCCGAGCTGCTGAACCTGTACGCCCAACGCGCGGCGCGCGAGGGTCACAGCTTCGAACTGTCCCATGCCGACTACGCCGCCTTCGCCGCCGGTTTCGGCTTCGAGGAAACGCCGGACCAGGCCACCGCCATCGAGGCGGTGATCCAGGACATGTGCTCCGGCAAGCCCATGGACCGGCTGGTCTGCGGCGACGTCGGTTTCGGCAAGACCGAAGTGGCCTTGCGCGCCGCCTTCGTCGCGGTGATGGGCGGCAAGCAGGTGGCGGTGCTGGTGCCCACCACGCTGCTGGCCGAACAGCATTTCCAGAACTTCTCCGACCGTTTCGCCGACTGGCCGGTGCGCATCGCCGAGCTGTCGCGCTTCAAGAGCGGCAAGGAAACCAAGCAAGCGCTGGCCGGCCTGAGCGAAGGCAGCGTCGACATCGTCATCGGCACCCACAAGCTGGTGCAGCCGGACGTGGAGTTCAAGAACCTGGGCCTGGTCATCATCGACGAGGAACACCGCTTCGGCGTGCGGCAGAAAGAACAGCTGAAGCGGCTGCGCGCCAATGTGGACGTGCTGACGCTGACCGCGACGCCGATCCCGCGCACGCTGTCGATGGCGCTGGAAGGCCTGCGCGACTTCTCCGCCATCGCCACCGCGCCATCGCGCCGGCTGGCGGTGAAAACCTTCGTCAGCCCCTTGAGCAACGGCGTAATCCGCGAGGCGGTGCTGCGCGAGCTGAAACGCGGCGGCCAGGTGTTCTTCCTGCACAATGAAGTCGACACCATAGAGAATATGCGCGAAAAGCTGGCGGAGCTGATTCCGGAGGCGCGCATCGCCGTGGCCCACGGCCAGTTGCGCGAGCGCGAGCTGGAACAGGTGATGCGCGACTTCCTGCAGCAGCGCTTCAACCTGCTGCTGTGCTCCACCATCATCGAAACCGGCATCGACATCCCCAACGCCAACACGATACTGATCAACCGCGCCGATAAATTCGGCCTGGCGCAGCTGCACCAGCTGCGCGGCCGCGTCGGCCGTTCGCACCACCAGGCCTATGCCTATCTGCTGACACCGGACGGCATGACCCGCGACGCGCAAAAGCGGCTGGAGGCCATCCAGCTGTCCGGCGAGCTGGGCGCGGGCTTCTACCTGGCGATGCATGACCTGGAAATCCGCGGCGCCGGCGAGGTGCTGGGCGAGGGCCAGTCGGGCGAGATGCAGGAGGTCGGTTTCAGCCTGTTCACCGAGATGCTGAAGCAGGCGGTGCGCGATCTGAAAAAGGGCCGCGCGCCGGACCTGGACGCGCCGCTGGGCGTCACCACCGAGATCAATCTGCACAGCCCGGCGCTGCTGCCGGACGCCTTCTGCCCGGATGTGCATGAGCGGCTGTTGATCTACAAGCGGCTGGCCAGCTGCGAAACCGAGGCAGAGATCGACGACATCCACGAGGAGTTGATCGACCGCTTCGGCCTGCCGCCGCAGAGCGTGAAGACGCTGATCGAAAGCCATCGTCTGCGTCTGGTCGCCAAGGAGTTGGGCGTGCAGAAGCTGGACGCCAGCGAGGTGGCGGTGCAGATCACTTTCATCAAGAACCCGCCTATCGATCCGGTGAAGATCATCATGCTGATTCAGAGCAAGAAGAATTACCGTTTGGCGGGGCAGGATAAGTTGCGGGTGGAGCAGGCGCTGCCGGAGGTGGCGCAGAGGATTGTGAAGGTGAAGGAGGTGTTGAAGGAGTTGGGCGCGTAGGCACCCAGCTTGTTTTCAAGAACTCAACAATGGGGCGTGTCCTAATTTTTGTGTAAACGGGGTTTGGGTTACGCCTGTGGAATGCGTTCCTCGAACTGAATGGTAAAGCGAGTCAGCGCTGCCTTCCAATCCCGAATCGGCATGGTCCACTTCTGACTGATGTTCCTTAGCGCCAGATAGAACAGTTTCAGCAATGCCTCATCACTCGGGAACGAGCCCCGATTCTTGGTCAGCTTTCGCAGACTCATATTCACCGACTCGATGGCATTAGTGGTGTAGATCACTTTCCTGATCTCCGGCGGGTAGTCGAAGAATGGCGTCAACCGAGCCCAGTTGCGCCGCCAGGACTGACCAATTGGCAAATACTCGTCATCCCACTTGGCCTCAAACTCACCTAGCCGCTGCTCAGCTTCGTCGAGGGTGGCCGATTGGTAGATTCGCTTCAGGTCGGCGGCTACTTCAGCACGCCGCTTCCACGACACGTAGTTCAGGCTGTGTCGCACCATGTGCACGATGCACAACTGCACCGCTGCTTTCGGGAAGACCGCCTCGATCGCTTCCGGGAAACCCTTCAGACCATCGACGCAGGCGATAAAGATGTCCTGTACGCCCCGGTTACGCAGCTCGGTCACGACCTGAAGCCAAAACTTGGCTCCTTCCGTCTGAGCCAGCCACATCCCCAGAACCTCCTTCTCTCCAGCCAGGGTAATACCGATGGCGAGATAGACGGCTTTCACACGTACAGCTCCCTCACGTACTTTCACGTGGATGCAGTCGAGGTAGATGATCGGATAGAGCGAGTCCAGGGGGCGAGCCTGCCACGCCTTGACCTCTTCTGTGACGGAATCGGTGATGGAGGAGATCAGGCTGGGCGAGACCTCGGTGCCGTACATCTCTTCCAGATGGGCCTGGATTTCCCGAACAGTCATACCACGGGCGTAAAGCGAGATGACTTTGTCGTCGAAGCCGGTCCAGCGGGTCTGGTGCTTGGGAATGAGTTGCGGCTCGAAGGTACCCTGGCGGTCTCGTGGCACTTCGATAGGCAATTCGCCGAACTCGCCCTTGAGGGTCTTGCGGCTCTTGCCGTTCCGGGTGTTGCCGGCTGGATTGAGCACCGGCTCGTGTTTGCTATGGCCGAGGTGTGCGGCCATCTCAGCATCCAGTGCTTTCTCGACCAGCAGCTTGGTCAGTTGCTTGAGTAGGCCGTTCTCACCGATGAGGTCTTCGGGCTTCTGATAGTCGGCCAGCAAGCTGTCCAGTAGTGTGTCAGGTACGTCGTGTTTCTTTGAGCTCATTGTGTCTCCAGACTAGGTGGCAGTTTCCTGCCAAATGTCCGTTTACACAAAATTCAGTACACGCCCCAACAATGGCCGACTTAATAAAGTCGGCCATTTCTGCATCTAGCACACCAAGTCAAAATTATCACGTCTTGCCCATAAGCAATCAATAGTGGCAAATACTATAATAATAGCCCACATTGCTTTCGAGGCATCTATGAGCAAGGCAAAATCATTACTAGCCATACTGGCAATAGGCACCTTCTCCATCGCACATGCAGATCACTACACAGTAGAATTCCAATCACTGAAAGATAAAATTGACAAAGAAATTTCCAAAAGAAATCATCTACTAGACAAGCTAAAAATTAACACCAGCCCCGATACTATCCTGCTAGAGTCATTTAATCTAAACGAGTTATCAATAGAGTACTTGCTAGAAATAACCACAACATTTCTTTCAAAAAACAACCCATCACTCAACTCAGAAACATCTAAAAATATCGAAAAATTCAGAGAAGCAGCCACGAATCTTTGCACAGCTCAAAAGCTACAAATGCTGGAAATCTCCCAAAAAATACAAGACCAAAAAATTAAAAACGAGGCTAACATCCAATTAGAAAATACCAGACAAGCCTGTGATAGATTTGCTGGTTTTATCATTCATGAAGATAGACGAATTGAAAAAATTTACTGATCTTTATAGCATCCGCTACGCGGATGATGATTAAGCGCCGATTCCACCCGGCAAACGGCACCCAATCATCGTCCGCAAAGCGGACACAATCCTCCACTCAGCCCACCAAGCATCGCTCCGCATTAGCTGAACCTATGCGACGAACCCTCTTCCCCTTCAGCACGCGCCGGAAAAAAAACGCCGAGCGAGGTTTGAAGACACCGACTGCTCTACGCCGCGCGACATTCTCTCAGCCATAAGGGGCTGGCCGCGCAGCCCTCCATTCAGCCTTCCACATTAACTAATTCGTCCCGACCTCATGCTTAGGGGCAAAGCGCATCTGGCCTTCCTCGCACAAGGCTCTGAAATCCGAGAAGCCTCGCCACCCAGAGGGCCAGTCCATCCACCGCCACACTATGGGCAGAGAATTGGGACGAGACGATTCCAATATCACGATCGGGAAACTCGTGCGATATCCGCGGTGGCAGCCAGGAGGTGGCGTCTCCAGATCAGATATAGGCCCATACCCCCTGATCCAACGCTCTGGCACACTCAGCTGGCGGATCTCCTCCCATCGGATCAAACCATGACGGCGGCTCTGGATACCTTGCCGGCTGATGACGATCCTATCAAGCGAGTTGTGCCACGTTAGCAAGGCGGCAGCAAAACATAGCCAGCTGATCGCCCCGCACACTGCCGTCGACTGCTCGTGGGGTCCCCCCACATACCAAAGTATTGCGCAAATCACGGACGTTAAGAGTAAATACATCAACCAATCCGGATCAACGGAAACTGGCCGGAACACACGTCCCTCCTCCCACTCATCCCGAGACACTGTCAATTGGATTGCATCTACCGGCAACCAGCCCAACAAAGAACCCAACTCATGCCGGAACCGCACGATTGGATGAGCCAAACGGCTTCTGCTCGATCGCACGACCTTATCGGGGGCCGCCACCAAGCGAACAGGCGCTAGTCCATCAATCTGAAGCCACAAAATGGCCTTGTCTGCATTTCTGACATCCAACGTATGTCCGCCCAGCAGGTTTTCGCCCCGCATCGAGCAAACAATCTTTACCCGTTCCCAGCCCCATATTTCACCGTCATTCAGACAAACACCCTTACTGCCATAACGTAAACAGATTGGTTCCTGAAAGCGCTTCTGCCAGCGATGACCGACCATCACCAAAATGGCAGGAAGCAACAACGATGCCGCATGCCAAACGGCCAGCTCAAAATGCATTGCAATATTGATCAAACTCCCGATGGGCAGCACAATAAGGCAAAGAAAGCCAAACGCATAGATTCCATCAGCCCAATTCTGTTCTCGTTGCTTTCGCTCGCTCAGCTGACGAACGCTCAACTGCCCTTCCTGTTTGCGTATCGGCGAAGGCTCAACACGCTGGATCTTCTTTTTACGCACCACACCAACCACCTCCCAAACAACTCATTTCAAACCGCCTTCCGACCTGCCTCATCAACCATAAACTCTCCAACTTGCAGACAAGTAGCCCATATTCCATCCGCGGCTAGAAATCCCCACCATCCAGATATAGCCCCTGCTACTCAATGTGGGCACCGGCACGCCAAATGCCCACATGCTACAACATGCCTTACTCTGCTCCAATGCAAGGCAAGCTCCTCTGTCCCGAGCTAGATTGGAAAGACAAGCACAATGAGGAGCCATCATGCCCCGCCCCCACCCCGAACTGGACGACGAGCCCGACAAACCCGCCCCCCTCTACCGCCAATACGAAACCCAAGGCGCGGTGCGGCAGATTTCTTTCTACCTGTCCGAAGAAATCGGCGCCGCCATCCACTACACCGACCTCCTGTACACGCTGCGCACCGCCGCCAGCACCGACATCGTCTATCTACACCTCAACACCCCCGGCGGCAATTTCGACGCCGGCCTGCAAATCATCAACAACATCACCGCCAGCCCCGCCCACGTCGTCACCATACTGGAAGCCCGCGCCTACTCCATGGGCGCGCTGATCTTCCTGGCCGGCGACGAGCTGGTGGTGCACGACACCTGCCAGCTGATGTTCCACAACTACTCCTCGGCGCTGATCGGCAAGGGCAACGAACAGCAGGCCCAAGTGATGGCCAGCAGCAAATGGTTCGAGAAAGTGATGCGCCACGTCTGCCGCCCCTTCCTCACCGACGAAGAGCTGGACCGCATCCTCAAGGGTGAAGACATCTGGCTGGATAGCGACAACATCCGCCGCCGCCTGGCCAATATCCAAAAAGGCGCGCTGGCCACCGCGCCGCGCCCGCGCCTTAAGAAACCCGCCAAACCGGCGGCGGATGGATAAGGCCTTGCCTGCTCCACTCGATGAACGATAATCAGAACAAGCCGCATTGAAACCATCACCATGCCCTCTGCCCGCGCCCTGAGCCTCGCGCTGATCGCCGCCATTGCTTACGCCGCCCCGCGCTCCGCCGGCGCGGCGGCGGACGATGTCATGCTGTCCACCGGCGACTTTCCGCCTTATACCAGTGAAAAGCTGCCGCAAGGCGGCATCACCAGCATGATCGTGCGCGAAGCCTTCCGCGCCGCCGGCCTGCCGGAGCCGCGCATCGTTTTTCTGCCCTGGAAGCGCGGCTATAGCGAAACCGAGGCCGGGCATTTCGCCGCCGGCTTTCCGTATGCCCGCGATGCCAAGCGCGAGCAGTCTTTCCTCTATTCCGAACCGCTGCACCTGGACAAGTTTTCCTATTTTGTCCGCAAAGACAATGCCGAGGCCGCCGCCGGGCAATGGCAGGGCATGCGGCTATGCTTGCCGCTGGGCTGGACCAGCGCCTATACCGATGCCGACAGCCAAGCCTACCGCTGGAAACTGGAACGCCCGGCCACCTTGGACAATTGCTGGAAAATGCTGGAAAACGGCGCGGTCGATCTCGTGTCGTGCAACGACTTTGTCGCCGCCTATGCCATCCGCCAGCTGTTCGGCGCACAAGCGCCCTTTGCCGCGGCGGCGATAGGCAAGGATCAGAGCAGCGCGCTTTACTTGATCATCAGCCGCAAGCTGCCTGATGGCGAGGCCTTGATGCGCCAGTTCAACGCCGGGCTGGCGGAAATCAAACGCAATGGCCGCTATCGCCAATTGCTGCAAAAGGCGCAGGACGCCTCCGCCGCCCCATGAGCCAGCACGTCCTCTGCTCCGCGCGCCGGCTCATGCTTGGCCTGATCTGCCTGTTCGCCGCGCTCCCCGCGCTCTGCGCGCCGGTGCTGCGCGTGGCGTTTTCGTCGCAGCGTCCGCCGTTCTCGTTTTACGACGACAAGCAGGGCGACACCGGCATCGAGGTGGACATCATGCGCGCCGCGCTGAACAA
Source organism: Chromobacterium sp. IIBBL 290-4 (assembly GCF_024207115.1). Lineage (NCBI taxonomy): Bacteria > Pseudomonadati > Pseudomonadota > Betaproteobacteria > Neisseriales > Chromobacteriaceae > Chromobacterium > Chromobacterium sp. IIBBL 290-4. Next base: position 453,252 of record NZ_CP100128.1, read on the forward strand.
AATGGGCTATGAGCTCAAGCCCATCATCGTGCCGAATTCCCGCTTGATCCTGGAGGTGGCCAAGGGGAAAGCCGACATCGCCTCGGCCGTCCACGAGCACGGCGCCGACCGCCCCGGCCTTTATCTGTCCGATGGCATGGTGGAGTACGACAATATCGTCATCGCCAAGAAAAAACGGCGCTTGAGCATACGTTCGCTGACCGACCTGATGCAGCATGACTTCGTGATCTGGCAGCACGGCTGGCAAGATTTGGGCGAGCCGTTCCGCGCGGCGTTTCAGCCCGACCGCAACGGCCGCTTCCGCGCCAATTACCACGAGACCGCGAATCAGGAGAGTCAATGCAAAATGTTCTGGGCCAATCGGACGGAGCTGATCGTCATCGACCGCACGGTGTTCAGCTGGTATCGCAAAAAGCTGGAGGCCAGCATGCCCACCGGCGAAGACTTGTCCTTTTTCCCGCTGTTTCCCCAGGCCACGCAATATCCGGCGGCCTTCCGCTCCATGGCCCTGCGCGACCGCTTCAACCAGGAGCTGAAGGCATTGCGCAAGAGCGGGGAGTATCAGCGCATCGTCTCGCGCTACCGGCTGGCGGGATAAACCGCGGTCTCGCCGAACCGCAGCGCTTCTTCCGCGTCGATTGAAACTTCCACCCGGTTGCGGCCCTTGCGTTTGGCCTGATACAACAGCTTGTCGGCCCGCGCGAACAAGCTGGCAATATCCTCCTGGCGTCCCCCTTCGCGGATCCAAGCTACGCCGATGCTGGCGGTGATGGGCAGCGGCGCGGCGCCGCAATGCGGATTCAGCGCCTCGATCGCCCCCCGCAGACGCTCCGCGGCAAGCGCCGCCTCGTCCGCTTGGGTGTTCGGCAACAACATGACGAACTCCTCGCCGCCGTAACGCCCCAGCAAATCGCTGCGCCGCGCTTGGCCGCGCAGGCAATCGGCCAGCTGCGCCAACACCTGATCGCCCGCCCAATGGCCAAAACGGTCGTTGACGCTCTTGAAATGGTCCAGATCTATCATCAGCAAGGCCAGCGGCGCGGCTTGGCCGCAAGCCTTGTTGCCAAGCTCCCGGAACGCGCGCGGATTGAGCAGCCGGGTCAGGCCATCCTGCCGCGCCTCGCGGCTCAGTTGCGCCCATACCCGCTCATAGCAAATGCAAAGCACGCTCAGGCAAAAACAAAAGGCACTCCAAAACAGCCCCAGCGCCGTATACAAATTGAACAGTTGCCCCGACAGATTGAAATTGGCGTCGCCCGCCAAGGCGGCGTAACCGCCGCGCCACGCCGCCAGCGCCAGGATGGCCACGCCGGTGCATGCCGCCAAAGCATGGCCATATGGGGTAGCGCGCGCCCTTTCCTGCCATAACAGCCGCAAAACCCACAGCCAGTAGAAAACATGAAGGCTGGAAGTCACCATCACCCGCTTGGCGTAAGCCGCATGCCCAACATAAATGAACACGCCCATCGCCAGCGCCATCACCAGCGCATGGGTCCAAGGACGGATCCGTCGTCCGAACATTTGCTGCAAGGCGATCAAGGCCATGGGGTGGAACAAAAGAAGCAAAAACATGTCCAAGATCAGGGCCGGCCAAGCCGGCATGAACGCCGGCAGCACACTGTGCAGCGCGCCGAAACTGCATGCCATCGCCGCCGCGCCCAGCGTCAGCAACCCTTTTTCCTGCCGATTGCGCCACCAAAACAGCAGCAGCAATATTCCCGCCATCGTGGAATAGCCGAAAGTGCCAAGCATGGTGTTTTTGAAATCGAGAATGCTTTGCGCGGTATGAAGAGTCATGGCGGCGCTGATCCAAGGTAAGTGGACACGCGGACGCGGGCGCCGACGCGCCCAGCCTGCCGCAGATTATGCCTAATGAATCTACCCGAGTCGACGGGCACCCTCTTCAGCCAGCCACGCCCAAACGGACGCCAGCCAGCCAGTTCTCTCATTTGCCGATATTTAGGAACCGAATGTTTTTGTTGCGTATTTCCCCCGTCCTGGCGATGTGCGCCGTCGCGCCGTCTCCGGCTGCCGCCGCCTCCGCCCACAACACACTGCCCTCCTATGACTTCGCCATGCCGCGTCCACCCGCCATCGACATGTCCGCGCCGGCCAAGCCTTTGAAAAAGCCGCGCGCCGTCAAGCTGGACAAACTGGCGGACGATGAGGTCAAACGTCCCATCGCCATACTCGCGCCGCCCTCTCCCACGGAGACCCGCTGCCTGTCGGGCAAAGCCAAGATCCCTGGGCCGCCCTGCCTGGAACCAGGCTATCTGCCGCCTACGCCGGGCGGGGATGGCCGCAAGCGAGCCATCCCCTATCATCAATTGCCGGCCCTGCCGGTCCGCTGAGCCTCAGCGGTTGAGCAGCGCCATGACTTCCGCCTGATAACGAGAACCGCTGACCGCGCCTTCGGCGAATAGCTGATCCAAAGCCTGCACATCGCCGGCGGACATTTCCACCGACAGCGCGCCCAGGTTATCGCGCAGATTGGCCTGTTTGCGCGCGCCGGGAATGGCGATGATGTCGTCGCCCTGGGCCAGCAGCCAGGCCAGCGCCAGTTGCGCCGGGCTGCAGCCCTTGGCCGCCGCCAGCGCTTTCACCTGGGCCACCAGGTCGAGATTGCGCTGGAAGTTCTCGCCCTGGAAACGCGGATTGCCGCGGCGGAAATCATCCGGCGCGAAATCGTCCGGGCTCTTGATGGCGCCGGTCAGAAAGCCGCGGCCCAGCGGGCTGTAGGCGACAAAACCGGCGCCCACTTCGCGGCACGCCGCCAGCACGCCGTCTTCCGGATCGCGGGTCCACAGCGAGTATTCACTCTGCAACGCGTGGATGGGATGCACGGTGGCTGCGCGGCGCAAAGTGTCGGCCGATGCCTCGGACAGGCCCAGGTAGCGCACCTTGCCCGCCTGAACCAGTTCCGCCATCGCCCCCACCGTCTCTTCTATCGGTATCAGCGGGTCCACCCGGTGCTGGTAATAGAGATCGATATGATCGACGCCCAGCCGCTTCAGGCTGCCCTCGCAGCTGCTGCGCACATAGTCCGGGTGCCCATTGACGCCGCGGCGGGCCGGATTGGCCGGATCGAGCACGATGCCGAATTTGGTGGCCAGCACCACTTCGTCGCGGCGGCGCGCCAACAGTTTGGCCAGCAACTGCTCATTGGTGTAAGGCCCGTACATATCGGCGGTATCGAGCAGATTGACGCCCAGATCCAGCGCCATATCCAGCGTCGCCAGCGATTCGGCATCGTCGTGCGCGCCGTAAAAAGCGCTCATGCCCATGCAGCCCAAGCCCAGCGCCGAAACCTGCGGGCCGTTGCGGCCCAAAGTGCGTTTTTGCATTGCCATCACTCCTGGTTTGGAAAGTGACGTCAGCATAAAAGATGGCCAGCCGCCGATAAATGGCCGAAAATGACAAACATTATGTAGCCGAGCTTAACAATGCCGCGCCTCCAACATGATGCCTTGCAAAGCTTCGCCCTGATCGCCCGCCTGCGCAGCTTCACCCGCGCCGCCGCCGAGCTGGGCGTCACCGCCTCCGCCTTGAGCCAGACCCTGCGCCAGCTGGAGGCAGAACTGGGCGTGCCGCTGCTGATCCGCACCACCCGCCAGGTTTCGCTCACCGACGCCGGCGAAGCGCTATTGGAGCGCTTGAATCCGGCGCTGGACACCATCCGCCAGGCGCTGGACGATGTCCGCCAAATGCAGGGCCAGCCCGCCGGCACGCTGCGGCTGACGCTGCCGCACTCGGCGGCGCAGATCGCGCTCTATCCTTATCTTGGAGAATTTCTGCGCCGGCACCCGGCCTTGATGCTGGAGCTAGACATCAACGACGGCTTGGTCGATATCGTCGGCCAGCGCTTCGACGCCGGCATCCGCTTCAGCGACCGCTTGCAAGCCGGCATGCAAGCGGCGCAAATCAGCCGATTGATCCGCTTTGTCGTGGTGGCCACGCCCGAATATCTGGCAAGCCACGGCACGCCGCAGACGCCGGAAGATTTGCTGCGTCACGCCTGCATAGGCTATCGCTTCGGCGCCAATGGCCCGCAATACCGTTGGCAATTCATCGAAGCTGGCCAGCCGCTCCAGCTGGCTTTGAGTGGGCCACTGGTCACTAACGACAACCAGGCCAGATTGCTGGGCGCGCGCGGCGGCATCGGCCTCGCCTATCTGGCGGAAGACCTGATCCGCGACGATATCGCCGCCGGCCGCCTGGTTTCCGTATTGGAACCCTATCTGCCGCCGGCCGAGGCCATGTACCTGTTCTACCCGCAGCAGCGCCGCCTGCCGGCCAAGCTGCGCGCCCTGATCGATTTCCTGCGCCAGGCCAACGGCATCGCCTGAAACGAAAAACCCGCCAAACGGCGGGTTGTCGCGTCAAATCCAAGCTTAGCGCCCCTGCTGCGCCAGCCTCCAGGCGGCATCCTGCTTGTGATAGCCCAGCAGGTAGTAAACCGCCACCAGGAACACCAGCCAGCCCGGACCGACGATCAGCGCCACGCGGGTGTCCGGGAAGTAGGCCATCAAGCCTATCACCAGCGCCAGGAAGCCCAGCGTCAGGTAGGAGCCATACGGCCACAAAGGCATGCGGTGGCTGATGGAAGCCAGCTGCTCGGCGGACAAGCCGCGGCGGAAGCGCAACTGCGCCAGCAGGATGATCAGCCAGGTCCAGACCGCGCCGAAAGTGGAGATGGCGGTCAGCCAGGTGAACACTTCCTTGGGCGCCAGATAATTCAGCAGCACGCCCAGCAGCAGCATGCCGATGGACAGCAGCAAGGCCGGCGTCGGCACGCCGCTTTTCGAGACTTTGGCGAACACGGGCAGCGCCTGTTTCTGCTCCGCCAGGTTGAACAGCATCCGGCCAGTGCTGTAGATGCCGCTATTGCACGACGACAGCGCGGCAGTCAGCACCACGAAATTGATGATGCCGGCGGCGGCGGGAATGCCCAGGCTCTCGAAAGTGAGCACGAAGGGGCTGCCGCGGGTGCCCAGCTCGTTCCACGGATAGATGGCCAGGATCACGAACAAGGCGCCGATGTAAAAAATCAGGATGCGCCAGAAGACGGAATCCACCGCTCGCGCCAGCGCCTTTTTCGGGTTCTTGGCTTCGCCCGCGGTCAGGCCCAGCATTTCCACGCCCAGGTAGGCGAACATCACCATCTGCAGCGACATCAGCACGCCGGAGAAGCCATGCGGCATGAAGCCGCCGTGCGCCCACAGATTGGAAATGCCGGTGGCGACGCCGTGGTTGCCGAAGCCGAAGAGGATCATGGCGAAGCCGCCGACGATCATCAACACGATGGTGACGATCTTGATCAGCGCGAACCAGAATTCGAATTCGCCGTAGGCCTTCACCGCGATCAGATTGACGCCGCCCATCGCCAGCATCGCCGCCAGCACCCAGTACCAGGACGGCACGTCGGGAAACCAGATGCCCATATAGACGCCGACGGCGGTGATTTCCGCCATGCAGGTCACCAGCCACAGAAACCAGTAGTTCCAGCCGGTGAGATAGCCGGCCAAGGGGCCGAGATAATCCTGGGCGTAGCGGCTGAAGGAGCCGGCCACCGGGTTGTGGATGGCCATTTCGCCCAGCGCGCGCATGATCATGAAAATGGCCAGGCCGCCTATGCCGTAGGCCAGCATGATGGCTGGCCCGGCCATCTTGATGGCGGTGGCCGAGCCCAGAAACAGGCCGACGCCTATGGTGGCGCCCAGCGCCATCAGATTGATGTGCCTCTCCTCCAGCCCTCGGTGCAAGGTTTCTTGCCCTGCTTGCATATCGTGCTCCTTTGTTAAGCGTTGCGTGTCCGGCTTGATGGATTGACTGCCGCGCCGGTATGACAAGGCATTTTACATATACTCATGCCAATGTGAATATATGAGCACAATATGAATCTCAAATACAATTTATCGGGACGCTTATAGCAAGAAGGAAATCAGAACAGCTCGATATCGCCGCTGGGCATAGAGGCATTGACCTTGCCCGCATCGGCCAGCGCTTGATAACCCAGCACTTGGTTGCGGCCATGGGATTTGATGAAATACAGGGCGCGATCCGCCTGGTCCAGCAGCTGCACCGGCAGCAGCTGGATATCGGTCATGGCATAGCCGATGCTGATGGACAGCTGCTCGCCATGGACAAAGCGATGCTCGATCACCTTCAGCCGCAGGGCCTGCAGCATCGCCTCGCCCTGCAGTTCGCCGACATTCGGCAACAGGATGGCGAACTCCTCGCCGCCGACGCGGTAGACGCCATCTTCAGGGCGGCAATGTTGCAGCAGCAATTGGGCCAATTCCTGCAAGACTTGATCGCCCACGGAATGGCCAAACTGATCGTTGATGTGCTTGAACAGATCGATGTCCAGCATCGCGAGAACGCTGGGCTCCAGACTTTGCAGCGCCTGCGCCTCCAGCAACTGGTAAATGCGTTGATCGAACTTGCGCCGGTTCTGCAAACCGGTCAGCCGGTCGCAATCGGCCTCGGCCAGCAGGCCAAGATAGTTTTCGTAAATCCGGGCAAGCGAGATGAAATCGGCGCGCAAACGCGGCGTCGCCTGCCGCACGGAGACAAACAACAAGCCAAACAAACGCTGCTGGCAATGCAGCGCCTTATACAGGCCGCCGTCCGCTTCCAGCGCTTCGCCGGCCCCGCCCGACAACCAGGCGAGCAATTCCGCGCTGGCCGGCCGCCTGGGCGCATCGGCCATCCGCTCGATGCCGCCGCCCTGCTCCCCGCGCCAGCTTTCCGATAACTCGCTCCCCGCGTCGGCCGGCCGGCAGACGAGCAATTTGGCTTCGCTGATCGGCAGGCTCTCCAGCAGCAGCGCCACCAGACGGCGGGTCATGGCTTGCGGCTCCCGCTGCGAAGTCAGCTCCACCAAGCCGTTGAGCCATTCAGTCTCCTCCGCGCTGTCTCCCTGGGTCTGCGGCAAATGAGATGTCATCTTGCGGGCTCCGACAAGGCGCGCATAGCTATCGCCACCGCAACGGTTCACATGGATGGCTTAACTATAGACGATGCGCATCCGCGCCTTGCCCGAACCCGAATGAAAACGCCCCGACAGCTTCATGCCTGTCGGGGCGGCTTCAGCGCGCTGAGTCAGCGTCGCGTCTTACTTGGACTTCTTGCCCTTGGCCGGCTTGTCTTCGGCGACGGCCTCATCGCGCTCCCAGGCTTCCTTGTACGGACGGCCGTAGAAGCTGTCGAGCAGCAGTTGCTTCAGCTCGCTGATCAGCGGGTAGCGCGGGTTGGCGCCGGTACACTGGTCGTCGAAGGCGGCTTCGGCCAGTTCGTCCACCTTGGCCAGGAAGTCGGACTCGGCCACGCCCGCGCCCTGGATAGACGACGGGATGCCCAGCACTTGCTTCAGCTCGTCCACCCATTCGATCAGCTTTTCCACGCGCTCGTGGTCGCGGCTGGCCTCCAGGCCCAGATGGCGGGCGATTTCGGCATAGCGCGCCACGCTCTTCGGCCGGTCGTACTGGCTGAAGGCGGTTTGCTTGGTCGGCACGTCGGCGGCGTTGTAGCGGATCACATTGCTGATCAGCAACGCGTTGGCCAGGCCGTGCGCCAAGCCGAACTCGGCGCCGATCTTGTGCGCCATCGAGTGGCAGACGCCCAGGAAGGCGTTGGCGAAAGCGATGCCGGCGATGGTGGCCGCATTGTGCACTTGTTCGCGCGCCTTCGGATCCTTGGCGCCGTTCAGGTAGGACGAGGGCAGGTATTCCTTCAGCAGCTTCAGCGCCTGCAGGGCTTGCGGGTCGGAGTACTCGTTGGCCATCACCGACACATAAGCTTCCAGCGCGTGCGTCACCGCGTCGATGCCGCCGAAAGCGGTCAAGGACTTGGGCATGTCCATCACCAGGTTGGCGTCGACGATGGCCATGTTCGGGGTCAGCTCGTAGTCGGCAATCGGGTATTTCACGCCGGTAACTTCATCGGTCACCACCGCGAACGGGGTGACTTCGGAGCCGGTGCCGGAAGTGGTCGGCACGGCCACCATCATCGCTTTCTGGCCCAGTTTCGGGAACTGGTAGATGCGCTTGCGGATGTCCATGAAGCGCAGCGCCAGATCGGCGAAATGCACTTCCGGATGTTCGTACATCACCCACATGATCTTGGCCGCGTCCATAGGCGAGCCGCCGCCGATGGCCATGATCACGTCCGGCTTGAAGGCGTGGGCCAGGTCGGCGCCCTTGCGCACCACGGCCAGGGTCGGATCGGCCGGCACTTCGAAGAAGGTTTCCACTTCCAGGCCCATCTTCTTCAGCAAGCGGATCGGCTCGTCGATGAAGCCGTGCTCGAACAGATACTGGCCGGTGACGATCAGGCAGCGTTTCTTGCCGGCCAGGTCTTCCAGCGCCACCGGCAAGGAGCCGCGGCGGAAGTAGATGGACTTCGGCAGCTTGTGCCACAGCATGTTTTCAGCCCTCTTGGCGACGGTTTTCTTGTTGATCAGGTGCTTGGGACCGACGTTCTCGGAGATGGAGTTGCCGCCCCAGGAGCCGCAACCCAGGGTCAGCGACGGCGCCAGGCTGAAGTTGTACAAGTCGCCGATGCCGCCTTGCGAGGACGGGGTGTTGATCAGGATGCGGGCGGTCTTCATCTTGTCGCCGAAGTAGCGCACGCGCTCTTCTTGCAGGTCTTGATCGGTGTACAGCGCCGAGGTGTGGCCGATGCCGCCCATGGTCACCAGCTCGGCGGCCTTGTCGCAAGCGTCGAGGAAGTTCTTGGCGCGGTACATGGCCAGGGTGGGCGACAGTTTCTCGTGGGCGAAGGCTTCCTTCTCGGACACTTCCGTCACTTCGCCGATCAGCACCTTGGTGGTCGGCGGCACTTCGATGCCGGCCATGGCGGCGATCTTGGCGGCGCTCTGGCCGACGATGGCGGCGTTCAGGCTGCCATCCTGCAGAATCACCTTGCGCACGGCCTCGGCTTCGCTCTTGGACAGGATGTAGCCGCCGTGCTTGGAGAAGCGCTCGCGCACCGCTTCGTAGATTTCATCGACGATGATGACCGACTGCTCGGACGCGCACACCACGCCGTTGTCGAAGGTCTTGGACATCAGGATGGAGGCGACGGCGCGCTTGATGTCGGCGGTTTCGTCTATCACTGCCGGGGTGTTGCCGGCGCCGACGCCGATGGCGGGCTTGCCGGAGGAGTAAGCGGCTTTCACCATGCCCGGGCCGCCGGTGGCCAGGATCAGGTTGACGTCGGGGTGGTGCATCAGCTGGTTGGACAGCGCGACGGACGGCTCATCGATCCAGCCTATGATGTCTTGCGGCGCGCCGGCGGCGACGGCGGCTTCCAGCACCAGGCGGGCGGCTTCACAGGTGGAGCGGCGCGCGCGCGGGTGCGGCGAGAAGATGATGCCGTTGCGGGTTTTCAGCGAGATCAGCGCCTTGAAGATGGCGGTGGAGGTCGGGTTGGTGGTCGGCACGATGCCGCACAGCACGCCTATCGGCTCGGCGATGGTGATGGTGCCGAAGGTGTCGTCTTCGGACAGCACGCCGCAGGTCTTCTCGTCCTTGTACTTGTTGTAGATGTATTCGGAAGCGAAGTGGTTCTTGATCACTTTGTCTTCCATCACGCCCATGCCGGTTTCGGCGACGGCCATCCGCGCCAGCGGGATGCGGGCGTCGGCGGCGGCCAGCGCGGCCGAGCGGAAAATGTGGTCTACCTGCTCTTGCGTGAACTGTGCGAAGGCGATTTGCGCCTTCTTGACGCGGGCCACCAGGGCGTCGAGTTCGATTTGATTGCTGACTGCCATTTTGTCTCTCCAAGAACCAAATGAAAATGCCGAGCGCTTGATTGTTCGTTTTTGCTAATAATTTTTCGATATCGAAAATTTAATCGCTTAAAACCCAATCCATCACCGCTTTGCGATGACCGCGCCATCAAACCCTTTGTAGCGGAGCCATTACACGAAAGGCTTAATACCCTTATGAAATACAGGGGCTTTCACTTGCCTTGCCCCAAGCTCGCTCGATTGATGACCATGCTAGTCCATTTTCGGATATTCGTTTTTGCGCATAGCCAAACAATTGTCAGTTTTGCCGCAAAAAGAGCGCCGGGAAGGCGCTCTTGGAAAAGGTATCGATGAGGATGGTTGTAATCGGTCCGCTACCGGCCCATGAAGCCGTAATGGAAGTAACGTCCGCTGCGCGTCAGTTCGCGAATGCGGGCCGGATCGGTCTCGCCGTTGATATTGGTGATCACCAGTTTGCCGCGCCCTTGTTTCAGATCGTTGTTGTAATCGTAGTAGCCGCCCAGCACCGCCAGCTTGCCGGCTTCCACCTCGCCGGAAAACTTGAGGATGGCGCCCTCCACCTGGTTGTTGATGTTGATCAGCGCGCCGTTGGTAGCGTCGATGCCCTTGGGAATCTCGATATTGTCGAGCTCCTTCTGCACCGCCGGCCCCAGATCGCTGTAATCGCCCGCCGCCGCCTTGATCGCGCCGCAGCCGGTGTGGCTGACGAACATCAGCAAGGGAGTATGCAGATTGCGCACGCCGTATTCGATAGAGCCTTCGGAGCTGGCCAGTTGATTGCCCAGATTGCTGATCACGAACAGATCGGCGTCGCCGCCCGCCATGCCCACTTGGCCGCCGGGGCTGGAGCAAGCCACCACTGTCGCCTTGGGGCTGGCGCGCTCGCCCAGCTTGGCGAAGTGCCCCGGGTTGCGCTTGTTGATGGACGCGCTATTGGCCTTGAGGATATTCGCCACCACATTGCGCACTTCCGCCGATTCGCCGCCGGCCTTGCCATGCGCCGCCTTGGCCACATGGCGGGTCTTGGCATGATGCGCCAGGGCGGATTTGCCGCCGGGCGCATGCACTTCGGGGCTGGGCTGGCTCAAATCGCGGCCGGGCGGCTTGCCCATGCTGACCGACGGCTCCAGCTTTTCCGGCTGCGCCGCCGGCTTCGCTTCCTTGCCGGCGCCGGAGGAGGCCGCCTCTGACTTCGCCGCCGCGGGCTTGGCCTCCTTGCCCTTGGCTTCCTTGCCTTTGGGTTTGGCCATCTCAGGCGATTTCGGCGTTGCCGCGCCCTCGGCGGCGGGCGCCTGCTCGGGCGGTTTGGCAACCTTAAGCGGCAATTTGATCACTTGCTGCACCTGGGAGTCGGCCGGCGGCGCGTCTTCCGCCCAGGCCTGCTGCAGCGCGGGCAGCAGCCAAGCCGCCGCCAACCACCATCCCATCCGCCTCGCCTTCATCCCCGACTCCTCGATGTCATTCTTCGTCTCAAGACTACTATTCTGCATCATTGACCATGGGCGGGGAAGCCGCCAGTCGTCATGCGGCCCGCCGCTGGCTCAGCCACACGCCGGCGAACACCAGCGCGCCGGCCGCGCCCTGCCAGGGCTGGAACTGTTCGTTCAACAACAGCCAGGCCAGCAGCACGGTGAATACCGGTATCAGATTATTGAAAGCGCCGGCGCGGGCGACCGGAATCCGCGACACCGCCCAGGTGTACAAGCCATACGCGCCCAGCGTGATCACCGCGCCCAGGTAAACCACCCACAGGCTGGGCAGCAGATGCAGCTGGCTGGGCCAATGGCCCCACGGCGTCAACATGGCCAGGCCGAACCAGACGCAGCCGGTCACCGTCTGGATGCCGGTGATGGCCAGGGGCGAGTAGCGCGTCGACATGCGCTTGGCGATCAACACATAGCCGCAGGCGCACACCATGGCGCAGAACTCCAGCAAGTTGCCTAGCGAAGGATCGGGCGAGCCCAGCCCCGCCTGGGTGTCCAGGCTGAGCCAGATCACGCCGGCGAAAGACAGCGCGATGCCGCACCAGGTCTGCGCCGGCTGCCTCTCGCCCAAAAAGACGCGCGCGCCTATCGCCATCAGCATGGGCAGCGTAGCCGTCACCACCCCGGCCTGCGAGGCGCTGGTCAAGGTCAGCGCATTGGCTTCGAACAGGAAATACAGACAGGGCTCGGCCAGGCCCATGGCCAGCAGCCAGGGCCAATCGCCCTTGCGATAGCGCCAGCTGATGCGCCCGCCCATCGCCAGCGGCAGCAGGCACAGGCAGGCGATGGCCATCCGCGCGAACAGCACGGCCAGCGGCGAATAGAATTCGAAAACGTATTTGAGAACGATGAAAGCGCTGGACCATAGAAACATGGCCAGCGTCAGGGCGAGATAAGGCAAGACGGCTCCTCCGGCGGCGCGGGCCGTCTGCGCGGCCCTGGTTCGAGCCGGCATTGTTTCAGACCGCGGCGCGGCTGTCTAACTCGCGCCGCCGCTTTCAATGCCGCGGCAGCGTCGCGCGCCAGAACGCCAGCGCCGCGGCGCTGATCGCCGCGCCCAGCCAACACACGCCGCTCCAGCCGAAACGGGCATAGACCGTGGTGGAGCTGATCGCCCCCAGGCCGCTGCCGGCCGAATAAAACAACATATAGCAAGCCACCAGCCGGCTTTGCGCCTCCGGCCTGCTGGCCAGAATCAGCCCCTGGTTCACTACATGGATGGCCTGGCCGCCCAAGTCCAGCAAAATGATGCCGGCGATGAAAACCGCCATCCGGTCCATGCCGGCCAGCATAGGCCAGGACGCCAACAAGCAGAGCAAGGCAGCCAGCGTCACCGCCTGGCCTTTGCCCTGATCGGTCCAATAGCCGGCCCGCGCCGCCGCCAGCGCGCCGGCCATCCCCACCAGGCCGAAGGCACCGATTTCCGTCCTCGTATAGGCGAAGGACGCTCCGCTCAAGGGCAGGGCCATCGCGCTCCAGAATACGCCCAGCGCCGCGAACATTAACAAGCCCAGCATGCCGCGGACGCGCAAAACCGGCTCATCGCGCAATAAAGCCAGCATGGACATTAGCAAGCGGCGATACGCCATGCCGCCGGCCATGGGCGGATGCGGGCGCAGAATCCGCGACAACAGCGCCAGCATCAACAGCGTTACGCCGGCCGAAGCCAGATACACCGCCCGCCAGCCGCCCAGATCGCTGACGATGCCCGCCACGGTGCGTGCCAGCAGCAGGCCGATCACCACTCCGCTTTGCACCGTGCCGACTATGCGCCCTCTCTCCTCCGGCGAGGCCAAGGCTGCGGCATAGCCGATCACGCCCTGGGTCATCGCCGTGCCCAGCAAGCCGGTGGCGGTCATGCCCAGCAAGAGCCCCGCCGCGCTGCCCGCCCAGGCAACGCCGCCCAAAGCGGGCAACAACAAGCACAGTTGCAGCTTGATCAGCCGGGAACGGTTCAGAATATCGCCCAAAGGCACGACAAAGCACAAAGCCAGGGCGCAGCCCAGCTGAGTGGCGCTGATCACGCCCCCCGCCAACGCCGGACCTATGCTCAAATCTTGAGAAATCGCCTCCAGCAGCGGCTGGGCATAGTACACATTGGCCACGCTCATGGCCGCGCACGCCGCCAGTATGCCTATCGTCCAGGCGCTGAGCGCGGAGCCGGCCGCCTCCGGCCTCTCCGCCAGCGCCGCTGCGCCGCCGCTCCCCATCACAGCCTTTCCTCATTCAGCTGCGCCAGCAAGCCCCAGCGGTCGGCCTGTATCCAGTACTCGATGATCTTGCCCTCCTTCACCCGGTAACAAGCGCTGTCGATCACGCTCAGCGAGCGCCCGGTCGGCGCATGGCCGTCGATATCGCCCTGATGATGGCCAAACTGGGTCCAGCGCGCATAGGCCTTGTCGCCATCGACCAACAACTCGTCTATGCGCAGATCGAAGTCGCCGAACAGCTTGCGGAACTCGCGCACATGTTCGGCGTAATTGGCCGGGCCGCGCGGCAAGGCGCGCGGATGTTCGGACTCCAGCTGGTGAGCCGTCACCTGCTCCGCCAGATAGCGATGCGCCGCCTCGGGATCGCGCCCGGAGCGGACCTCGCGCAGAAAACCCTCCACGACTTCCCGCGTGCCGATCGCGCTCATCCCTGCCTCCCTTCCACCCAGCGGATGCGCTCCATCGCCTCCGCTTCGTCCCGACAAACGTGCCGCGCATGAATGCGCATGCCCTGCCACCATAAACGCCCCCAAATCTCCAATACGCGCCGTATTTTGTTCATCATTTCGCCCTCTTTCCTCTCACCAATCAATGCCATTATCCTAAACAGAACAAAGACATTGAAAAACCGTCCGCCGACTGACACACTGTTCAAGAAATGAGAACAAATACCCTTCCCGACGCCACCGCCTTGCTCGCCTTCGACGCGCTGGTGCGCCGCGGCAGCTTCACCGCCGCCGCCGAAGAACTGGACTGCACCAAGAGCCGGGTCAGCCAGTTGATCAAGGCCCTGGAAAAAGACCTGGGCACGGTGCTGGTGCTGCGCAACACCCGCCGGGTGGCGCTGACCGAAACCGGCCAACAGCTGGCGCGCCACGCCGACAAGCTGCGCAGCCTGCTGGAGCGCGTGCGCATCGATATCAACGAGGCGGAAAACGAAGTCAGCGGCCCGCTGGTGATCAGTTGCGGCACCTCCTTCGCCCAGCATCTGATCGCGCCGCTGCTGGCCGAGCTCGCCCTCAAGCACCCCGGCCTGCAATTGAAGCTGCAAGTGGAAAACCGCTTGCAAGACCCGGTGGCCGAGGGGCTGGATTTCTGCGTGCGCACCCGCTACGTCAACGACGAGGCGCTGGTGGCCAAACCGCTGGGCTATGTGCGCGAGTGGGCTTTCGCCGCGCCGGACTACCTGGCCAAATCGCCGCCGCTGGAGGAGCCTGAGGATCTGATCCAGCATCGCATCCTGCTGGACACCAGCCGGCCGCAGCAGGGCGAGGCGCCGGAATGGCGGCTGGAAAACCAGGGCTTGCAGCGGCGCATTCCGGTGCGGCCGGTGATTTCCAGTCACCAATACGGTCCCTTGCTGTCCGCCGCCATCGCCGGCAACGGCATCGCGCTGCTGCCTTATTATTGCGTGCGCCAATATCTGGCCAGCGGCCAGCTGGTGCCGGTGCTGCCGGGCTGGAGCCATGATTATTGGCCGGTGTTCCTGGTCTATCCCTACCGCCACCCGCTGCCGCGCAAATACCAGGCCTTCATCCAGCATGTGGTGCCCAGGCTGCGCGCCTTGCTCAAGAGCGAGATTGATCCAGACCAAGGCGCGGATATGCCGCCGTTGTCAGAATAAGCGCCATTTGCGCCGACGACAGGCGCGGCAAGGAGAACGCAATGGAACACCGCGATATCGTGATCGTCGGCGGCGGCATGGTGGGCAGCGCGCTGGGCGCGGCGCTGGCCGACCACGGCTTGTCGGTCTGCGTGCTGGAAAAAGACGAACCCGCACCTTTTGCGCCGGAACAAGCGCCGGACCTGCGGGTATCGGCGATCAGCCCGGCCTCGGCCGCATTCCTGGCCAGCATAGGCGCCTGGGAAAGCGTGCTGGCGATGCGCGCCACGCCCTATCGCCGCATGCAGGTGTGGGAAGGCGACGAAGCCGGCGGAGCCCTGTTCGATGCCGCCGAAGCCGGCGTGGACGCGCTGGGCCACATCGTGGAAAACCGCATTGTGCAACTGGCCGCCACCGCCGCCTTGAAACAGAGGCAAGCTGTCGATTACCGCTGCCCGGCCTCGGTTTCCGACATCATCTATCGGCCGCAGGCCTCGCAACTGACCTTGTCCGACGGCAGCCGGCTGCAGGCGCGGCTGATGATAGCCGCCGACGGCGCACGCTCCCTGGTGCGCGAAGCCGCCGGCATAGGCATCACCAGCTGGGATTACCCCATGCACGCGCTGGTGCTGTCCTGCCGCGTGGCGGCCGAACAGCAGGACATCACCTGGCAGCGCTTCACCGCCACCGGCCCGCTGGCCTTCCTGCCGCTGAGCGGCGACGCGGCTTCGCTGGTCTGGTATCACCGCCCGGAAGAAGTGAAGCGGCTGTTCGCCTTGTCCGACGAGGAACTGATCGCCGCCGTGTCCCAGGCCTTCCCGCGCAAACTGCCCGGCATCCGCGAACTGGTGGCGCGCGGCAGTTTCGGCCTGACTCGCCGCCATGCCCAGCGTTATGCGCGCGAAGGCGTGGCGTTGGCCGGCGACGCCGCCCACACCATCCACCCCTTGGCCGGACAGGGCGTGAACCTGGGTTTCCAGGACGCGGCGCTGCTGGCCAGAACCATTCTGGACGCTTACGCCAAGGGCGAGGATTGGGCCAGCGAGAAGGTGTTGGCGCGCTACCAGCGCGCGCGCAAGCCGGCCAATCTGGCGATGCAGACCGGCATGGACGCCTTCTGCTATGGTTTCTCCAATGAAATACCGCCGCTCAAGGCCCTGCGCGGCCTGGGCCTCAAAATGGCAGACAAGGCGGGACCGCTCAAACGCGGCGTGATACGCTACGCGCTCGGCTTATCCCCCATGCAAGGCCGCGGCTGAGCCATGCCTGAAGGGTTCCGGCCGCGGCGCCAACCGGAACCCTCGCCATGAAAATGATCCGCTTGCTCGCATACGCCCTGCTCCTGGCCGCGATCAGCCCCTGCCAGGCCGCTGACAAACTGGCCCAGGACCTCGGCGAGCAAGTCATCCAGCTGCCTATCTCGCTGCCGCAAGGCGGCGGCGACATGACGCTGACGATTTACCATCCGACAGCGGCCGGCCCGCATCCGCTGCTTGTGCTCAGCCATGGCCGCGCCGCCAAACCAGAAGATAGGGCCAAGCCGGAGCGGCAAAGAATGGAAGTCGCCGCCCGCTATTTCCTGCGCAAAGGCTTTGTGGTGCTAGTGCCCACCCGCATCGGCTATGGCGCCTCCGCCTCCGGCATTGATCCGGAAAGCTCCGGCAACTGCCGCCGCCCCGATTACCGCGCGGCCCTGGCGCCGCAAGTGAGGCAAATCGAAGCCGCGCTGGCCTACGGCCGCAAACTGCCGGATGTCGATCCGCAGCGCGTCGTGCTGGCGGGCGTGTCCGTCGGCGGCATCGGCACGGCGGCGGCCGCGGCGGAAAACCCGCCCGGCGTGGTCGCGGCCATCAATTTCTCCGGCGGCCACGGCGGCAATCCCAAAACCCATCCCGGCATGCCTTGCGATCCAGAGCAACTTCGCGCGGTTTATGCCGAGTTCGGCCAACGTTCCCGCGTGCCCATGCTGTGGCTGTACGCCCGCAACGACCAGTTCTTCGGTCCCCGCTATTCCCAGGCCTGGGCTCAGGCCTACCACGCCGCCGGAGGCGAACTGGAATACAAGCTCTTGCCCGATTTCGGCGCGGACGGCCACAAGCTGTTCAGCGAGGGCGCGGATATCTGGATGCCGTTGGCTGAGGATTTTCTAACGCGCTTCGGCTTCAAACAGCAGGGCTATGCGCCGCGGCCCGCGCCCAGCGGCTTCGCCGCGCTGGAAGATCGCGCCCGCATCCCTTATTTGAAAGAAGCGGATAAACAGAAAGGCTATGGCGACTTCCTCGCCAGCCAACTGCCGCGCGCCTTCGCCCTGTCCGCCAACGGCCGCTGGGGCCGCGCTTACGGACCAGATGCCGCGGACCGCGCGCTGGACTATTGCCGGCGCGACAACCGCGAAAAATGCGCCCTGTACGCGATAGACCGCGACGTGGTGTGGAAGCCCTGAAAACATAGGGCCGCTCCACGCCAGAAGCGGCCAGCCCTGCCAGTTTAGTTTCAGACCCAACATGATATTTAAATGACGACACCTTACACCCGCATCGCCATCGCCCTGCTGCAGGGAGGCGCGCTGTACACGCTCTTCCTGGCGGCAACCCACCAGGTCTGGCCTGCCGGCCACCCCCTGCTGTTCTCGCCCTTGTTTCTGATCTCGGCGCTGCTGCCCATTCTGGCCCAGGCCGGGCTGAACCTGCCCAGCAAAGGCAGGCTGCTCGGCTGGCTGGCCGCGCTTGCCGCCGTTCTGGCCGTTATCGGCGCCCATGACCACTGGCGTGTCGGCGCGCCTCTCGTCCAGATGCCTCAGGACAACTTGCCCGCGCCGCTATCCATTCTCGGCGCGAGCCTCTTTCTGCTGATCGCCTGGCCGCTGATCCAGGCCAAGGAAAGCGAGCGGCGCTGGCTGGCACCCTATGCCGTCTATTTCGACGGGGCATGGAAGTTCGCGCTGCAACTGCTGTTTTCCAGCCTGTTCGTCGGCGTATTCTGGCTGGTGTTGCTAGTGGGCGCCTGGCTGTTTTACCTCGTCAAAATAGACTATCTGTTCCAGCTGTTCACTCAGCCCTGGTTCGCCCTGCCGGCCAGCAGCCTCGCCCTCGCAGCGGGCCTGCATCTGACCGATGTACGGCCCGGCATCATTCGCGGCATCCGCTCGCTGGCGCTGACCCTGCTGTCTTGCTTATTGCCCTTGCTGACGCTGCTGATCGGCGCTTTTCTCGCGCAACTGCCCTTCACCGGCTTGCAAAACCTATGGAAGACCGGCTACGCGGCGACATTGCTGTTGAGCTCGGCCGGCCTGCTGATTTTTCTATTGAATAGCGCGTATCAGGATGGCGCCGGCGAGAGGCCCAAGCGGGTCCAGCTCATCAGCATGAGGCTGGCTTGCCTATTGCTCAGCCCGCTGTCAGGCTTGGCCGCCTATGCGCTGGCCTTGCGCATTGTCCAGCATGGCTGGACGCCGGGGCGCGTGCTTGCCGTCGCAGGCAGCCTCATCTGCATCTGCTACGCCCTGGGCTATGGCTGGGCGGCGCTGCGACGCTCGCAACGCTTGGAAGGACTGGCTTTCGTCAATATCGCCACCGCCTGGCTGACGCTGTTTTTGCTGGCCGCCCTGCTTTCTCCGCTGGCCGATCCCGTCCAGATCTCCGTCGCCAGCCAAATGGCGCGCTTGCAGGCCGGCCGAGTCGCACCCGACCGTTTCGACTTCGACTTTCTGCGCAGCCAGGGCATGCGTTATGGCCATGAAGCCCTGCTCAAACTGCAAAGCGACGCTAACCCCATCATCCGCCGCAAGGCCGGCGACGCGCTGGGCCTCCCGCGCCCGAGCGCCCCTGCCCGCCCTCTCGCCCAATCCATTCGCGCGAAAGGCGAAACCGCCCTGCCCGCCAGTTTTCTTGCCCAGAACTGGTCAATCCAGGCCGAGCACAATGCCGATTATCCCGCCTGCTTGCGAGATGGTTCCGAAAACTGCATCGCCTTTTCCGGGACGTTCAGCGGAAGCGGCAAACAGGAAGTCCTGCTAGTGGAAGAAGCCAGCTCCAATATCACGCTGTATCGACAAGACAAGCCTGGCCAATGGACGCTCGCGGCCCGCTACTCGCCGCCGCCGAATTGCCAACTGCCGGCCGATGGCATCCAGGCGGATCGCATCCGCGCGCTGCCGCCCACGCTGCCGGACCTGGAAATATCGGGATTGCGGCTGCGGCCCGATTATCCCTATGAGCCGCAGTCCTGCCCCTCGCCGCCAAAGACCGCGCCTTAAAACTCGCGCGCAATGAGAAAGACCCGGCTTTGCCGGGTCTTTTCTTGTGCCATCCGCTGGGCCTGCCGGCGCGCGCTCAATCCAGCGCGCCGCCGGACTCCGACTTGGGCGAGCGGCCCAGCAGGCCATCCACCACTTGCTGCGGATCATGGCCCTGATAGAGCAGTCCGCACACTGCGGCGGTGATCGGCATGTCCACTTCCAGCCTTTCGGCCATGGTCAGCACCTCGCGGGCGGTGGCCACGCCCTCGGCGACATGGCCCAGTTCGCGCAGCACTTGCTCCAGCGGCTTGCCCTCGGCCAGCTTCAGCCCCACCTGGCGGTTGCGCGACAAGGCGCCGGTGCAGGTGAGGATCAGATCGCCCATGCCGGCCAGACCCATCATGGTGTGCTGGCTGGCGCCCAGCGCGATGGCCAGGCGAGTGATCTCGGCCAAACCGCGGGTGATCAGCGCCGCGCGGGCATTCAGGCCGAAATCCAGGCCGTCGGCGACGCCGGTGGCGATCGCCATCACGTTCTTCACCGCGCCGCCCACTTCCACGCCGACCAAGTCTTCGTTGGCGTACAGGCGCAAACGCGGGCTGTGCAGCTCGCGGGCGATGCGGGCGGCGAACTCGGCGTCGTCCGAGGCGATGGTCACCGCTGCCGGCTGGCCCTGCGCCACTTCGCGGGCGAAGCTGGGGCCGGACAGCACGCCGCAGCGATGATCGGCCGGCAGCTCTTCCGCCACCACCTGGTGCGGCAGCAGGCTGGAGCCGGCCTCGAAACCCTTGCACGCCCACAAAATGGGCGGCAGCGGCTTGCCCAGGGCGACCAGCGCCTTCAGCGTGGGCCGCAGGCCCGCCATGGGCGTGACGATCAGCAGCAGCTCGGCGTCGCGCGCGGCGGCCGCCAGATCGGCGGTGATCTTCAGTAAATCTGGGAAAGGACAATCGGGAAGGTAGCGCGCGTTGAGGCGCTCATCGGCCAGACGCGCCGCCTGCTCGGCGTCGCGCGCCCACAACGTCACCTGGTGGTGACGGGCAAAAGCTATCGCCAGCGCGGTTCCCCAAGCGCCGGCGCCAAGTATCGCCAGTTTCATGCTTAGCCCTTACAAGCCCCAGAGGTCGGTAATACGAGCATAGCCGACGCTGCCGTCCCTATGCTTGACCTTGACCCAGCCGTCTTGCGGCGCTTCCTGCAACTCCAGCACGCCGTCCTTGGGCACCGAGAACAGCAGCTTGCCGTCCTCGCCGGCCTTGTCGCGGACGCCGGCCTGCGGCGACACGACCAGCAGCCAGCGCTGGCGGGACAGGGCCGCCGACGGTATCCAGGCGATGCCGCCGGTGGCGTCGCGCACGCGCGCCCATTCCTTCTGGCTGGACAGCACTTCCACCGGGAAATAGCGGCTGACGACAAACAGCTTCTTGGCCGACAAAGAAGGCGCCTCGTACAAGGCGACGCCGGTTTCCTTGACCGAACGGAACTCCAGGGCCTGGGCCGCCTGAGCGGCGCCCAGCGCCAGCAGCAGCGTGATGACGAGGCGCTTCATGACATCAACCTCAGGCGTTGCCGGCTTCGGCTTGCTGAGCGCGCTGCTGCATGTACAGCGCTTCGAAGTTGATCGGGGCCAGCAGCACCGGCGGGAAGCCGGCGCGGTTCACCAGGCTGGACACGGTTTCGCGGGCGTAGGGGAACAGGATGTTCGGGCAAGCCACGCCGAGGATCGGGTCCAGGTCTTCGCCCGGCACGTTGCGGATCTGGAAAATGCCGGCCTGGGCCACTTCGCACAGGAACAGGGTCTTTTCCGGCAGCTTGGCGGTCACGGTGACGGTCAGGGTCACTTCGTAGAAGCCGTCATCCAGTTGTTGGCCGCCGCTGGCCAGCTGCATGTCGATTTCCGGCTGGTTTTGCTCCAGGAACACCTGCGGCGCGTTCGGCACCTCCAGCGACATGTCCTTCACGTAGATCTTTTCGATGGAAAACGCCGGTTGCAGCTCTTGTTGTTCGCTCATGTTCTTTCTCACTAAACGCCGTCGCCATGACGGTTAAATTTTATTAGGGTACACCGGCGGGCATCATCGCATGAAAGCCCGCCAGCGGCCAATACCGCGCGCAGCCCCGGCTCAGTCCGCCAGCAGCGGGTCCAGCTTGCCGGCCTGATTCAGCGCCACCAGATCGTCGCAGCCGCCGACATGGGTTTCGCCGATGAAGATCTGCGGCACCGTGCGGCGGCCGGTGATGGCCATCATCTTGTCGCGCTCGTCCGGGTCCAGATCGATGCGGATTTCCTGGATCTGGGCCACGCCCTTGCTGGACAGCAGCTGCTTGGCGCGGATGCAGTAGGGGCAGACCGCGGTAGTGTACATGGTTACAGGTTTCATTTTCTCGCCTGACAAATCTCGAATAGCACCGATTATAGCCCGAGTCCGGCCCTCAGCGCTTTGCGCTGGATCGCGTATCGAAGCCGCGGACCACATCCGCCACCACCGCATCCAGCGCCTTGGCCATTTCCGGCGCGCGCGGGCTGTTGACGATGGCGACAATGGCTAGGCGCCGCCCGTCCGCCGCCTGCCAGTAGCCGGCCAGCGCCTTCACGTCTTTCAAGGTGCCGGTTTTCATCCTGAGCCGCGGCCCCAGATCGATGAAACGCTTTTTGAGCGTGCCCATCTGGCCCGCCACCGGCAGGCTGGCGGCGAACTCGTCGGCATAAGGCCCGCGGGCGGCGTCGCGCAGCACCTCGCCCAACAGGCGGGCGCTCACCCGCTCCCGCCGCGACAGGCCGGAGCCGTTCTCCAGGATCAGCTGCGGCAAGTCATCGATGCCGCGCTCGCGCAGCAGATCGCGCACCACGCCGGCCGCCGCCTGCGGCGAACCCTCGCCCGCCGCCTCGCGGCCCAGCGTCAGGAACAGCGTGCGCGCCATGGTGTTGTTGCTGTACTTGTTGATGTCGGCCAGCGCCGCGGGCAAGGGCTGCGATTGCCAGGCCGCCAGCTCGCGCGCCTCGTCCGGCGCGCGGCCCCTGGCCACGCCCATCGGCCCCTCGCCGCCCAGCGCCTGCCACATGGCGGCGAAATCCTGGCCGGCGAAGGCGTCGTGATCCAGCACATTGACGTAAGCCCGCTTGCCGTCGCAGGCGGCGGGCAGCGCGCCCTTCACCGTCACCGTCCGTCCATCGGTCTCGATGGCCGCGAAGCGGCGCACGTCGGGGCAAGCCTCGTCCTTGCCGGGCTTCAGCTCCGCCTGCAGCTTCACGCCGGCCAAGGGCGGATCCAGAACCACGCGCGCGCCTTGCGCGTCGCGGTAAAACGTCAGCCAGGCCACTTTCAGATTGGTCAGGTGGCTGTCTGGTTCCACGGTGAAGGCGCGGCCAGCGTCTTCGTCGAAATCATCAGCCCCGCCGATAGACGCGAAAGCGCGCTTGTCCAACACCAGCCGGCCTTCCAGCTTGTGGATGCCCCGCAGCCGCAGGCCGTAGAGCAGGGTCAGCAGATTGCCGTTGTCGAAGCGCGGATCGCCGCCGCCCAGCCAATACAAATCGCCCTTGAGCGCGCCGTTCTCCACCGGCGCGGCGGATAGCAGCGTGGTGGTCCAGCGGTAATCCGGCCCCAAGCGGTTCAGCGCCGCCCAGCCGGTCAGCAGCTTCATCGTCGAGGCCGGATTGACCGCCGTCTCCGCCCGATGGCTGACGATGGCCTCCTCGCCCTCCACCGGCGCCGCCCAGACGGCGATCTCGTCCGCTTTCAGGCCATGCAGCTCCAAGGCCGCGGCCGGCAAGGCGGCAACGAGCAGCCCCAGGGCCGCGATTCGATTTTTCATGCGCTTTTCCTCACCAATCCTGCGGGTCTACGTCCAAGGACCAGCGCAAAGCGCGGCCATGGCTTTTGGCCAAACCATCCAGCACCGGCTGCAATTGATCCAGCAAACGATGCAGCGCGCCGCGCTGCGGCGATTCCAGCACCAGCTGCGCGCGCTCGCGCTGCGCCAGCCTGGCCATCAAGGCCGGCGCCGGGCCGGAAATCAACACGCCTTCCGCCAAGGGCTCCAGCAAATCGCGCGCCTGGCGCAAAAACGCCGTCGCTTGCGCCAACTCCGGGCAATCGGCCCTGAGCAAGGCCTGAAACACGCCGGGCGGGAAGCCGGCCTGCCGCCGCTCGTCCAATAAGCTGGCGGCATAGCCGTCGAAATCATGTGCCACCAGCGCGTGATACAGCGGATGGTCCGGCCATTGGGTCTGCACCAGCACCTCGCCCGCAGCCTCGGCGCGGCCGGCCCGCCCGGCCACCTGCATCAGCTGCGAAAACAGCCGCTCCGAGGCGCGGAAGTCGGCCGAGTACAGCCCGCCGTCGGCGCCCAGCACCGCCACCAGCGACAACGTGCCGAAGTCATGGCCCTTGGCCAGCATCTGGGTGCCGACCAGGATGTCCACTTCGCCGGCATGCACCTTGCGGTACACCTCGTCCCAGGCGTCCTTACGGCTGGTGGTGTCGCGGTCGATGCGCAGCACCCGCGCTTCCGGCAGCATGCGCTGCAAGGCCGATTCCAGCCGCTGCGTGCCTTCGCCCAGCGGTTTGATGTCCGGGTCGCCGCAATCCGGGCAGGCCCGCGGCACCGGCTCTTCCCAGCCGCAATGATGGCAACGCAGCTTGCGCTCCATCAGGTGCACCACCAGCTTGGCCGAACAATGCGGGCAGCCGCTGGTCCAGCCGCAGGCGGTGCAGGCGACGACGGGCGCGAAACCGCGGCGGTTGATGAACACCAGGCTCATCTCCTGGCGCGCCAGCCTCGCCTTCAAGGCTTCCAGCACCGGCTCGGACAGGCCCTCGGCCAATTTTTTGCGGCGGGTGTCCACCAGGCGCACATCGGGCAAACGGGCCGAGCCATGGGCGCGGCGATTAAGCGCCAGCTTGCGGTAGCGGCCGGCTTCGACATTGGCCACCGTTTCCAGGCTGGGCGTGGCCGAGCCCAGCAGCACCGGGATGCCGGCGCGGCGCGCCCGCCAGATGGCCAGGTCGCGCGCGTGATAGCGCAGGCCGTCCTGCTGCTTGAAGGAGCCGTCATGCTCCTCATCCACCACGATCAGGCCCAGCCGCGGCAGGGGGGTGAACACCGACAGCCGGGTGCCGATCACCACGTCGGCCTCGCCATGCCAGGCATCCAGCCAGCCATGCATGCGCTCGCCGTCGGCCAGATGGCTGTGCTGCACCACGATGCGGCTGGCGGGAAAACGGCTGGCGAAGCGGTCTATCAGTTGCGGGGTCAGATTGATTTCCGGCACCAGCACCAGCGCCTGGCGGCGCGCCGCCAAGTGATCGGCGATCAATTGCAGGTAGACCTCGGTTTTGCCGCTGCCGGTGACGCCGTGCAACAGCCAGGGCTGGAAACCCGGCTGCGCGCGCAAGGCGGCCAAGGCCTGCGCTTGCTCGTCTTTGAGTTCCGGCGCGTCGCCCAGCCGCAGCGGAACCGGTTCGGGGGACACGCGCTCGGCCAGCCCCTCGGCCAGCCAGGCCGACAGCAGCTTGCCGGCTTGCGGCGTGACCGCCTTGGCCGCCTCCAGCGTCAATGGGCCGTCTTGCATGGCCTGCCATAGCGCCAGCCTCGCCTTTTGCCGGGCCGGCGGCGCTTCCGCCAAGCCGCCGGCGCTCAGGGCGAAGGGCCGCTTGTCCAGCCGGCTCGGGTTCTTGGGATCGCGCAAGCCGGTAGGCAGCGCGGTGAACAGCGTCTGGCCCAAGGGATGGTGGTAATAACTGGAGGCGAAGCGAACCAGTTGCAGAAACTCGTCAGGCAAAGGTGGCAAACCATCCAGCACCATTTCGATGCGTTTGAGCTTGGACGCGTCCAGCGCCTCCACACCCTCCCCCGGTATCGGCGTGACCACCACGCCACAAACCAGGCGATTGCCGAAAGGAACGCGCACCCTCGCCCCCGGCATGACAGCCGATTGAGTCAGATAACTGAACGTACCACTCAGCGGCACATCGATGGCCACCTGGACCAAGTCGCTACCATTCATTTACATGCCTTCTGCGGCAAACCCTGCTGCGACAAGGCTTTGCATTCGCTGTGCACAGATCTTGTGGATAACTTTGTGAACAACCCGACCGTCTGCGGACAAAAAGCCTTGAAATCAGTGTTTCCGCTAGATTGCACAAAAATTAATCAACAAATAAAAACCAATGAAATCAACAGCTTATATATTTCAAAAAATATTGCTGGACGCGCTTGACAAGGACTTCGCAGCGGTCTAGCTCGTGTGCATAACTCGCCAAGCACCACCGGGGCCGGCTGTCAACCCACAATTTCCGCTATCAAAATATCCAAGTCAGGAAGTTCCGCCCAGGCCGCAACAAGCCCGTCCATACCCCTCCCCGCGCGGATCTGCCATTGCCGTGAAAGTTTAATAAAACCTTAAAATTACAAGGCATTTTCTCAAGCAGGGGCGATTTCAGAATTCAACAAACCGTTAACACTGACGATGGAAGCAGCCCGCAGGATGCGCTCGCACCAAAACAAGGCATGGCGCGCCGGCAAGGGCGCACCATGATCAGGCATTCCTGCGATCAACGGGAATGATAGACGCGGGACAGGCGATGCACGGCATCTATCAGCGCGCCGGCATGAGCGGGATCGACGAATTGCGAAATGCCGTGTCCCAGATTGAAGACATGGCCGCTGCCATGACCGAAGCTTTCCAGAATGCGGCCCGCTTCGCGCTCGATAGCTTCCGGCGAAGCGAACAGCGCATTGGGGTCGAAATTGCCTTGCAGCGCCACTTTGTCGCCGACGCGCGCGCGCGCCTGGCCTATGTCGGTGGTCCAGTCCAGGCCCACGCAGTCGGCGCCGATGGCCGCGATGTCTTCCAGCCACTGCCCGCCGCCCTTGGTGAACACGATGACCGGCACGCGCCGGCCGTCCGCCTCGCGCTTGAGGCCGGCGACGATGCGCTGCATATAAGCCAGCGAGAACTCCTTGTAGGCCGCATGGCTGAGCGCGCCGCCCCAGGTGTCGAAGATCTGCACCGCCTGCGCGCCGGCGTCGATTTGGGCATTCAGGTAGGCGATCACCGACTGGGTGTTCATTTCCAGGATGTGGTGCAGCAATTCCGGACGGCTGTACAGCATCGCCTTCACATGGCGGAAATCATCCGAACCGCCGCCTTCCACCATATAGCAGGCCAGCGTGAACGGACTGCCGGAGAAGCCGATCAGCGGCACGCGGCCATTCAGCGCCTTGCGGATGCTGGCCACGGCGTCGAACACGTAGCGCAGCTTGTCCAAGCCGGCCGGCTGCAAGGCGCGGATGGCGCTCTCGTCACGCAACGGCCGTTCGAACTTCGGCCCCTCGCCTTCGGCGAAATACAGGCCCAGGCCCATCGCGTCCGGCACGGTCAGGATGTCCGAGAACAAGATGGCCGCATCCAGCGGGAAACGGTCCAAGGGCTGCAGCGTCACTTCGGTGGCGTAATCGGGGCTGGTGCACAAACCCATGAAGCTGCCGGCGCGCGCGCGGCTGGCGCGGTATTCGGGCAGGTAGCGGCCGGCTTGGCGCATCATCCAGATCGGGGTGTAGTCAACCGGCTGCTTAAGCAGGGCGCGCAGGAAAGTATCGTTGATCAGCTGGGTCATGTCGGCACACGCAATGAGAGTCAGCCGGCATTATACCCACCCGCGCTTCAGGGGTGAAACCACAGCTCGCGCCGCGACAAGGGCGTGCCATCCGGCAGCAGCGGATTAGGCAGCTCGATGATGGTGCGGCCGGACAGCTTGAGGCCCCGCAAATGCTCGCTGTTGAAGGTTTTGAACAATTGATCGAAACTGCCGTCGGCCACGCTTTTCTCCAAGCCCTGCTCCAGCATCCGGGCCAGGTCCTCCCGCTTGGGCGAGACAAAGAAATAAAACGCGGTAGGGTAATGCAGCAGCAGATAAGGATCCAGCATCAGCCCTGCCGCGGCCGGCATTTCCAGCTCCTGCCGCACCTCGATCACGCTGCGCGGAAAGTAATCGTAGCGCCGCTGCTTGAGCATGGAAAAGAGATGGGGATAGTCGGGGCTGGTCACCACCGGCAGGCCGGCGTGCTGAAGGATTTGCTTGTCCGGCCAATCCTGCCCTTGCCCGGCGCGGAAAGCCGCCAACTGCTGGGGCGTTTTGACGTTTTTGAACAACTGCGGCTTGTCGGCGTTGATCAGCGGCACTCGCCAGCCAATCAGGCCCTTGTCCAGCGGAATGCGCACGGTCAGCAGCTTGCTTTCTCGCTCGCGGCTGGTCATGCCCCAGAACAGATCCACCCGGCCATCGGGCTGCAGCATCTGCTCCATCGCCCGGCCCTGGTTCATATTGCGGGCCGCGGTGAGCTCGCAATGCTGGTTCATCTGACCGCACGCCAGCAACAGCAAGGCCTGGATATAAGGCCAGTGCGGGTCATTGTCGCCCGACACCAGCGCGTAGCTGATCGCCACGCCGCCAGCCTGCGCCAGCGAGCATGCGCCGCAAAACAGCCAAATCGCCAGCCACCTTGCCATGGGATCATCGTCCGGAATGGATACCGGCATTATGGCAAGAGATTACAGCCAGCCCAAGCCGCCGACCACGCCGCCCAATAACAACAGCCATAAAGGGTTCCAACTCCTGCGCCAGGCGATCAGCCCCACCCCCAGGCTCAGCAGCCACGCGCTCGGCGCGCGATTGGCCGCGCAAAGCAACAGCCAGGCGCTGGCGGCGATCAGGCCTATGGTCAAGGGCATCAGCGCGCGGGCGAACAGCTTGGCGGCCGCGCCATCCTTGCTGGCCGCCCACCAGCGCGAGGCGTAGTAGCTCAGCAGCGATGAGGGCAGGCACATGCCGAACATGCTGACCAAGGCGCCCAGCACGCCGGCGACATGCCAGCCCACCAGGCTCACCACCAATACATTGGGCCCCGGCGCGGCCTGGGCGATGGCGAACAGCTCGGCGAACTGCGCCGCGCTCATCCAGCCGTGAGCCAGCACGATGCGCTGCAGTTCCGGCAGAATCACATTGGCGCCGCCCACCGCCATGATGGAAAGCAGGCAGAACTGCCACAGCAGCGTCCACAAGATCATCGCGCCTCCCTCCTGCCCGCCAGCCAGGCCAGCAGCAGGGCCAAGGGCAAGCCCAGCAGCAAAACCAGCGGCAACGGCAGCTGCCAAACGGCGATGGCGAGAAAGATGGCCGCCACCACTACGGCAGCCCATGGACGGCGCTCCAGCCTCGCCGCCAGTTTCAGCAGCATGCCCAACAGCAAGCCCGCCGCAGCGGAGGCCAGGCCATGCATCACATTCTCGACCAAGGGCAGCTGGCGATACTGGCCATACAGCGCGCCCAGCAGCAGCACAATGGCCATGGGCGCGAGCAGCAGGCCGCCCACCGCCAGCAAGGCGCCGGCCGGGCCGTGAAAGCGCGCGCCCACCGACACCGCCATATTGACGATATTGGGGCCCGGCAGCACCTGGCACAGGCCTAGCTGCTCGGCGAAGTCCGCCTCCGACAGCCAGCGCCGCCGCTCCACCAGCATGCTGCGCGCCAAGGGCAGCACCCCGCCGAAGCCGCTCAGGCCCACCGAGAAAAAGCCGCTGAACAAATCGCGCCGGCTAGGGATATTCAGTTCGTGTTCCATGCTTTGACACTACGCCTGAGCGCCAGCCAAAACAAACGAGAAATTCTGACAGCGCCGGTCACCTCGGCTCACAGTCCACCCAGTTTCTCGACAATGAAATCGACGAATACCCGCAGTTTGGGCAAGGGCTGGCGATCGGCCGGGTAGATCAGATGCATGGGTTTGGGCGGAGGCAGGTAGCCTTCCAGCAAAGACACCAGCCTGCCGGCGGCCACATCCTCCATCAGCAGCGTTTCCGCCTGCAGGGCCAATCCCGCCCCTGCCAAAGCTAGTTGGCGCAAAGCCTGGCCCTGGTTGCACTGGATGCGGCTGGACGGGATCTCCACGCCATGCAGCCGGGCCAGCGCATCCCAGCCGTCATCGCGCTGCCAGCGGCTGAAGCCCAGACAATCGTGCCCCGCCAGATCCGCAGGCGTCATCGGCTCTCCGCGACGGGCCAAATAGGCCGGAGAGGCCGCTATCATCATCCGGTAAGGCCGCAGCCGACGCGCCACCATGCCGGAATCGGCCAGATGGCCGATGCGGAACACCGCGTCGTAACCATCGGCCACCAGATCCACCAATTGATCCGACAGCTCAAGCTCGACGCCGACTTCCGGATAGCGCGCCATGAACTCGGCCAATAGCGGCGCCAAACGCAAAGTGCCGAAGGTGATGGAGGCATTGACGCGCAGCACGCCGCGCGGCTGCTGCCTGAGCAAAGCCGCCGCATCCTCGGCGGCTTGCAACTCCCGCAAAATGGCGCGGCAACGTTGATAGTAATGTTGTCCCAATTCGGTCAACTGCTGGCGGCGGGTGGTGCGCACCAGCAATTTGCCGCCCAATCGGGCTTCCAACGCAGAGAGATGCTTGCCCACCATGGGTTGAGACAATCTATGCGCCTCGGCCGCCGCCGTCAGGCTGCCCAACTCCACTACCGCGACAAACAGCTCCATGCTGAGCAGTCTATCCATTGATTAGAAACTCCAGGTTATCAATCCTGTTCAGGATACGGGATTAATCTATCTCAGCAAGCCATGCACACTCCCTCCATCGCAACCCTAAATGGAGAACACCATGAAAATCCTGCTAGTCGGCGCCAGCGGCACGCTGGGCAATGCCATCCAAAAAGCCTTGCCCCACCACCACATCCTGACGGCCGGGCGCAACAGCGGCGATCTGCGCGTAGACATCACCGACAGCGCCAGCGTGCAAAAAATGTTTGAGCAGGCTGGACGGCTGGACGCCATCGTCAGCGCCACCGGCGCGGTGCACTTCGGCCATATCACCGCTACCACGGCCGCCGACTTCCGCATCGGCCTGGAGAACAAACTATTAGGCCAGATCGACTTAGCATTAACCGGCCAGCATTATTTGAACGATGGCGGCTCGATCACATTGACCAGCGGCATCCTCAGCACCCAGCCCATCCGCCACGGCGCCAACGCCACGGCGGTGAACCGCGCGCTGGAGGGCTTTGCCGCCGCCGCCGCGCTGGAGCTGCAGCGCGGCCAACGCATCAATGTGGTCAGCCCCAATGTGCTGCAGGAATCATGGGAAGGCTACGCCCCCTACTTCCCCGGCTTCGAAGCCGTCCCCGCCGCCCGCGCCGCGCAGGCATTTGTGCGCAGCGTGGAAGGCATCGCCAACGGCCAGACGCTGACCGTCTGGTAAAGCGCGCCATCGCCAAGGGAATCCGTGCATGAAAATACTATTGGTGGGCGCGCATGGAACCATAGGCCGCGCGGTTCAACACGCCCTGTCCCGTCATCAAATCCTTGCCGCGGGCCGGAACAGCGGAGCGCTCCGCGTCGATATGACCCAACCGGCCAGCATCCGCGCGCTGTTCGAGCGCGTCGGCAAAGTCGACGCCATCATCTGCGCCGCCGGCCTGCTGCATCTGGGTCCGCTCGTCGAGATGACGCCCGAGCAATTCCGCGTCGGCTTGGACAATAAATTGATGGGCCAGGTGAATCTGGCCCTGATCGGCCAGCATTTTCTGAATGCCGGCGGCTCTATCACGCTGACCAGCGGCATGGGCAATGAAATTCCCATCCGGCACGGCAGCAACGCCTGCGCCGTCAACGCCGCGATAGAAGGCTTTGCTCGCGGCGCGGCGGTGGAGCTGGCGGCGGGGCTGCGCATCAACGTGGTCTGCCCTGCCGTGCTGCAAGAGTCATGGGAGCCGCTGCAAAGCTACTTCCCCGGCTTCGAGGCCGTGCCGGCGACGCGCGTCGCCCTCGCCTATCAACGCAGCGTCGAGGGAGTGGAAACCGGGCAAGTGCTCAAGGTTTGGTAAACGCGAAACTAACCTGGCGTGAGCCGCGGCTCACGCGCCTGAACCGCGGCTTACGCCATGCCATCCGACAAGGCCAGGTGCAGCAAGGGAAATGGCCTGCCGGCGCCATCGAGCGCCGAGCGGCCGATCTCTTCGAAGCCCATTCGGCGATAGAAAGCCAATGCGGCGGGGTTGTCCGCGTTGACGTCGACCAGGCTGACCGCCAGTTCCGTCACCGCATCGGTCAGCAACGCTTTCCCCAGGCCCCGGCCTCTGCATGCGGGCTCGATGAACAGCATCTCCAACTTGCCGGCCATGCTGCCGGCAAAGCCAGTCGCCTTGCCGCGCTCATCTCGCGTCACCCGCAAGACCAGGCCAAGGGATTCCGCCGCGGCGAAAGCGGCCTCCACTTCGGGACGAAGCGCGACGATATCGTCCTCGCTCAAAAAAAGGTGGGTCGCGCGCACTGAGCGCTCCCACAGCGACAGCATGTCCGGAAAATCCGCGGCTTCAGGCCGGAAAATGGCGATGGACACAGTGAACTCCTCTCGCGAAAGAACAAGCCGCCTCAAGGCGGCGAAGCATCCATCCTAATGCCCAAGCCAGGCGCAGGCCAGCCTATACTGCAACAGCCGCCAAGCACGGGAGGTCGAGATGAACGCAGCGTTGTGGGGCGGATTAGCGCTATGGCTATGGCTGCCCGCACTCCATGCCGAGGCGATTCCCGCGTCGAGCCAGGCGATAGAGCCCTGGGGCGACGCCGCCAGCGGCGATGGCCTGACGCCGCGCTTCCTGCGCTGGCTGGCCGATCAAAGCGGCCTGCAACTGAAACAGGACACCCGCCCGCTGCCGCGGCTGATAGAGGACTTGAAAGCCGGCCGCGACGCGCTGGCCTTGATCACCGCCTCGCCGGAACGCGACGCCTTTGGCCTGGAGCTATGCCGCCCTACCGACATCCGGCTATCGGTAGTCTACCGTCGCGGCGACCGCGAATGGCAAAGCGGGGATTTCAAGCATCGCCCGGTCGGCATTCTGCGCGGCACCCATACGCTGGACGCCTTCCTGGCCCAAAGCGGCGCGGCGAGCGTTTTAGTCAACGACATGCGGCAAGGCATAGGCATGCTGCGCGTCGGCCGGCTGGATGCGATGATGTGCGTGCGCCCGGGTTGCGGCCACGTGCTGCGTCAGCTGTCTACGCCATCCGACCATTGGGCGGAGTGGACTATCAGCCGCGAGCCGATGGCGGTTTACGTATCGCGCGCCCACCCGCTGGCGCATGACGCGGCGGCGCTGGACCGGCTCAAGTCTGCCTGCGTTTCGCCCGCAGGCCGCGCCAAAATGGCGGAACTGCTGGCGCGCTACGACTAGCCATGAAAAACCCCGCCGGCCTTCACTGGCGGGCGGGGTTGAAAGCGACAGGCCGGGGGCGAATCAGATATCGGCCTCAACCTCGTTGCCCTTGGCTTCCATCCAGCCGCGGCGGCTGGAGGCTTCGCCCTTGCCCATCAGCATCACGAACATGTCCAGCGTTTCCTTGAGCATGCCGGGCCGCACCTGCACCCGCGTCAGCCGGCGCGTATCCGGATTCATCGTGGTGTCCTTCAGCTGCTCCGGATTCATCTCGCCCAGGCCTTTGAAGCGGGAAATGCTCCACGCGTTCTCGCGCACGCCTTCGCTGCGCAGCCTATCCAGGATGGCGGTCATCTCGCCCTCGTCCAAGGCATACAGCTTGCGCGGCGGCCGGCTCTTGCCCTGCCCGGGCACGTCGACGCGGAACAGCGGCGGCTGGGCGATGTAGATATTGCCGTTTTCCACCAGGCGCGGGAAATGGCGGAAGAACAGCGTCAGCAGCAGCACCTGGATGTGCGAGCCGTCCACGTCGGCGTCGGACAAGATGGCGATCTTGCCGTAGCGCTGGCCGGACAGGTCCGGCGCGTCGTTGGGGCCGTGCGGGTCCACGCCGATGGCGACGGAGATGTCATGGATTTCGGCATTGGAGAACAGTTGGTCCTTGTCCGTCTCCCAGCTGTTCAGCACCTTGCCGCGCAGCGGCAGGATGGCCTGGTATTCCTTGTCGCGCGCCAGCTTGGCCGAACCGCCGGCGGAGTCGCCCTCTACCAGGAACAGCTCGTTGCGCTCGATGTCCTCGCTTTCGCAGTCGGTCAGCTTGCCCGGCAGCACCGCCACGCCGGAGCCCTTCTTCTTCTCCACCTTCTTGACGGATTTGAGACGGCTCTGCGCCTGGCGGATGGCCAGCTCGGCAATCTTCTTGCCGGCTTCCACATGCTGGTTCAGCCACAGCTCCACCGGATCGCGCGCCAGGCTGGAGATCAGCTTCAAGGCGTCGCGGCTGGTCAGCTTGTCCTTGGTCTGGCCCTGGAACTGCGGGTCCAGCACGCGGGCGGACAGCACGAAGCGCACGCGGCTCCACACGTCCTCGGCCATCAGCTTGACGCCGCGCGGCAGCAGGTTGTGGTGATCGACGAAGCTTTTCACCGCGTCGAACACGCCGGCGCGCAGGCCGGCCTCATGGGTGCCGCCCACCGGCGTCGGGATCAGATTGACGTAGCTCTCGCCGCTGGCGCCGTCTTCGAACCAGGCCATGGCCCACTGCGCGCCCTCGCCCTTGGCGAACTGCTCGTGATCGTCGCCGATATAGGCCTCGCCGGCGAACAGCGGCGCCACCGGCTCATCGCCATTGCACAGTTCGGACAGATAGCTCTTCAAGCCTTCCGGATAATGCCAGGCCTTCACTTCGTCGCCGCTGGGCTTTTCCACCGTCAGCGTCACCGCCACGCCGGGCAGCAACACCGCTTTGGCGCGCAGCAAGCGCTCCAGCTCCGACATCGAATAGCGCGGGCTTTCGAAATACTTGCCGTCCGGCCACACCCGCACCCGGGTGCCGCTGGTGCGCGGGCCGCAGTCGCCGACGCGGGCCAAGGGTTCGATCACGTCGCCGCCGGAAAACACCAGGCGGTGCATGCCGCCTTCGCGCTTCACCTCCACCTCCAGGCGGGTGGACAAGGCATTGGTCACCGATACGCCCACGCCGTGCAGGCCGCCGGAGAAGGCGTAAGCGCCGCCATCTTTCTTGTTGAACTTGCCGCCGGCGTGCAGCCGGGTGAACACCAGTTCCACCACCGGCACGCCTTCTTGCGGATGCAGGCCCACCGGGATGCCCCGTCCGTCGTCCTCGACGCTCAGCGAGCCGTCCTGGTGCACGGTGACGGCGATCTTGCGCGCGAAACCGCCCAGCGCCTCGTCGGCGGCGTTGTCTATCACTTCCTGGCAGATGTGGGTGGGGTCGGTGGTGCGGGTGTACATGCCGGGCCGCTCTTTCACCGGCTCCAGCCCCTTCAGCACCCGTACCGAGGATTCATCGTATTGTTGTTGAGTCATGTTCTGGTCTTGCCCTGTCGGCGCGTCACGTCGACGCCGCCCCTGACGGGCGGCACAAATGAAGACAGCGGGACACGCCCGCCGTCTGAGGATGCTGCTTTGCCATCGGCAAAAGATTCACTGCTCGCTCTGGGCCGATACGCGGGCGAGGTAGGCGGGGTGGGTTTCCACCCCGCGCAAGAACCGCGCAAGCTCGGACAAGGCGCGGTCATACACATCGCGCTTGAACTCGATCACCGCATCCACCGGCGCCCAATAATCATTCCAGCGCCAGCCATCGAACTCCGGATGATTGGTGGCGCGCAAACAGACATCGCTGTCGCGCCCCACCAGCCTGAGCAGGAACCAGATCTGCTTCTGGCCCTTGTAACTGCCGCGCCATTCGCGGCGAACCCAATTGCTCGGCACCTCGTAACGCAACCAGTCGCGGGTGCGTCCCAGGATTTTCACGTGCTGAGGCAGCAAACCCACCTCTTCCAGCAATTCGCGATACATCGCGGCTTCCGGGCTTTCGCCCGGCTTGATGCCGCCCTGCGGGAATTGCCAGGAATGCTCGCGCACGCGCTTACCCCAGAACACCTCGTTTTTGGCATTGGTGAGGATGATGCCGACGTTTGGGCGGTATCCGTCCCGGTCCAGCATGGAATAAACCTGCAATTCGTCTCGTTACCGGAATTTTTGCACATTTCCGCCGGCCTTGCCACGCGCTCGGCAAGCCCGAGCGCCATCCCGAGCGCTTGGCTCCAGCCTCCCGCCCCCTCCATCGCTCCCCCAAGCGGGCCAAACAATGCTAGGATGCGTCGATTGAACGTCTATTTACTGCGCTTTCATGGCCTTCCTGCTGAATCGACCCACACTGTCCCGCCTGCCCTGGCTGCCGCTGCAGCCTGAAGATTTTTCCACCTTGCTGCAAACCGGCGATTTCCGCCTGCGGCTGCTGGAGGCGATCGCGTCGGCGTCGAAACGCATTTACCTTTGCGCCTTGTACCTGGAAAACGAGGAAGCGGGCCAGGAGGTGCTGGAGGCGCTCTATCAAGCCAAGCAGCGCCAGCCCGAACTGGACATCCGCGTGATGGTGGACTGGCACCGCGCCCAGCGCGGCCGGATAGGCGAGGATCAATCGCGCAATAATGCCGCCTGGTATCGTGAAGAAGCGCAGAAACGCAATCTGGACATCCCAATTTATGGCGTGCCGGTGCAAACCCGCGAACTGTTCGGCGTACTGCACCTCAAGGGCTTCGTCATCGACAACGCCGTGTTCTACAGCGGCGCCAGCTTGAACAACGTCTATCTGCACAAGCTGGATAAATACCGCTTCGACCGCTACCACGAAATCCATAGCGCGCCGCTGGCCGATGCGATGGCAAGCTTCATGGCGGATCAATTCTTCAACGATCCCGCCGTTTTCCGGCTGGACAAGCCCGCGCCGAGCACCCGCAGCATCCGCAAGGAAATCAAACATTTCCGCGACAAGCTGGTGCACAGCCAATACCGCGCGCCCAGCGCCCAAGCTCCTCAGGCTGATCAACTGGCCATCGCGCCCATCGTCGGCATCGGCAAAGGCAACCGACTGAACCGCGCCATCCTGGACGTGATCGCCAGCGCGCAGCACAAGTTGTTCATCTGCACCCCCTACTTCAACTTCCCTCGGTCGGTTGTGCTGGAAATCAATCGCGCGCTGCGCCGCGGCGTGGAAATCGACATCGTGGTCGGCGACAAGACCGCCAACGACTTCTATATCCCGCCGGAGCAGCCGTTCCGCGTGATCGGCGCGCTGCCTTATCTGTACGAGATGAACCTGCGCCGCTTTACCAAGCGGCAGCGCCAATACGTGGCCAGGCAACAGCTGCGTGTCCATCTGTGGAAGGATGGCGACAACACCTACCATCTGAAAGGCGTCTGGAGCGACGCGCGCTACATTCTGCTGACCGGCAACAATCTCAACCCGCGCGCCTTCCGCCTGGATCTGGAAAACGCCTTATTGCTGCGCGACCCCCAGGCCACGCTGCAGGCGCAGGGTGAGGCTGAGCAACAAAGCATTCTGCGCCACACAACCTTGCTGGAGCACTACCGCCAGCTGGAGGATGTGCGCCATTATCCGGAGCAGATCAAGAAGCTGCTGACTCGGCTGAGCCGGGTCAGGATAGACCGGATGTTGAATCTGATGCTGTAACAGCCCTGTCCAGCCGTCTCGCCCCGCCAAGCGGGGCGTTTTCATTCCGGCGCTATGCTAGAACTACAAGATAGCATTGCTAGCGCCGAGGCCTCCCATGCAAAAAGTCAGAGTGGAAACCCGCCAGCTGCCGGTCAGCCATGACTATTCGGAAAAGTGGCAACAAGTTCTGGACCTCTTAGCCCGGCTGGTCAGCATTCCCTCCGCCTTGATCATGCGGGTACAGGCTCCGCAAATCAAAGTCTTCCTGTCCAGCCATACCGAGGGCAATCCTTATGAAGAG
The DNA here is from genome assembly GCF_024207115.1 of Chromobacterium sp. IIBBL 290-4. Taxonomy (NCBI): domain Bacteria; kingdom Pseudomonadati; phylum Pseudomonadota; class Betaproteobacteria; order Neisseriales; family Chromobacteriaceae; genus Chromobacterium; species Chromobacterium sp. IIBBL 290-4. The sequence goes on from NZ_CP100128.1 coordinate 490,300, forward strand.
GATGAAATGGCCGACCTCGGGACCGGACTGTATTGCGAAACCGTCATGAGCTCCCGCGCGGAGCTGACGGTTCCCAATGCCTTGACCGACCCGATTTGGGACCACAATCCGGATATCAAGCTAGGCATGATCTCCTATATGGGCATGCCGCTGATCTGGCCCAACGAGGACGTGTTCGGCACTATCTGCATTCTGGACAAGACTGAAAACGGCTACACCTCCACCTATCGCCAGCTTTTGGCCCAATTCCGCAGCATGGTCGAACGCGACCTCAGACAGATCTACAACGAAAAGGCGCGCGCGCTGGAAGACGCAGCCCTGCGCGCCGACGAGGCGGAGCGCGTCCGCCGGGAATTCGACCTGCTTCGCGCCGGCGAACAAAAAGCGCTGCAAGCCTTGCGCGAGAGCGAAGAGCGCTGGCACTTCGCGCTGGAAGGCGCCGGCGACGGCGTATGGGACTGGAACATCGCCAACGGCGACATCTTTTTCTCCACCCGATGCCAGCAACTGCTAGGGCTTTCCCGCCCCGCAGAAATCGCTGAATTCAAGCTTTGGCAAACCGGCATCCACCCCGACGACCTGCCCACCGTGCTGGCCGATTTGGCCAGCTATCTCAGGCAAGCATCAGGCTCCTTCGTCACCGAACACCGCTTCCGCAAGGGACAGGACTGGGTCTGGCTGCTAGGGCGCGGCATGGTGGTCAGCCAGGATGCGCAAGGCCAGCCCTTGCGCATGATAGGCACCTACTCCGACATCACCGAGCGCAAAGAGGCCGAGGCCGAACTCCAATTGCTGAACAGCCATCTGGAAGAGCGGGTCGCCGTCCGCACCGCTGAACTGAAAAAAGCGATGCAGCAAATCAGCATTGCTGAAAAACAAACAGCGCTGGCCCGCATGGTGGCCGGCATGGCGCACGAATTGAATACGCCGATCGGCAACATCTTGCTTTGCTCATCGCAAATACAAGCCGACGTGGACGGCATCGTCAAGGCCGATACCGACAAGCAGCTATCGCGCAAAGGCTTGCAAGATTTCCTGCAAAAGGCCGGCGAGAGCTGCGAGCTGCTGCAAAGGAATAGCGAGCTGGCAGGCGATCTGATCGGCCGTTTCAAGCAAATCGCCGTCGATCAGCTAGACCAGCCGCGCCGCAGCTTCCATCCCGCCCAAACCATAGCCAAACTGCTGCAAACGCTGTTGCCGCCCGAACACCATCCCGACATCGGCGTTCGGCTGCAAATACCTGACGATTTGGTGATCGAGAACTATCCCAGCGCGCTGGAACAGTTGATTTCGCATCTGGTGGCCAATTCGCTGGTTCATGGGTTTGATGGCAGAAATGGCGGCGCCATCGATATCGATATCAGCCGCGCCCAAAATGAAATCATCCTCAACTACGCCGATGACGGCAACGGCATCATCCCAGAGCTTCAAAGCAAAGTGTTCGATCCCTTCTTCACCACCCGAATGGGACAAGGCGGCGTGGGCCTGGGGCTTGCGCTAGTCCACAATATCGTTCAAGTGATCTTGAAAGGCCAGATACGGCTGGAGAGCGAGCCTGGCCATGGCGCGCGCTTCATCATCTCCTTCCCCGCCATGCCGGTTTAAATGAACTGTTTTCAGAAACGCCAAAGCCCCGCTGGGATCAGCGGGGCTTTTTGTTGGGGGAGTGTCGGGGACGTCGAGAATGGCATGGCAGGCATCGCGTTTCCGGCGCGCCAATGCACAAAGCCCAGCTCGAAGAGCTGGGCTTGTGGTATGGGGCGTCTGGCGGTGTCCTACTTTCACATGGCCAAGGCCACACTATCATCGGCGCTAAGATGTTTCACGGTCCTGTTCGGGATGGGAAGGCGTGGGACCATCTCGCTAAGGCCACCAGACATAAACTTGTACAAACTTAAAGAAGCCTGAACCAGAGAAGCTCTCTGATTCTGAATATTCGGTATTTAATTGTGTCGCACACACTCTATCTCGTCGCTCAGTATCATACGAATCCAAGATCCGTACGCTAAGCCACTCAAATGATAGGATCAAGCCTCACGAGCAATTAGTATCGGTTAGCTTCACGCCTCACAGCGCTTCCACACCCGACCTATCAACGTCCTGGTCTCGAACGACTCTTCAGGGAGGTCAAGCCTCCAGGGAAGTCTCATCTTCAGGCAAGTTTCCCGCTTAGATGCTTTCAGCGGTTATCTCTTCCGCACTTAGCTACCCGGCGATGCGACTGGCGTCACAACCGGTACACCAGAGGTGCGTCCACTCCGGTCCTCTCGTACTAGGAGCAGCCCCCGTCAAACTTCCAACGCCCACTGCAGATAGGGACCAAACTGTCTCACGACGTTTTGAACCCAGCTCACGTACCACTTTAAATGGCGAACAGCCATACCCTTGGGACCGGCTACAGCCCCAGGATGTGATGAGCCGACATCGAGGTGCCAAACACCGCCGTCGATGTGAACTCTTGGGCGGTATCAGCCTGTTATCCCCGGAGTACCTTTTATCCGTTGAGCGATGGCCCTTCCATTCAGAACCACCGGATCACTATGTCCTGCTTTCGCACCTGCTCGACTTGTCGGTCTCGCAGTTAAGCTACCTTTTGCCATTGCACTATCAGCACGATTTCCGACCGTACCTAGGTAACCTTCGAACTCCTCCGTTACACTTTGGGAGGAGACCGCCCCAGTCAAACTGCCTACCATGCACTGTCCCCAATCCGGATCACGGACCAAGGTTAGAACCTCAAACACACCAGGGTGGTATTTCAAGGACGGCTCCACCAGAACTAGCGTCCTGGCTTCAAAGCCTCCCACCTATCCTACACAAGTCTGTTCAAAGTCCAATGCAAAGCTACAGTAAAGGTTCACGGGGTCTTTCCGTCTAGCAGCGGGGAGATTGCATCTTCACAAACACTTCAACTTCGCTGAGTCTCAGGAGGAGACAGTGTGGCCATCGTTACGCCATTCGTGCGGGTCGGAACTTACCCGACAAGGAATTTCGCTACCTTAGGACCGTTATAGTTACGGCCGCCGTTTACCGGGGCTTCGATCAAGAGCTTGCACCCCATCACTTAACCTTCCGGCACCGGGCAGGCGTCACACCGTATACGTCCACTTTCGTGTTGGCACAGTGCTGTGTTTTTGTTAAACAGTCGCAGCCACCTATTCTCTGCGACCTGTCAAAGCTTCGTGAGTAAATCACTACACCCCAACAGGCATACCTTCTCCCGAAGTTACGGTATCAATTTGCCGAGTTCCTTCTCCTGAGTTCTCTCAAGCGCCTTAGAATTCTCATCCTGCCCACCTGTGTCGGTTTGCGGTACGGTTCTTGTGTAGCTGAAGCTTAGTGGCTTTTCCTGGAAGCGTGGTATCAGTCACTTCAGGTCCGTAGACCCTCGTTATCACTTCTCGGCGTTAAAGAAGGGCGGATTTGCCTACCCCTCACGCCTACCGGCTTGAACAGACTATTCCAACAGTCTGCTGACCTAACCTTCTCCGTCCCCACATCGCACTACACAAAAGTACGGGAATTTTAACCCGTTTCCCATCGACTACGCTTTTCAGCCTCGCCTTAGGGGCCGACTCACCCTACGCCGATGAACGTTGCGTAGGAAACCTTGGGCTTTCGGCGAGCGGGCTTTTCACCCGCTTTATCGCTACTCATGTCAGCATTCGCACTTCTGATATCTCCAGCATGCCTCTCGACACACCTTCACAGACCTACAGAACGCTCCCCTACCACGGACGCTTACGCGCCCATCCGCAGCTTCGGTTATCAGTTTGAGCCCCGTTACATCTTCCGCGCAGGACGACTCGACCAGTGAGCTATTACGCTTTCTTTAAATGATGGCTGCTTCTAAGCCAACATCCTGGCTGTCTAGGCCTTCCCACTTCGTTTACCACTTAACTGATCATTTGGGACCTTAGCTGGCGGTCTGGGTTGTTTCCCTCTTGACAATGGACGTTAGCACCCACTGTCTGTCTGCCAAGCTCGCACTTTCCGGTATTCAGAGTTTGCCATGGTTTGGTAAATCGCAATGACCCCCTAGCCATAACAGTGCTTTACCCCCGGAAGTGATACTTGACGCACTACCTAAATAGTTTTCGGGGAGAACCAGCTATCTCCGAGTTTGTTTAGCCTTTCACCCCTATCCACAGCTCATCCCCTAGTTTTGCAACACTAGTGGGTTCGGACCTCCAGTGCGTGTTACCGCACCTTCATCCTGGCCATGGATAGATCACTCGGTTTCGGGTCTACACCCAGCGACTAAGACGCCCTATTCGGACTCGGTTTCCCTACGCCTCCCCTATTCGGTTAAGCTTGCCACTGAATGTAAGTCGCTGACCCATTATACAAAAGGTACGCAGTCACGGAACAAGTCCGCTCCCACTGTTTGTATGCATCCGGTTTCAGGTTCTATTTCACTCCCCTCCCGGGGTTCTTTTCGCCTTTCCCTCACGGTACTGGTTCACTATCGGTCGATCATGAGTATTTAGCCTTGGAGGATGGTCCCCCCATCTTCAGACAGGATTTCTCGTGTCCCGCCCTACTTGTCGTATGCCTAGTTCTTGCGATGCGTTTTCGTGTACGGGGCTATCACCCACTACGGCGGTCCTTTCCATGAACCTTCCACTAACGCAACTCATAACACATACAGGCTGTTCCGCGTTCGCTCGCCACTACTTACGGAATCTCGGTTGATTTCTTTTCCTTCAGCTACTTAGATGTTTCAGTTCGCTGAGTTCGCCTCCGCAGACCTATGTATTCAGTCTGGGATACCGCCTAAACGGTGGGTTTCCCCATTCGGACATCGCGGGATCAAAGCTCTATTGCCAGCTCCCCCGCGCTTTTCGCAGGCTTACACGTCCTTCATCGCCTATGATCGCCAAGGCATCCACCAGATGCACTTAGTCGCTTGACCCTATCATTTCAGTAACCTAAATTACTGCGACAATAGAGAGTGTTTGTGCGACGACTGCACCGCCCCTTTTGATATGGCGACGCAGCCTTAGATACAATCAAATACCCAAGATGACGATCTGTCGACATGAAGAGTTAACTCCATGTTTTCATCTCGCCGTCTATATATATTCGGCTTCTTCAGTTTGTTAAAGATCGGGCGTATTTTCAACGCAAACAAAATCACACTCTCTCAAGAGTGATTATGTTTGCACTGGAGTGGTGGAGGATGACGGGATCGAACCGACGACCCCCTGCTTGCAAAGCAGGTGCTCTCCCAACTGAGCTAATCCCCCAAACAGGTCAAATGGTGGGTCTGGTAGGACTCGAACCTACGACCCCTGCGTTATCAACACAGTGCTCTAACCAGCTGAGCTACAAACCCAGTTGACTTTAGAGATCGTGGACTCCACAACCTCAATGCCCTTAACACAAATAACCGATAGGCTGTAAGTACTTGGCAATCGCCTTCTCTAGAAAGGAGGTGATCCAGCCGCAGGTTCCCCTACGGCTACCTTGTTACGACTTCACCCCAGTCATGAATCCCACCGTGGTAAGCGGCCTCCTTACGGTTAGCCTACCCACTTCTGGTGAAACTCACTCCCATGGTGTGACGGGCGGTGTGTACAAGACCCGGGAACGTATTCACCGCAGCATGCTGATCTGCGATTACTAGCGATTCCGACTTCACGCACTCGAGTTGCAGAGTGCGATCCGGACTACGATCGGTTTTCTGAGATTAGCTCCACCTCGCGGCTTGGCAACCCTCTGTACCGACCATTGTATGACGTGTGAAGCCCTGCTCATAAGGGCCATGAGGACTTGACGTCATCCCCACCTTCCTCCGGTTTGTCACCGGCAGTCTCATTAGAGTGCCCAACTAAATGATGGCAACTAATGACAAGGGTTGCGCTCGTTGCGGGACTTAACCCAACATCTCACGACACGAGCTGACGACAGCCATGCAGCACCTGTGTTAACGCTCCCTTTCGGGCACCAAGATATCTCTACCAAGTTCGTTACATGTCAAGAGCAGGTAAGGTTTTTCGCGTTGCATCGAATTAATCCACATCATCCACCGCTTGTGCGGGTCCCCGTCAATTCCTTTGAGTTTTAACCTTGCGGCCGTACTCCCCAGGCGGTCAACTTCACGCGTTAGCTACGCTACCAAGGATTCAAACCCCCAACAGCTAGTTGACATCGTTTAGGGCGTGGACTACCAGGGTATCTAATCCTGTTTGCTCCCCACGCTTTCGTGCATGAGCGTCAGTGTCATCCCAGGGGGCTGCCTTCGCCATCGGTATTCCTCCACATCTCTACGCATTTCACTGCTACACGTGGAATTCTACCCCCCTCTGACGCACTCTAGTCGTGCAGTCTCCAATGCCGTTCCCAGGTTGAGCCCGGGGCTTTCACATCAGACTTGCACAACCGCCTGCGCACGCTTTACGCCCAGTAATTCCGATTAACGCTTGCACCCTACGTATTACCGCGGCTGCTGGCACGTAGTTAGCCGGTGCTTATTCTTCAGGTACTGTCATCCCCGCCAGGTATTAACCAGCGGGATTTCCTCCCTGACAAAAGTCCTTTACAACCCGAAGGCCTTCTTCAGACACGCGGCATGGCTGGATCAGGCTTGCGCCCATTGTCCAAAATTCCCCACTGCTGCCTCCCGTAGGAGTCTGGGCCGTGTCTCAGTCCCAGTGTGGCGGATCATCCTCTCAGACCCGCTACTGATCGTCGCCTTGGTGAGCTCTTACCTCACCAACTAGCTAATCAGACATCGGCTGCTCGTATAACGCGAGGTCTTTCGATCCCCCGCTTTCCCCCTCAGGGCGTATGCGGTATTAATCCGGCTTTCGCCGAGCTATCCCCCATTACACGGTACATTCCGATGCATTACTCACCCGTTCGCCACTCGTCAGCGGTGCAAGCACCCTGTTACCGTTCGACTTGCATGTGTAAAGCATGCCGCCAGCGTTCAATCTGAGCCAGGATCAAACTCTTCAGTTCAATCTCATAGCAAATTTTCTGGCACGCAAGTTCAAAGAAATAAACAAGTATCTCTTGTCTCTTGCAGTGCAAGTATTTGGCTTTCACCAAGTACTTACACCTATCGGTTATTCGTTCTGTTAAAGAGCAGTGCCGGACGCTGTTTTCGTCACACCGGAAACCGTTCCGTTTCCGCTGCTTCGTTCGCTGCGTCAGCTGAGGAGGCGAACTATACGCCCGGGGCCTGGGATCGTCAACACCTTTTGCGAGAAAAAATGAACTTTCTGCGTACTTACGCGGCAAGCCCATGATTTGCAAGGAAACAGAAGTCAAAGAATTTTCAAAACAGCAGCGCCGCCTTGCGGCGGCGCTGCTGAAATGCCGGCTCAAGGTTGAGCAGGCGCTGTCGATTGCGTGGTTTCCGGCTTCAAATAAGGCAAAAACGCCCCCACCACCTCAGGCGCGTCCGGCTTGGTGCGCGTGCCTATGCTGATGACCTTGCTGGCGCCCGGCAGAATCAGGTACTTGTGGAAATTCCACACCGGCGCATCCTCTGTGGCCGCGATCAACGCCTTGAAGAATGGCTGCGCGTCATCGCCGCGCACATGTCCCTTGCCAGCCATAGGAAAAGTCACGCCGTAATTGGCTTGGCAGAATGCGCCGATTTCGCTGGGCTTATCCAGCTCCTGGAAAAAATCGTTGCTGGGAAAGCCGACTATCACCAGCCCGCGAGGACCATATTGCTTATAGAGCGACTCCAACTGGGTGAACTGCGGCGTGAAACCGCAGTGGCTGGCGGTATTGACCACCAAGATGGGCTGCTCTTCGTATTTGCACAGATTGATCTCGCCGCCCATCAAGCCCGGAACCGTATAGTTGAGCAAAGCCGGACAACTCGCCAACGCCGCTTGCCCCCACAACAGCAGCAACAAACCCCAACGCTTCATGACATCCTCCCCGTCGGACAAGATCCGACTCAGGCACCGCTCCAGATATAAGAATAGGGCAATACGCCCCGGCATTGCCCTATCGTCTCACAATTGCGCCCGCGCCATGCGCGGGGCCTGTCATTCTTGCTGGCTGGCGATATCCGCCCTCACCTTGTCCATATCCAGCTCGCGCAGGCTCTGGATCAGCTGTTCGAACTGCGCGCCCATCATGGCGCCGGCCTGATTGAACACCATGATGCCGTCCTTGACTGCGATCAGCGTCGGAATGGAGCGGATATTGAAATGCCCCGCCAGATCGCGCTCGTCTTCGGTATTGATCTTGCCGAACACGATGTCCTCATGCTTGGCCGAGGCGGCCTCGAACACCGGGCCGAACATCTTGCACGGGCCGCACCACGGCGCCCAGAAGTCCAGAATGACCAAACCCTCTTCCTTCATATTGGCGTTGAAGTTGTCGGCGGTGAGATTGACGAAGGACATGATGGCTCTCTTTCTATATGGCTGCGCCCATCAGCGACGGGCTCTTCACAGCCAAAGATATGAACAGGCCGCCGCCATTGCAAGACGCGGGGCGGGTTGAATTTTTCAATCGCCCCGATAGCCGCGCGCGCCTCAGGCGATGAATGGCATGGCCAGATAGAGCTTGATCACGATGGCGTTGACGATATCGATGAAGAAGGCCCCCACCATGGGCACCACCAGGAAGGCCAGATGCGAAGGGCCGAAACGCTCGGTCACCGCCTGCATATTGGCGATGGCGGTGGGCGTGGCGCCCAGGCCGAAGCCGCAATGGCCTGCCGCCAGCACCGCTGCGTCGTAATTACGGCCCATCACCCGGAAGGTGACGAACACGGCGTACAGCGCCATCGCCAAGGTCTGCAACAACAACAGAGCGAAGATAGGCAGCGCCAAGGCGGCCAAATCCCACAAGCGCAGCGACATCAGCGCCAGCGCCAGGAATAGCGACAGGCTGACATTGCCCACCACAGACACTTCGCGCTCGAAGATCTTGTACCACCCCAGCGCCGCCAGGCCATTGCTGATCAATACGCCGACAAACAGCACGCAGACAAAGGTCGGCAGCTCCAGCGCCGTGCCTTTCAGCAAGCCGCCGAGGAAAGTGCCGCCCAACAGGCAGACCGCGATCAAGGCCAGCGATTCGATGAAGGAATGCGGTGTGATCAGACGCTGCGCGTCAGGTTGTTCGAAGCCTTGCGGCGCTTGGTCGGCGTTATGCTCGGCGCCGGGCGTTTTCACCCGTTTGACCAGGAAACGCGCCACCGGTCCGCCGATCAAGCCGCCCAACACCAGGCCGAAAGTGGCGCAAGCCATCGCCAATTCCGCGGCGGAGGCCAAACCGTATTTGTCTGCGAAGGTGCCGCTCCAGGCCGCGCCGGTGCCATGGCCGCCGGACAAGGTGATGGATCCGGCCAGCAAGCCCATCAGCGGATCCAGGCCCAAAGCGCTGGCCACCGCCACGCCCAGGGTGTTCTGCACCAGCAGCAGGCCCACCACCACGCCGAGGAAGATACCCACCGTCTTGCCGCCCTGTTTCAGGCTGGACAAATTGGCGGTCAGGCCGATTGCGGCGAAGAAAGCCAGCATCAGCGGTGTTTGCAAAGAAGTATCGAAGCGCACCTCCATGCCTGAGAATTGCCGCCACGCCAGCAAAGCTGCCGCCACCAGCAGGCCGCCGGCTACCGGTTCTGGAATGTTGTAAGTGCGCAGCACGCCAGTATGGGCGACCAGTTTGCGTCCCAGCAGCAGGACGAGCGAGGCGGCCACCAGCGTGCCGTAGAAGTCGAGTTGGATCATCGGTTCTCCCTTTATCGTTTTCGAGCGAAAACGCGTCCGCGCCGCGACGCAGACAAACCGATGAATCAGGAAGGCATGGAGGCGCTCCGCATCCCGCCGCGCTCGCGGCGAGGCGGCTGAAGAGCCGCCGGCTGGCTGGTCGGCGACTCCATGCGGAAACGCGCTTTACTGTACGAGTGCGGAACCGGCAATAAAGTTCACGTAAAAACGTTTTACAATCAGCGGGATGCTGAAATCAGCCGCGGCTGATGCGCCAGCATTGGTGGATTTTGCGGTTGCGGAAGTCTTCCGGCACCGACTGCGCGCTGATGTCGCGGATCTGGTAATCGTCGCCCAGCCGCTCGTCCAGCTCGAAAGTGCGCAGATTATTGGAGAAGTACAGCACGCCGCCCGGGGCCAGCAAAGCCATGGCGTAATCGATCAGCCAGACATGGTCGCGCTGCACGTCCAGGATGTCGCGCATCTTCTTGGAATTGGAGAAGGTGGGCGGGTCCATCACGATCAAATCGAACTGCTTGCCCTCGTCCACCGCTTCTTCCAGATACTGGAACACATCGGCGCGCACCAGTTGGTGCTTGGCCAGGTCCAGGCCGTTGAGCTCGAAATTGCGGCGCGACCAGTCCTGATAGGTATTGGACATGTCCACGGTTTCGGACGACACCGCGCCGCCGGCGCCGGCGTAGACGGTGAAGCTGCCGGTATAGGCGAACAGATTCAGAAAACGCTTGCCGGCCGCCTCTTCGCGCACCCGCTTGCGGGTATTGCGGTGATCCAGGAACAAGCCGGTGTCCAGATACTGGTCCAGATTGATGATGAAGCGCTGGCCGAACTCCTCGACGATGAAGTCCTCGCCTTCCACGCCTTCCTTTTCATACTGGCTGACGCCTTTCTGGCGGCGGCGATTCTTCAACGTCACGCCGGCGGCCGGCAGGCCGGTCACCTGCTCGATGGCCGCCACCACCGCGTCTATCCATGCGCGATACTCGTCGTCTTCCATTTCCCAGCCGGTGTCGTACTCCTGCAGATGCACGCGCTGGCCGTAGACATCGACCGCGAACGGGAACTGCGGCACGTCCTTGTCATAGACGCGCCAAGCGTCCAGCCCCTGACGGCGGGCCCATTTGGCGTAATGCTTGTAATTCTTGGCCAGACGGTTGGCAAAGGCGCTGACATCCTGCATGGGAAATCCTCGAAACGGCAAAACAAACGCGCCAGACGAATCTGGCGCGGCTGAACATTCAAAACTGCATTATAAGGCTTATTGCTGCGAATACATCTCCAGCATCTTGCGGTAAACCGGTTCCGGCAGATATTGGCGGATCACGCTTTCCCAACCGCGCGGCCCCACCAGGCCCTTGACCATGGTGGACGACACTTCGGCGTACTGCCGCGGCGGCAACAGGAAGAGAGTGGTGATGTCCGGATGCAAATCGGAATTGATGTAACGCATGGTGCGTTCGTATTCGTAGTCGCTGGCGGTGCGGATGCCGCGGACGATGTAGTTGGCGCCCACGCTTTGCGCGTAGTTGACCAGAAACTGGTTCTCGAAAACGTCTACCCTGAGCTTGGCCGATCCGGCCGTCACCTCGCGCAGCAGCGCCACGCGCTCCTCCACGCTGAAGGTGCAATGCTTGTCCGGATTGACGCCCACGGCGACGATCAGTTCATCGAACAGTTCCACCGCCTCGCGTATCATCCACAAGTGGCCATTGGTCACGGGGTCAAAGCTGCCGGCGTATACGGCTCGTTTCAATTGGCGTCTTCCTCTGGCTTTGGCGATGTGTTCCATGGCGAATGTATCTTGCAGGGGCGGGGTGGTAAAGCGTTTTTTGTGCGATGCGGCAAAAAATGCGCCGCATCGCGACCTTGTCATCCTATGGTCACAACTGGCAGTTGACCATCCAGCAAACGCCGAATCTATCACTAAAACAGCCAAAAAGCGCGCCCCAGAATGTCTGATGCAGGTCCATCGTCACCTTGCCGCCGACGCTGAGCGCGGCAAACACCTTGCGGGCTTTGTCTGCATCGCCCTCCAGGTTGATGGACAAGGTGATTTGCGGCGTGGGCGCCATCGGCTGAGAGGTATCGGAAATCATCAGCACATTGGGACCAAACACCAGCCGCGCATGCATGATCCAGTCGGGATTCGGCTCGCCCATGTCCGGCGCGCTCTCCGGCGCGTCGCCATAGCGCATCAGCATGGCGATCTCGCCTGACAAGGCGTCGCGGTAGAAGTTAAGCGCCTCCTCGGCGCGTCCATTGAAATTCAGATACGGATACACATGCATGGCAAGCCTCCGTGGGTGGTGGGAAGCCCAGTGTACGCCGCGCGATACGACGATGAAATGAAAAAAGCCCGCGGCGCAAAACACCGCGGGCTGCCGATGCCGATTTGGTCTCAGCCGTTGATCTCTTCCGCCCGATGGCAAGCCACCATGCGCTGATCCAGCTCGCGCAATTGCGGCACTTCCGACTTGCAACGCTCATTGGCGTGCGGGCAGCGCTTGTGGAAGGCGCAGCCGGACGGCGGGTTCAGCGGGCTGGGCAGCTCGCCCTCGATCTTGATCTTGATGCGGCGGTCTTCCGGATGAATGGACGGCGTGGCCGACAGCAGCGCCTGCGTGTAAGGGTGCAGCGGGCGCTCGTAAACGCGGGCCTTGTCGCCCACTTCCACCGCGCGGCCCAGGTACATCACCATCAGGTCGTTGGCCACATGCTCCACCACCGCCAGATTGTGAGAGATGAACACATAGGCGGTGTTGAATTCCTCCTGCAGATCCATGAACAGGTTCAGCACCTGCGCCTGAATCGAGACATCCAGCGCCGAAGTCGGCTCGTCGGCCACCACGATCTTAGGGTTCAGCATCATGGCGCGGGCGATGGCGATGCGCTGGCGCTGGCCGCCGGAGAACATGTGCGGATAGCGGAAATAATGCTCCGGACGCAGGCCGACGCGGGCCATCATCGCCCTGACCTTTTCTTCGCGCTCCTTGGCCGACAGCTTGGTGTTGATCAGCAGCGGCTCGGACAGCTGGTCGCCTATCTTCTGGCGCGGGTTCAGCGAACCATAAGGGTTCTGGAACACCATTTGCACCTTGCGGCGCATCGCCTTCAAATCGGCGCCGGTGGCCGTGGCCGCGTCCTGGCCGTCCAGGATCAGCGAACCGGAAGTCGGCTGCTCGATCAAGGTCAGCTGGCGCGCCAGCGTGCTCTTGCCGCAGCCGGATTCGCCCACCACCGCCAGCGTGCGGCCGGCCTCCAGTTCGAACGACACGCCGGCCAGCGCCTTCACCTGCGCCTTGGGCTTGAACATGCCCTGCGCCACATCGTAATAACGGGTCAGATCCCTTGCTTGCAAAACCTTAGCCATGCTGCTTCTCCTTGGCCAGCAACGGGTAGTGGCAACGCACCGCGCCATGTTCGTGGGCGGTCAATCCGGGCCGCTGGCTGCGGCAGTTGTCCTGCGCGTACGGGCAGCGCGGCGACAGCAAGCAGCCGCTCGGGCGGTCGTACTGCCCCGGCACGATGCCGGGCAGCGTGGCCAAGCGGCGCGCGCCCTTGCTGTGCTCCGGAATGGACGACAGCAGCGCCTCGGTGTAGGGATGGACCGGGTGGCGGAAGATTTCCGGCACCGTGCCCATCTCCGCCGCCTGGCCGGCGTACATCACCACCAGGCGCTGCGCCACCTCGGCCACCACCGCCAGGTCATGGGTGATCAGGATCAGCGCCATGTTCTGGCTCTTCTGCAAAGACACCAGCAGTTCCATGATCTGCGCCTGGATGGTCACATCCAGCGCCGTGGTCGGCTCGTCGGCGATCAACAGCTTGGGGTTGCAGGCGATGGCCATGGCGATGGCCACGCGCTGGCTCATGCCGCCGGACAGCTGGTGCGGATAGGCGTCCAGCCGCGTCGCCGCCGCCGGGATCTCCACCAGCTCCATCAGCTCCAGCGCGCGCGCTTTCAAGGCCGCGCCGCGCAGGCCCTGGTGCGCCTTCAGCACTTCCATGATCTGGTAGCCGACGGTGTAGCTGGGGTTCAGCGCCGTCATCGGGTCCTGGAAGATCATCGAGATGTCTTTGCCGACGATCTTGCGGCGGCCGCGCGCCGAAATGGTCAGCAGGTCCTTGCCATCGAAGCTCAGTTCGTCGGCGACGATGCGGCCCTGCCCTTCCAGAAGGCCCATCATCGCCATCATGGTGACCGACTTGCCGGAGCCGGACTCGCCGACGATGCCGACGATCTCGCCCTGGTCCACCGTCAATTCCAGCCCTTCCACCACGCGGAAGGGGTTCTTCTCCGAGCCGAACTCGACCGAGAGATTCTTGATTCGCAACAGACTCATATTCTTATCCTCAGGCCACGCGCTTCAGCTTGGGGTCCAGCGCGTCGCGCAGGCCGTCGCCCATCAGGTTGATCGCCAGCACCGACAGCAGAATGGTCAGACCCGGCATGGTCACCACCCACCAGGCGCGCTCGATGTAGTCGCGCGCCGAGGCCAGCATGGTGCCCCACTCCGGCGTCGGCGGCTGCACGCCCAGGCCCAGGAAGCCCAGGGCGGCGATTTCGAGAATGGCCGAGGAAAAGCTCATGGTGGCGTGCACGATCAAGGGCGCCATGCAGTTGGGCAGCACGGTGACGAACATCAGCCGGAACAGGCCGGCGCCAGCCACACGCGAAGCCACCACGTAATCGCGGTTCAGCTCAGTCATCGCCGAGGCGCGGGTCAGACGCACATAGGCCGGCAAGGACACGGTGGCGATGGCGATCATCGCATTGGTCAGGCCAGGTCCGAGAATGGCCATGATGGCTACCGCCAGCAGCAAGGACGGCAGCGCCATCATGATGTCCATCAGCCGCATGATGGTGGCGCCCAGCACCTTGGGGAAGAAGGCGGCCAACAGGCCCAGGATCACGCCCGGAATCAGCGCCAACAGCACCGACATCAGGCCGATGAATAGCGACATGCGCGCGCCGTAGATCAGCCGCGACAGGATGTCTCTGCCCAGCTCGTCGGTGCCGAACAGGAATTGCAGGCTGCCGCCCGCCTCCCATGCCGGCGGCGTCAGCAGGTGGTCGCGGTATTGCTCGATCGAGCTGTACGGCGCCAATACCGGCGCCAGCAGCGCACAGGCGGTGATGAACAGCACGAAGACCAGACCGGCCACCGCGCCCTTGTTGTGGGAAAAGCCCTGCCAGAACTCCTTCAGCGGAGACGGATAGGACAACGCCAGGTCGGCCGTCTGCGCGGCCGCGGTTTGATTGCTTTGGCTCATATTGCGTCCCTGCTTACTTGGCGTGACGGATGCGCGGATTGGCGATGCCGTACAGGATGTCGACGATGAAGTTGGTGACGATCACCAATGTGGCCACCATCAGGATGCCGTTCTGCACCACCGGGTAGTCGCGGCGGGCGATGGCGTCGATCAGCCATTTGCCTATGCCGGGCCAGGAGAAGATGGTCTCGGTCAGCACCGCGCCGCCCATCAGCGTGCCCACTTGCAGGCCGATCACGGTCAAGACCGGAATCAGCGCGTTGCGCAGGGTGTGGATGAAGATCACGCGCGCCGGCGACAGGCCCTTGGCGCGGGCGGTGCGGACATAATCGTCGCGCAGCACTTCCAGCATCGACGAGCGCGTCATCCGCGCGATCACCGCCAGCGGAATGGTGCCCAGCACGATGGACGGCAGGATCAGGTGCATCAGCGCGCTCTTGAACGCGCCGGAGTTGGCCTCGGGATCGGCCGCCTCGGCCAGCCAGCTGTCTATCAGCATGAAGCCGGTGCGCGGCGCGATGTCGAAGGTCAGATCCATGCGGCCGGATACCGGCGTCCAACCCAGCTTCACCGAGAAGAACATGATCAGGATCAGGCCCCACCAGAAGATGGGCATCGAAAAGCCGGTCAGCGAAACGCCCATCGCGCCGTGATCGAACAAGGAGCCGCGCTTGATGGCGGCCAGCACGCCGGCCAGCAGCCCCCAGAACACGGCGAACAGCAGCGCGGACAACGCTAGCTCCAGCGTGGCCGGGAACAGGGTTTTGAATTCGGTCCAGACGCCGGCCTTGGTGACCAGCGACTCGCCCAGATTGCCATGCAGCAGATTGCCGACATAGTCCAGATACTGGGCGTACAAGGGCTTGTCCAGCCCCAGGCGATGCAGCGCCTCGGCGTGCAGCTTGGGATCGAGCGTGCGCTCGCCCACCATCACTTCGACCGGGTCGCCGGGAATCATGCGGATCAGGCCGAAAGTCAGCAGCGTGATGCCGAAGAAGGTGGGCACCAGCAGGCCCAACCTGCGCAGGATGAATGAAAACATGGATACCTCTCCAGGGCGCTTGCGCCATCAGCGGCGGCGAGCGCCGTCAAACCTTGGATATAGAGCGTGCAGAAAGTCGGCGCGGGAGAGGCAAGACGGATGCGCGCGAGGCGCATGAACTTTGAAGAGGTGCCGGACAGCGGAATGGCAACTAAACCACCCACCAGCATTAGCTGCATCCACTGTCGCGGCAGGAGAGACAATATCAGCCCTAGCGCTTTGACAGATTGACGCAGGTCAAGCCGGCATCGCCGCCGCTCGCCCAAGCTTCTCCAGACTTGTATTCCCGTGCAGATACTGCCATGCCGAGCCGCCGTCCTCTCTAACGGAGGACTGATCGCCGCGACACTTGACGCAAGGCGGGAGCGCTTGCGCGCCCCGCCCTCTTGGCTTAATTCAAACCAGTCTTACTTGACGCTGACGCCGTAGAAAGCGTTCAGGCCGAACGGGCTCACCTTGAACCCCTGCACCGACTTCAGCATCGGCTGATTGACGGTGGAGTGGGCGATCGAGGTATACGGCAGCTGTTGCTTCACGATTTCCTGCGCCTTGGTGTACAGCTTGGTGCGCTCGGCCACATTGGCAGTGGTCTTGCCCTTCTGGATCAGGTCCTCGAACGGCTTGTAGCACCACTTGGCGAAGTTGTTGCCATTGATCGCCTCGCAACCCAGCTGCGTGCCCAGCCAGTTGTCCGGATCGCCGTTGTCGCCGGTCCAGCCGATCAGCATGGCGTCATGCTCGCCGGCCTTGGCGCGCTTGATGTACTCGCCCCACTCGTAAGTGGTGATCTTGGCCTTGACGCCGATCTTGGCCCAGTCGGACTGGATCATCTCCGCCATCAGCTTGGCGTTGGGGTTGTACGGACGTTGCACCGGCATCGCCCACAGGGTGATGTCGAAGCCATTCGGATAGCCGGCCTTGGCCAGCAGCGCCTTGGCCTTGGCCACGTCGTACGGCGCATCCTTCAGGCTCTTGTTGTACGACCACTGGGTCGGCGGCATCGAGCTGACAGCAGCCTGGCCGGAGCCTTGGTACACCGCCTGCAGGATGGCCTTCTTGTTGATGGACATGTCCAGCGCTTCGCGCACTTCCAGCTTGTCCATCGGCTTGTGCTTGACGTTGTAAGCCAGGTAGCCCAGGTTGAAGCCGGCTTGAGAGATCACATTCATCTTCGGGTCGGCTTTCATCGCGGCGATGTCGGTCGGGCGCGGGAAGGTGGTGATCTGGCACTCGCCGGCCTTCAGCTTCTGGTAGCGCACCGAGGCGTCGGTGGTGATGGCGAACACCAGGTTATCCACCTTGGGGCCGTCCACTTTGTCCCAGTATTGCTTGTTGGCGGCGAAGCGGATCTGCGCGTCCTTCTGGTAGCGCTTGAAGATGAAGGGGCCGGTGCCGATCGGCTGCTGGTTGATCAGCTGCGGCTTGCCGTCCTTCAACAGTTTGTCGGCGTACTCGGCCGACTGGATGGAGGCGAAGCTCATCGCCAGATTCTGCACGAAGGCGGCGTCGATCTTCTTCAGGCTGAACTTGACGGTGTTGGCGTCGACCTTTTCCACCTTGGCGATGTTCTCGTCCATGCCCATGTCGGAGAAGTACGGGAACTCGGTCGGGTAAGCCTTGCGGAACGGATGGTTCTTGTCGATCATCCGCTGGAAGGTAAACAACACGTCATCGGCGTTGAAATCGCGAGTCGGCTTGAAATATTCCGTGGTATGGAACTTCACGCCCTTGCGCAGATGGAAAGTGTAGGACAGTCCATCGGCGGACACGTCCCACTTTTCAGCCAAGCCGGGTACAACCTTGGTGCCGCCGCGCTGGAATTGCACCAGGCGGTTGAACACGGTTTCGGCGGAGGCGTCGAAATCGGTGCCGGTGGTGTACTGGCCCGGATCAAAGCCGGCCGGGCTGCCTTCGGAGCAGAACACCAGGGTGCCGGCGGCTTGCGCGCTCAGCGCGGAACCCGCCACCAGGCCTGCCAGCAGCAACTTCTTGAAAGCTTGCATAATTATTTCCCTTCCCTTTGTACAGACCATTTGGTCATTTTTTGCTATTCAACCAGAGCCACGCTTTGGTCGATGGGGGATACATTATGCAGAGAGGGCGCTTTTGACAAGCGCCCTCTGGCTTTTTTATCGCATCCGCGGTCATGACAACCGCGGCTTCTGACAATGGCTTACAACTTCTTCAACGCCACGGAACCCACGGAATAGCCCGCCCCGAAAGAACTGATGACGCCAACATCGCCACTCCGCAAATCATGCGAATGGAGATGGAAGGCGATGATGGAGCCGGCGGAACTGGTGTTGGCGTAACGATCCAGAATCACCGGTGCCTCCACGGCATCGGCCTCGCGGCCCAGCACGCGCCTGGCGATCAGCTGATTCATCGCCAGATTGGCCTGGTGCAGCCAGAAGCGGCGCACATCGCCAGCCGCGATGCCCAGGCTGTCCAGATGCGACACGATATGCTCGCCCACCATCGGACACACTTCCTTGAACACCTTGCGGCCCTGCTGGATGAACAGCTTGTCCGGCTGGCCGATGCCGGTCTCGTCGCAGCGGTTCAGGAAGCCGAAATTGTTGCGGATATTGTTGGAAAACACCGTGGCCAGTTTGCAACCCAGCACTTCATAGCGATGAGCCGAAGCGGCCTGCTCCGCCCGCTCCAGCACCACGGCGGTGCAGGCATCGCCGAAAATGAAGTGGCTGTCGCGGTCGCGGAAGTTCAGGTGGGCGGAACAGATCTCGGGGTTCACCATCAGCACCGCGCGCGCCTGGCCGCTGGCGATGGCGTTGTAGGCCGTCTGAATGCCGAAGGTGGCGGACGAGCATGCCACATTCATATCAAAAGCGAAGCCCTGGATGTCCAGGGCCTGCTGCACCTCCACCGCCATCGCCGGATAGGCGCGCTGCATATTGGAACAAGCCACGATCACCATATCGATGTCGGCGCCGCGCTTGCCTGCCGCCTCCAAAGCCTGCCGCGCGGCAGCCACCGCCATCTCGGCCTGCAGCGACAGTTCCTCGTTGGCGCGCTCCGGCAGGTACGGCTTCATCCGCTCCGGATCCAGCACGCCCGACTTGTCCATCAGGAAGCGCTGCTTGATGCCGGACGCCTTTTCGATGAACTCCGCGCTGGATTCAGCCAGCGGCTGCATCGCGCCGGCCTCGATCTGCGCCTGGTGCTCGGCGTTATGCTTTCTGACGAAGGCATTGAACACCTCCACCAGCGCCTCGTTGCTGACCGCGTGCGGCGGCGTGAACAGGCCGGTGCCGCTGATTACGACTTTATGCATGGGTTCATCCTTTATCATCCCGCCACGAGATGCCGGATCGACGGCGAACCCTGCCGATCAGACGCCAAAACACGGGAGTTGAGCGTGATATGACGAGGATTTTACACAAGCGTCGAGAAAATGTAAGAAAACCATACCCAAGCAATCATTAAACCTAGTAAAATCACACCTTTGCCCCACATACCGGTTGGGTCTGCTTGGTAAATACTTGACTAAAATACTCGACTATTGGGTATAATCGGTCCTGAACCACCCACCGGAATGACAACCATGCGTCTCACCACCAAAGGCAGATTTGCCGTCACCGCGATGCTGGACCTCGCGATGCGCGAAGAGCGCGGCCCGGTTACCCTGGCCGGCATCAGCGAACGCCAAAGCATTTCGCTGTCCTATCTTGAACAGCTATTTGGCAAACTTCGCCGCGCCGAGCTGGTAGACAGCGTGCGCGGGCCGGGTGGCGGCTACACGCTGGCCAAGCAGCTCCAAGACATCTCCGTCGCCGACATCATCGTCGCCGTGGATGAGCCGGTCGACGCCACGCAATGCGGCGGCCGCGAAAACTGCCGCGGCAGCCAGCGCTGCATGACCCACGATCTGTGGACCAATCTCAACGTCACCATTTTCGACTACCTATCCAAGGTCAGCCTCGCCAGCCTGGTGGAAGAGCAGCTCGCCAAGGAACAGGCGGCCACGGAGAGCCGCGTGGTGCAAGACAAGCGCGACGGCCACGGCCATCACGCCGCCAGCGGCGCACTGTAAAAGCATACTCTTGCGGAGAACATATAAATGAGCCAGCCCAAGCTACCGATCTATCTGGATTACTCGGCCACCACTCCGGTGGACCCGCGCGTCGCCGACAAGATGATTCCCTATCTGACCGGCAAGTTCGGCAACCCCGCCTCGCGCAGCCACAGCTTCGGCTGGGAAGCGGAAGAGGCGGTTGAGAACGCGCGCGCCGAAGTGGCCAAGCTGATCGGCGCCGATCCCAAGGAAATCGTGTGGACCTCCGGCGCCACCGAGTCCGACAACCTGGCGATCAAGGGCGCGGCCCAGTTCTACAAGAGCAAGGGCAAGCACCTCATCACCGTCAAGACCGAACACAAGGCGGTGCTGGACACCTGTCGCGAACTGGAGCGCCAGGGTTTCGAAGTCACCTATATGGACGTGCAGGAAAACGGCCTGCTCGACCTGGAAGCCTTCAAGGCCG
Organism: Chromobacterium sp. IIBBL 290-4; assembly: GCF_024207115.1. Taxonomy (NCBI): domain Bacteria; kingdom Pseudomonadati; phylum Pseudomonadota; class Betaproteobacteria; order Neisseriales; family Chromobacteriaceae; genus Chromobacterium; species Chromobacterium sp. IIBBL 290-4. Next base: position 510,828 of record NZ_CP100128.1, read on the forward strand.
CCATTCGCCCGGACACCATCCTGGTGTCGGTGATGTACGTGAACAATGAAATCGGCGTCATCCAGGACATCCCGCAAATCGGCGAAATCTGCCGCGAAAAAGGCATCATCTTCCACGTCGACGCCACCCAGGCGCCGGGCAAGGTGAAGATCGACCTGAACACGCTGAAGGTGGACCTGATGAGCCTGTCCGCGCACAAGGCCTACGGCCCCAAGGGCATCGGCGCCCTGTACGTGCGCCGCAAGCCGCGCGTGCGCCTGGAAGCGCAGATGCACGGCGGCGGCCATGAGCGCGGCTTCCGCTCCGGCACCCTGGCCAGCCACCAGATCGTCGGCATGGGCGAAGCCTTCCGCATCGCCCGCGAAGAAATGGACAGCGAAAACGAACGCATCCGCATGCTGCGCGACCGCCTGTGGAACGGCATCAAGAGCATGGAAGAGGTGTACATCAACGGCGACATCGATCAGCGCGTCCCGCACAACCTCAACGTCAGCTTCAACTTCGTCGAGGGCGAAAGCCTGATCATGGCCATCAAGGACCTGGCCGTGTCCAGCGGCTCCGCCTGCACCTCCGCCTCGCTGGAGCCGTCCTACGTGCTGCGCGCGCTGGGCCGCAACGACGAGATGGCGCACAGCTCCATCCGCTTCACCCTGGGCCGTTTCACCACCGAGGAAGAGATCGACTACGCGATCGAGCTGCTGAAGTCCAAGATCGGCAAGCTGCGCGAGCTGTCCCCGCTGTGGGAGATGTACAAGGACGGCGTGGATCTGAATAGCGTTCAATGGGCGGCTCACTAAGCCGATAACAGATGACAGGCCGCGGGAAAGCTAACCCTCCGCGGCCAGCAGGAGCAAAGACATGGCATACAGCGAAAAAGTACTGGACCACTACGAAAACCCGCGCAACGTCGGCTCGTTCGAAAAGGGCGACGACAGCATCGGCACCGGCATGGTCGGCGCGCCGGCCTGTGGCGACGTGATGAAGCTGCAGATCAAGGTGGGCGCGGACGGCGTGATCGAAGACGCCAAGTTCAAGACCTACGGCTGCGGCTCCGCCATCGCCTCCTCGTCGCTGGTGACCGAGTGGGTGAAGGGCAAATCGTTGGACGAGGCGCTGTCGATCAAGAACACCGCCATCGCCGAAGAATTGGCGCTGCCGCCGGTGAAGATCCACTGCTCCATCCTGGCCGAAGACGCGATCAAGGCCGCGGTGGAAGACTACAAGCAGAAACACGCCAAGTAAGCGGAGGCTGTCCATGGCACTCACTCTTTCCGAACGCGCGGCCGAACACGTCGGCGCTTTCCTCGCCAAACGCGGCAAGGGCCTGGGCGTGCGCCTGGGCGTGAAGACCTCCGGCTGCTCCGGCATGGCCTACAAGCTGGAGTTCGTCGATGTCGAAAACACCGAGGACGTCCGCTTCGAAAGCTTCGGCGTAGCCATCTACACCGACGCCAAGAGCTTGGCCTATCTGGACGGCACCGAACTGGACTACGTCAAGGAAGGCCTGAACGAGGGGTTCAAGTTCAACAACCCCAACGTCAAGAACGAGTGCGGCTGCGGCGAAAGCTTCAACGTTTGAGTCCTCAAGCGGGCCTGGCCGCAGCCGGCGCGCAAGCGCCGGTTCGTCCGCCCGCGTTTCGCCGTTTCCGGAAGCCTTGATGAGCCAAGAATTCAGCCAGGATTTCTTCACCCTGTTCGGCCTGCCGCGCCGTTTCGGCATTGACGCCGCCCAGCTGGACGCCGCCTGGCGCGCCGCCGCCGCCCAAGTCCATCCCGACCGCTACGCCGCCAGCCCCGACGCTGAAAAGCGCAGCGCGCTGATGCTGGCCACCCGCGTCAACGAAGCGTACCAAACCCTGAAGTCGCCGCTGAACCGCGCGCGCTATCTGTTGCTGTTGTCCGGCGTGGACACCCAGGAAGAAAACAATACCCGCATGCCGGGCGACTTCCTGATGGCGCAGATGGAATGGCGCGAGAGCATAGACGACGCCCGCCGCAGCGTGGACGAGCTGGAAACGCTGTCCGGCCGCCTGCGCGCCGAGGTCAAGTCCATGCAGCAGGCGCTGGCCGCCGCGCTGGACGCGGAAGCCGATCTGGACGCCGCCGCCGTATGGGTTCGCAAACTGCGCTTCATGGAAAAGCTGGACCAGGAGATCGGCGACGCCATCGAGTCCCTGCTGGACTAAGCCCGCGCCCCGAGCAACGAGAAAAAGATCACGACATGGCCTTATTGCAAATCGCCGAACCCGGCCTCTCCGCCGCCCCCCATCAACACCGACTGGCCATAGGCATAGACCTGGGCACCACCAACTCGCTGGTGGCCACCGTCAGAAGCGGCTCCGCCGCCGTGCTGCCGGATGAAAACGGCCGCAGCCTGCTGCCCTCCGTGGTGCGCTATGGCGATGAGGGCGTGCTGGCCGTCGGCTACGAGGCGCAAAAGGAGCAGAACCGCGATCCGCACAACACCATCGTGTCGGTGAAGCGTTTCATGGGCCGCGGCGTCAGCGACATCAAGGACGCCGGCAGCCTGCCCTACCGCTTTGTGGACGCGCCAGGCATGGTGCAGCTGCACACCCGCGCCGGCGTGAAAAGCCCGGTGGAAGTATCGGCGGACATTCTGCGCGCCCTGAAAGACCGCGCCGAGCAAAGCTTGGGCGGAGACCTGACCGGCGCCGTCATCACGGTGCCGGCCTATTTCGACGATGCCCAGCGCCAAGCCACCAAGGACGCCGCCCGCCTGGCCGGCCTCAATGTGCTGCGCCTGTTGAACGAACCCACCGCCGCCGCCATCGCCTACGGCCTGGACAACAGCAGCGAAGGGACCTACGTGGTCTACGATCTGGGCGGCGGCACGCTGGACGTCTCCATCCTCAAGCTCACCCGCGGCGTGTTCGAGGTGCTGGCCACCAGCGGCGATTCCGCGCTGGGCGGCGACGACTTCGACCACCGCGTGTTCTGCTGGATGCTGGAACAAGCCGGCGTGTCCGGCCTGTCCGCCCACGACATGCGCCTGTTGCACACCCGCGCCCGCGAGGCCAAGGAAGCGCTGACCGACCACGCCAGCACCCGCATCACCGCCATTCTGACGGACGGCCAGTCGCTGGATCTGGAACTGGACCAAGCCGCCTTGCACGCCATCACCAAGACGCTGGTGGACAAGACGCTGACCCCGGTGCGCAAGGCCCTGCGCGACGCCAAGATTTCCACCGACGACATCCAGGGCGTGGTGATGGTGGGCGGCGCCACCCGCATGCCGCACGTGCAAAAAGCCGTGGCCGACTTCTTCGGCCGCGCGCCGCTGACCAATCTGGACCCGGACAAAGTGGTGGCGCTCGGCGCCGCCATCCAGGCCAATGTGCTGGCCGGCAACAAGCAGGACGACGAGTGGCTGCTGCTGGACGTGCTGCCGCTGTCGCTGGGCATCGAAACCATGGGCGGCCTGACCGAGAAGATCATTCCGCGCAACAGCACCATTCCGGTGGCCCGCGCCCAGGACTTCACCACCTTCAAGGATGGCCAGACCGCCATGTCCATCCACGTGCTGCAGGGCGAGCGCGAGCTGGTGACCGACTGCCGCAGCCTGGCCAAATTCGTGCTGAGCGGCATTCCGCCGATGGTGGCGGGCGCCGCGCGCATCCGCATCACCTTCCAGGTGGACGCCGACGGCCTGCTGTCGGTCACCGCCCGCGAGCAGACCTCAGGCGTGGAGGCCAGCATCGAAGTCAAGCCGTCCTACGGCCTGTCCGACGACGAAATCAGCCGCATGCTGACCGACTCCATGGCCAACGTGCAGGAAGACATCGAGGCGCGCAAGCTGCGCGAAGCCATCGTCGATGCCGAGAGCCTGGCGGAAGCCACCCGCAACGCGCTGTCGCAAGACGGCGACCTGCTGGACGCGGCCGAGCGCGCCGAGGTGGAAGCCGCGGTCGCCGCCGTGAGCGCAGCCATCGCCGAAGGCGTCACCCGCCGCGTCAACGAAGCCAGCGCCGCGCTGAACCACGCTACCGAAACCTTCGCCTCCCGCCGCATGGATCGCAATATCCAGCGCGCGCTGAAGGGCCACAAGATTACCGATTTGTAAGGACTCGCCATGCCGCGAATCATCGTACTGCCCCATCCCGACCTGTGCCCCGAAGGCGCGGTGATCGACAACGCCGAAACCGGCCAAAGCATTTGCGACGCGCTGCTCGCCCACGACATCGAAATCGAGCACGCCTGTGAAATGTCCTGCGCCTGCACCACCTGCCACTGCATCGTCCGCGAAGGCGGCAACTCGCTGAACGAGGCCGACGAGCTGGAAGAAGACCTGCTGGACAAGGCTTGGGGCCTGGAAGCCCAGTCGCGTCTGTCCTGCCAGGCCCTCGTCGCCGACGAGGATCTGGTGATCGAGATTCCGAAGTACACAATCAACCACGCCCGCGAACATCACTGACAGGAAGGGAACGACTGATGAAATGGACCGACGTTAACGACATCGCCATCGAGCTGGCCGAAGCCCACCCGGACGTGGATCCGAAGGCCGTGCGCTTTGTCGATCTGCACAACTACGTGGTGGATCTGCCCGGCTTCGACGATGACCACGCCCGCGGCGGCGAACGTGTGCTGGAAGCGATCCAGCAAGCGTGGATAGACGAAGTGGAATAAGCATCTCCCCATCCAAGACAAATGCCCCAGACCGGGGCATTTGTCTTTTCCACGGCTGAAAAACGCCGCCGCCAAGGGTATGATCCAAGAACGCGAGCCGGCCTTCGCCGCCTCACCGCCCTGGAGCCGCCATGTTCACCCTCGTCATCGGCAACAAAAACTATTCCTCCTGGTCGCTGCGCCCCTGGCTGGTGCTGAAAATGCTGAATGAACCGTTCCAGGAACAGCAGATCGACCTTTTCCTGTCCGATACCAAGGCGCGCATCCTCGCTGCCAACCCCGCCGGCAAAGTGCCGGTGCTGATCGACGACAAGCTGCGCATCTGGGACTCGCTGGCCATCTGCGAATACCTGGCGGATTGCTTCCCCGCGGCCAGGCTGTGGCCGGATGACAACAAGCAGCGCGCCGTCGCCCGCTCCATCGTGGCGGAGATCCATGCCGGCTTCGAAGCGCTGCGCGGCAAACTGCCGATGGACATCTCCCATCAGGGCATCGCTTACGACCGCACGCCGGCGGTGAGCTTAGACATTGATCGCGTCATCGCGCTGTGGGAAGAGCAGCGCGCGAAACACGCGGCGGATGGCGATTTTCTGTTCGGCCACTTCACCATCGCCGACGCTTTCTTCGCCCCAATCTGCACTCGCTTTCAAACCTATAACATCGCGCTGCAGCCCCAAGCCCAGGCTTGCGCCCGCCATATCCTGGAGCTGCCGGCCATGCTGGAATGGTATCAAGCGGCGCGATGCGAGCGCCGACGCCCGGACTGAATCAAATCGTGTCGCAAATCGAGTGGAACAACGCGCCATAAGTCATTAGAATGGCGCGTTTTTTATATTTTCATTACATCAAGGAAAGTCCAACATGAGCACTCCGTTCATCATTGGCGTTGCCGGCGGCAGCGGCAGCGGCAAAACCACGGTTACCAATAAAGTGCTGGAAACCATTGGTTCCGAGATGGCGGCCGTAATCATCCAGGACTACTACTATCGCGACCAGAGCCATCTGACCTTCGAACAGCGCCTGGGCACCAACTACGACCACCCGCAAGCCTTCGACTGGCCGCTGTTGATCTCGCACATCGATGATCTGCGCAATGGCCGCTCCATCGAGATGCCGCTGTACGACTTCGCCAACCACACCCGCTCCGACAAGACAGTCACCGTGCAACCGGCGCCGGTGATCGTGATCGAAGGCCTGTTCCCGCTTTACGACGCCGCGCTGCGCGAAATGATGTCGCTGAAGATCTTCGTCGACACCGACTCCGACGTGCGCTTCATCCGTCGCCTGAAGCGCGACATCGCCGAACGCGGCCGCACCATGGAAAGCGTGATCGAACAATACCTGTCCACCGTGCGCCCGATGCACAACCAGTTCATCGAGCCGACCAAGCGCTTCGCCGACGTGATCCTGCCGCACGGCGCCAACGATCCTGCGGTGGACATCATCACCACCAAGGTGGCCAGCTTGATGGTGTGATCAGGCCTTCCCTGACCATAAAGAATGCCAGCGGCGCGAGCCCTGGCATTTTTCGTTCAGGCCGGGCTCGCCACACGGCGAGCATCTCTTCTGGCCGCCTGCCCCAATAGCGTCTCCGCCAATGCATCGGCGATGGGAAAACCCGTAGCAGTCTGCATCCAGACAAACTCGCCGGCGGGATTGATCTCCAGAAACACCCACTCGCCGGCCGGCGTCACGATCAAATCCAGCGCGCCGTAATTAAGCTGCAGCGCATCCATCAAGCGCAAAATCCGCCGCCGCATCTCCTCCGGCACCGGATACGGCCGCCATTCCTCCCGCAAGCCCGCGCCATCGCGCCGCCAGTCCACCCGGCTCTTGTCTCCGCGCTGCGAATCCACCGCACCGCAGAACAGCCGCTCGCCCACCACCGTAATGCGCAGCTCCAGCGCCTTGGGAATGTATTGCTGAAACGTCATGGGACCGTTTGCCAGACTATCCAGTTGACGCAGATGCTCCTCGCGCACGCGGTTGGTATACATGACCCGGGTGACGTCATCGTCGCGGATGGTCAAGGCGCGCAGAGGCTTGGCGACGATATCGCCGTCAAAGCGGTGGTAAAACGCGCGCACCGCCTCCGGATCGTTGCTGGTCAGCGTTTCCGGCACCGTCATGCCAAGCTGGCGCGCCAGTTTGAGCTGCAAAGGCTTATTGTCGGCTTGATACACTCGCTCGAACGGATCCAGCTGGAAGGCGTCGCTGCAGGCCAGCATGCCCTGCAGCACCGCGTAGCATTCGTGATAAACCGCCTCTTTGTGCGGCTTCGGCATCTCATCCGGCAAATTCCGCGCCAATGCCAGACGGCGGAAATAAATGGCTCCCAACTCGTCCAGGCTGAAGCGCTCGCCGGCGGGACCAGTCAGCAGCTCGCTGCGCTCCGCCGCGGACGACGGCGCCAGATTGAGCCTGACCGATGTCGGATATTGGTCGGTATTCAAACGAATGGGTTCGGCGCCGCGCGCCTTGAGCGCGGCTGCGACCAAGTCCGGACAATAAGGATCGCGGCTGTGGCTGACGATCAAAACCTTCATCTTGCTGCCTCTCCAAAACAAAACGGGCGAGCCTCGGCTCGCCCTTTCGGCATGGGCTAGCCCATGCTTAATACTGAAAAATCACACCTCGAACAGCGGCGGCTGGTCGCCCTCTTCGCCCACCGCCAGAGTCGTGATCTGGTCGCGCAGAGGCGTGGAGGCATGCGATTCCTCGCCGATCGCCAGCGTGCTGGCATGCGACTCTTCGCCAATCGCCAGAGTTGTAGCTTGCGCGCCGCCGCCAACCAAGGCGATCTCATGATCTTCCAAAAATGCTGCGAACAACGGTTTCTGAGCCATGCTCATTTCCTCCAAAAACTTTGCTTAAAAGTCCTGCGTCGGCAACGGTTCGCCCGGATGTTCCGGTATGGCCATGGTGACCTGATCGCCCAGCAAAGCGTGGGTCACATCGAATTTGAACGGCGGCACAGCCTGCCCGGCGCCGCCGACCTGCTCGACTTCATGAGCTTCCAAAAATTGGACGAAAAACGCTTGTTGCATTTTAATTTCCTTGTCATTGCGCGACCTGCCGCCAAGGTCGGGTTCATCACGAGCGGCCGGCTTCTCGCGCCAGTCCGACGCCAGAAGCGATAAAACTCACGCAATAGGGAGTGGGAGCGGCACTTATTCAGGCCAAGCCGCTCAATAATGCGCATAAAATCCCAAAGGCATTAAAATGCATGCCAAATGCATTTAAGTCAAGATCATAATTGTTTCATGGCATTCACAAACCGCAGCGATGCGACCCCTGCTCCATCTCATCAGAGGTCGCTTCAAACGACCAAACCAGCCAGTTGGCAAAAATCAGCATTGGCCGCGCTCATGCATGGCTGGCCTCGCTCAAACGCTCACTAGCCAACGCTCTCTCACCACTGGCTATTCGTCCGCCAGCCATCGCCACCACACGGTCCGCCATCGCGATCGTCTCTGGCCGGTGCGCGATCACCACCCGTGTTAGCGGCAGGTCCCGAAGCGATTGATTCACCCGATACTCGTTTTCCACATCCAGATGACTGGTCGCCTCATCCAAAAATAGAATGCTTGGTCGTTTATGCAGGGCTCGAGCCAGCAACAGGCGCTGCTTTTGCCCGCCGGAGAGCACTGCGCCCATATCGCCGATCAGCGTTTGATAAGCCATAGGCATCGCCAACACATCCTGGTGTACTGCCGCCATACGGGCTGCCACCTGCACCCGCTCCATGTCTGGACTATTAGCAGAAAAGGCAATATTTTCAGCGATTGAGCCGGCAAACAACTGATCTTCTTGCATCACCGCACCCAAGCGGCTGCGCCATTGTTTCAAACCCAAGCTCTGCATCGGCACGCCATCCACCAGTACCTCGCCCTGGCTTGGCTTAAGCAGCCCCAGCATCACTTTCAGTAAAGTGGTCTTGCCACAACCGGATGGGCCAGTGATAGCCATTGACTCCCCGGCTGCGATGCTCAGATCTACGCCATCGAGTATCCACGGCTCGCCTTCCGCATGGCGGAAGCGCACCCCTCGCAGCTCCAGCGCCGGCGGAATCATCGCATCAGCCTCCTCTATGACTGATCCCGCTGCTACAGCGCTTTCCGGTTCGCTCAGCACGATGTCAGCCAAACGTTCGCGCTGAATGCGCAGCATGCGGATCTGAAAGAACAAATCCACCAGGCCGCCTACTCGGCTGGAAAACTGCATCTTGTAGCTGCCATAGGCAAACATCATGCCAATGGAAAACTGGTGATCCATTACCAGCAGCGCGCCGAAGTAAGTCACCAGAATGCCCTCCAGGCCGAAAATCAATCCATTGGCCAACTGATACAAAGTAGACATGCGCTGAGTCGCCAAACCGCGATTGGTGCTGTTCACCACCAGATTCAACCACTGGCTGCGTCGGTCGCTCTCGCGATTGAACAGCTTGATCGACTGCGCGCCGCGTATGCTTTCCATGAAATGGCTCTGCTCGCGCGCCGACAATACAATCTGCTCTTCATTCGCCTGCTTGAACGGCGCATAGGTCGCCGCCCTGATCAAGATGTAGATCGTCAGCGCCAGCAAGGTGATCATGGCCAGCTGAACGCTGTAAAACAGCATCATCGCCAGCGCCAAGACCGCCATCACGCCATCCAGGATGGAACTGAGCGCGGTGGTGGTCAGCGTCTGGCGGATGGTATTGATGGCGCCGAAGCGCGACAGCACATCGCCCAGATGCCGCTTTTCGAAATACGACATCGGCAAGCCCAACAGCCGGGTAAACACGCTGGCTACCCACTGCATGTTCAGCTGAGTGGAAAAATAGATCACCAGCCAGGAGCGCAAAGTTCCAACCAACATTTGCACCAGCATCAACATCAAAAAACCTAGCGCCATCACCTTGAGCAGGTCGCGGTCGTTCTGCACGATCACGCCATCTATCACCCATTGTTGAAAAAAAGGCGCCAACAGCGTCATCACTTCCAGCGCGGCGGACAAGGCCACCACCTGGAAAATGGACCGCTTCAGGCCGAGCACCTGCCCTACCAAGGCGCGCAGGCTGACATCCTGTTTCTCTTCCTTTTTTTCGAACTGCGGCGTCGGCGACAACTCCAACGCCACACCGGTGAAATGACGCGATGTCTCCTCAAAAGAAAGCTTGCGCGCGCCAAAGGCGGGATCGTGAATCTCCACCCGCCCTGCCGCCACCCGCTTGAGCACCACGAAGTGGTTCAAATCCCAATGCAGGATGCAGGGAGTCTGCAACTGGTCCAATTCATCCAGTTCCAGACGCAATGGACGGCTGGCTAAGTGCAAGGCATCAGCATGCTCCACCAATTGCTTGAGCGTGGCGCCCTTGGCCGAGATCGCATAGCGGCGGCGCAAGCTGGCGATGTCGGACACATGGCCGTGAAAGCTGGCGATCATGGTGAGGCAAGCCAAGCCGCACTCGGCCGCCTCGGTTTGCAACAACATGGGGAGACGACGGCCAAAGCCGTATTGCAAGGCGTCCAACATGATTAAAACTTTCCTTTGATCGCCAGCAAGGGCTCGAAGATCCACTCGATGATGCGGCGCTTATCCACCAAGATGTCCGCCTCCACCAACATATCGGCCTGTAATGGCTCTTGGCGGCCATAGGCCAGCACCGATTGCTTGTCCGGCTGCACGGTTACGCGATACAAGGGATCTTGATTGACGGCGGCCGGATCGGCGCGTAGCGCTGTGCCTGGCTGGGCGCTGCGAGACACTTCCAGCACCGTGCCTTCGTATTGGCCGAATTTTTGATAAGGGAAGGCGGCATAGCGCAGTTGCACCCGTTGGCCGGGCCGCACAAAGCCGATGGCGCTGGAGGGCGCGTAAAACCAAGCTTGCAGACGCGAACGCGCCGGCACGATGCTGGCCAGCGCCTGACCAGCGACTACTGCTTGGCCTTCTGTGGCTTGCAAGGAAGTGATGATCCCGGCAATCGGCGCGACCACCGTCAACTCGCGGCGGGATTCCGTTTCCCCTTGCTCCTGCTGCAAACCGTAAAGCGATCGCTCGATATCGCTTTTTTGCGTGTCATAGCGACTGGGCTGCGCTTGGATATCTGATCGCGCGGCATTGATCTGCGCGCCCAGATCCGTCGCCGTCCGTTCCAGCGCCGCCAGGCGCGCCTGTTGATCCAGCAGAGCGTCGCTTCTTTCCTGCACCTGCTGCGGCGGAGCAAAACCAGACTGCCCCAGCGCCTGATAGCGCGCCAACTGCGCCTGCGCGGATTGGACCCGGCTGCGCTGCAGCGCGTGTTCGGTTTCCAACTGCTTGCGCTGGGTTTCCAAGTCTTGCAGTTTTTGCCGCAACGCTGCCATCTGCTCGCCATTGAGCCGCGCCAGATTGCCCAGCTCGGCGCGAAAGTTGTCTTGCCGCTTGCGCAGGCTCAGCAACGACTCGGCTGTGGTCTCTCCCAGCTTGGTCACCCGCTCGGCGGACACTGTGAACAAAGGCTGGCCGCGCGTCACCAACTGGCCCTCGCGCACCAGCCTCGTCACCACCACGCCGGCTTGCAAAGGCGCGGCTTGGGCTAAGCCCAAGTCCGGCTGCAAACTGCCATGCGCTGGTATACGGCGGGTATAGTCCAGTGCAAACAGCATGATAAGGATGAGCAAGGTAAAAAACGAGGACAACGCTACCAATAGCCCGATCATGCCATTCTGTTTCAACAATGCCTTACCAGAGGTATTATTTTGGCTCTGATAATCTACAGCTTCTTTTCGAAATAACATGTTACAACAGTATGTTTATAATATTAATTTAAAGCCAAATTGAATTAGAATAAATGACTCCAAAAGCTTTAACTTATTAGCAAAGCTTCAATAATTTTCAACCCAAAATAACGACTAAAAAACATGCTTTTCACTTATTAAATGAAAAATAAATTGACACAACAGTCAACACAATAATAATCCAGAATGGGTAGCCAAATGGATCTCTAGCATCTGGCAGTGCGGAAAACATCAAACATGGCCATATCATAATCATGATAAGTTTCACAAGCCTACTTTTCATAAAATTACTCAACTCTCATTAGATTGAATAAACAACTCATTAAATAAAGCAATTTACCGCGAAAGGGCCTAGTGAATTTATTAAAATTACATGGCTTATTTAATAAACACAAAGGCCCTATCAAATTCAAGTCACGCCAAATGTCACTCTAAATATCTATTACAGCGGTTATTATTCATTCTTTGTTGGAATCTACTATTTTCCTTAATTAGCTTATACCCGGTATATGCTGCCTTAGCCGCTGCAACTATACACACTGGGGCAGTAAATCCAGTCTCTGCAGTCGCACAGATTTCCCCCGCACGAGCTCCTTGATACACAACTGCAACACCTAGAGGTACAGACTCACTAATATGCTCACCAATAATTGTTTGACAAGGCAAAGAAATAGGTTCGCTACCTTGATTGCCACTGTCAGACATTTCTCTTCTCAATTCCATCCTATCAGCCTCATCCATACGGCCTCCGGAAATAAAAGATAAATTTTCCTCTTTTATCGTATGCATCATCACTCTCCAAAGCAATATATCAATGTAATTAATGGTACGAAACTGTAAAACTTATAACATACCACCTCAACAAGTCACATCAAAGCCCTGAAATGACAAATGATTAAAGCATGGGGAATTTCATTTTGCAATAGAATGTAAACAAATTGAAAAACCATAACGATCTTTGTTGCAAAACCGCCCTATGACACCCAATGCAAAGCAATGACATTGCTCCCCATCAACATACAAGGGCACCAACTGGAAACCTAAAAATCAACACTCAAAATGCACTGGTCATTTATGATTTTACTGGAATTGGTACAGCATGATCGTATATCACGGTTCAGTTATGCCGCCATTTAGTTCTGCCTGATTGGAAAGAGAACAGCCAGGGCACGCAATTTTGTAACGAGATCCGGCTTTGTTGCATAACTAAAAATCATGCCAGAATGTGGAAGAATTATGGTGGAAAATTCCACACTAAATCAGCAATTTTCTCTACCTTTCTTGCTACACCGTGGCACAAAAATTAGTTATGCAACAAAGCCTTTCTTATCTAATAAATTCATATCTCTCCTGACATTAATGCAGCTGATCCGTGCTGCACGATTTTCTCAACAGAATTCCTATCAACCAATGCATTTAAAATGGCTATAAAGAGAAAGAAATAACAATATGCTCTTCAAAATCCTATAAGTAGATGTTTTTCGAACCCAAGACCAGTACATTTCATTTACATTACACCAATTCAAAAATAAACTCAATTGTCATTTTTTGTTATGTGCAACGCCTCGTCCTCTTGACACCCCGTCTCCTCTTCCATGCGAGCTGACAGCATCGTATCGACATTGCTCGGCGGGAGCGTTCTTGCTACTTGACGCACCTGGTTTCGCCTTTCACAATCACCCAGCTATCTCGACATGACCAGCAAGAGGACAATATGCCTACCATCAAGCCGCGCAACCCATTGGCTTGCGCGCCGATACTGAAAAAGGGCGGAGCCCATGGCCAAAGCCGCTCCGGACAGCGCCGCAGCCAGAAACAAGCGATGTGGATGGAATGGGAAGACTGGCAAGATGAGCGACAGCTCGCCGCTCAACAGCAAGCATCAGACGCCGAGGAGGTTTTTTTGAAATCGGCAGCCCCAAAAGAAACAGGCCATCACCCGATGGCCTGTTTCTTTTGGGGCTGCCCCTCTCCCGCAGTCTTCGCGAGACGCGGATCTGCCTCTGGCATGTGATTGATCGACGCGTGGCCAGTCGGCTAGGCAATGATATCGAACAGACGATCAAGCCCGCCCCGCTGGCTAGCGCGCAATCATCCAGCCCAAGCTTGCAGCAGCGTTCGACAAGAATGCCGCTGGACCCGCGTCTTAATCCGCGCAACAATTCAGCACACTCCGTTTACACAATAAGACAGTGGCGGCCAGTAGAATGCCGGCATTGTCTCCATCCCTTGGAATGTCTGTCATGAAGTGGATCGTCAGCGCCCTGCTGCTGCTCAGCCTCGCCGGCTGCGGCAGCATGGGTTTCAAGAAGCCTCAGGTCAGCCTGAGCAATGTGGAACCGGGCAAGAGCACCCTGTTCGAGCAGAATTTCACCGTCACGCTGCGCATCGCCAACCCCAACCCGGTGCCACTGAACGCCAGCGGGCTGGACTTCGAGCTGATGCTGGGCGGCGACAAGCTGGGCAACGGCAACAGCGCCCAGGCCATCTCCATTCCGGCCAATGGCGAAGGACTGGTGCCCTTGCAGGTGCACACGTCCCTGGCGGCCTGGATTCGGCAGCTGGCCAATTGGCAGCAGCTGCCGGGCGGCAAGCTGGAGTATCAGATCCGCGGCGAGCTGAAAGATTTGAACGGCCTCGCCACGCTGCCCTTCGACAATCGCGGCGAATGGAAGCTGCCGCAGATCGGCAAATAAGCCTTATTGCTTAGGCAGGGCCAGGCAGTTGTTGCCGTCGAAACTGACGCTCAGCACTTCCTGGCTTTTCTTTTCCACCACGAAATTGGTATTGCACTGATAGTGCGTGGTGCCGCCGCCCGTCATGCCGTCATTCACCCAGCGGCCCGGCGTTTCCACTATCCGGCTCTGGCCGTCCTTGTCCGTCACCGTCACCTTGGTGCCCGGCTCGTACCGGGTATTCTGCCGCAGCGGCTCTTGCTCGGTGCTTTCCTTGACATAGGTATACAGGCTATTGCCATTCGGCATGGTCATGGTCTTGGTCGGCGGCCCCCAGGCGGCCAGCAGCTCGTTCACGTCTCTCCCTTGCCAGCGGAACACTTTCTGCGCGTAGCCTTCCTTGCTGGGAATCATCGAGCAGCCGGCGGCCAGGCTGGCCAGCAGCAAGGGCAACAGAACTTTGTTCATCGTTTTCTTCTCAGTTGTGGGTTTGCTCTATTTTCCCGTCTGGGCATGAAAAACGCCAGCCCAAAGGCTGGCGTCGGATGGCGACGGCAAACGCCGCGCAATTTACAGCTTGAAGCGGCTGAACGCCTGCTGCATCGCTCTGGCCACGCCATCCAGCGTCAGCAAGGTCTTCTGCGCATTTTGCAGGGCGGCGTCGGAGTCCAGTATCTGGTTGTTGATCGATTCCGTGCTCTGCGCCATCGCCGTGGTGGCATTGTGCTGCTCGCCGGTCGACAAGGCCACGTCGCCTATCTTCTCCACCACCTGCCGCATCGCGCTGGTGATGTCCACCAAGCGGGTGCGGGCTTGCTCGGTCTGCGAGGCGCTGCTGTCCACCGCCTGGATGGTGCTGTGCATATTGCCCACCGCGCGGCCGGTTTCGCTGAGAATGTTTTGCACCATATTGCCGATTTCCACCGTGGCGCTGCCGGTGCGCTCGGCCAGCTTGCGCACTTCGTCGGCCACCACCGCGAAGCCGCGGCCCTGCTCGCCGGCGCGCGCCGCTTCAATCGCCGCGTTCAGCGCCAGCAGATTGGTCTGGTCGGCGATGTCGCGGATCACGCTGGTGATCTTGGAGATTTCCTGCGAGCGCTGCTCCAGGGATGACAACAGCTCGGACAGTTCGCTCACCGAGGCGCTGGTATCCGCCATCTGGGTGCTGATGCGCTGCAGCTCGTCGGCGCTGGCCTGGGAGCTCGCGCCGGTGTCGCGCGCCAGCGTGTCGGTTTCGCGGGTGGCGTCGGCGATGTGCGAGATGCTCACCGTCACCTCTTCGATGGCCGCCGCATTGGAGCTGGAGATATCCGCCAACACGTGCGAATCCTCGGCCAGCCGCGCCACATCGGCCCCCACCTCGATCACCCCGCGAGCCAGTTGCTCCGCTTCGTCCCGCAGATCGCGGAACATGCCGTTCAGCCGGCCGACGAACTGGTTGAAGGCATCCGCCATTTGCGCCACTTCGTCCTCGCCTTGCACATCGATGCGGCGGGTCAGATCGCCTTCGCCTTGCGAAATCTCGCGCAGCGCGTCGCGCACCTGGATCAAGCCCTTCATCAAACGGCCCAGATAGGCGCCGGACAACAGCAGCGTCACCACCAGCACCGCCAGCAGCGACAAGGCCATGTCTTCCACCATCTGGCGCAGCGGCGACTCCAGGATATCGCTGTCCACCACCACGCCCAGCACCCAGTTGCTGCCTTCCACTGTGCTCAGTTTCAGCAGGCGGCCGCTGCCGTCCAGATCGATATGGGCCAGTTCCGGCTTGTCCACCAGGCTGGCGATTTTGGCCTCATCCATGCCAGGCATCAGATCGGCCAGCGGCTTGAGCGAGGTATCCGGCTTGGGATAGGCGATCAGTTTGCCGTCTTTGCTCATCAGGAACACAAAACCATTGCCCGGCAACGATACCGACAGCACCGACTTCACCAGCTGGCCGATGGCGATGTCGCCGCCGGCCACCTTGTTGCCGCCCGGCACCGCCTGGGCGATGGTGATCACCAGATCGTTGATCGAGGCGCTGGCCGGCTTGTACGGCGCGGTGACGATGACGCCGCTTTGCGCCTTGGCCATCTTGAACCAGCCGCGCGAGGCCGGATCGTAATCCGGGCTGGGTTTCTGCTTGCCGGGAATCGAGTACACCATGCCTTTGGTGTCGCCGTCGCCGACGAAGATCTGGGTGTAGCCGCCGGCCTCGGCCAGCTGCTGCAGATACAGGGTGGGATCGGCTTCGCCGCCATGCCGCAGCGCGCTGGAAATGATCAGCTTGCGCTGCTCCAACCAACCAGACACGTAACGCTGCTGGCCTGAAATCGCCAGGTCCAGCTGCGTGGACACGCTGTCCGACAAATTGCTGCGGAACTTCAGATAAGCGCTGATGGCCGTGGCGCAGGTGGCCACCAACATGGCCAGCGCCAGCAACAGGGCAAGCTTGCTGCGAATGGATTTCATGAACTCGGCTTCTCGTCTCGATAGGGCTGCCAGCTCGCCAGATGCGAAGAAAGGAACGCCAGGCGTCCCTTTCTGCATGCCGCCGCGCCAGTGGTGGCTTTCGGTTTTCAGCGGAGTGGCAAAATTTGACCGCCATATTGTAAACACGACTTACAAATACAGCGATACTTTAAAACAAGAATACGCCAAGCGTCTGCCACTCATCCTAAAATTAACTATACAACATGGCATTTTTGCCACAAGAAGCATCTACTCAGGCCAGGCTATGCCGCCTGGACAAACAATCGGGACACAAGCCGCCTGAATAAGAAAATGGAACGCCGCCAACCATCAGCTGCGAACCAGGCGCCAAGCCCCGTCCACGCTGCCGGATGAAAGCGCTCCATTCAGCAAGGAAAGCGCCGGGCCAAGCCGCCGCTATTTTTTGTCAGATCACAGCTTGAAGCGGCCAAACGCCTCTTGCATGGTGCGCGCCAGACGGTTCAAGCCTTCCAGCGTCTGCATTGCGCCCTGCAGCGCGGCGTCGGAATCCAGAATCTGGTTATTGATGGATTCGGTGCTCTGCGCCATCGCCGTGGTGGCATTGTGCTGCTCGCTGGTGGACAGCGCCACGTCGCCGATCTTGTCTATCACCTGCTGCATCGCGTCGCTGATGGCGATCAGACGGCCGCGCGCCTGGCTGGTCAGCTCCACGCTGGTATCCACCGCGCCGACGGTGCGCTGCATATTGCCCACCGCCTTGCCAGTTTCGCTGAGGATGTTTTCCACCATCTCGCTGATTTCCACCGTCGCCTTGCCGGTGCGCTCGGCCAGCTTGCGCACTTCGTCGGCCACCACGGCGAAGCCGCGGCCCTGCTCGCCGGCGCGGGCCGCTTCAATAGCGGCGTTCAAGGCCAGCAGATTGGTCTGGTCGGCGATGTCGCTGATCACATTGGTGATCTTGGAGATTTCCTGCGAACGCTGCTCCAGCGAGGCCAGCAGCGCCGACAGCTCGCTCACCGACTGGCTGGTCTGCTCCATTTCGTTGCTGATGCGCTGCATGTCGCCCGCGCTCTCGCGCGAATGCTCGCCGGTGTTGCGCGCCAGCGAATCGGTTTCGCGCGTCGCCTCGGCGATGTGCGAGATGCTGACGGTCACCTCCTCGATGGCCGCCGCGTTGGAGCTGGAAATATCGGCCAGGCGGTGAGAATCGTTGGCTACCTGCTTCACCGCGCCGCCCACTTCGATCACGCCGTTCGCCAGCTGTTCGGCCTCGCCGCGCAGCTCGCGGAACATGCCGTTCAAGCGGCCGACGAATTCATTGAAAGCCGCGGCGGTCTGCGCCACTTCGTCCTCGCCCTTCACTTCGATGCGGCGGGTCAGATCGCCCTCGCCTTGCGAGATTTCCTGCATCGCGTCACGCACCTGGATCAGGCCGCGCAACAGCTTGTTCAGATAGCCGGAACTGAAGCCCACCAGCACCAGCAGCACCACCGCCACGCAGCCGCTGATCAGCCAGATCAGGTCGGTCACCGGCTTCAGCGTCGCCTCTTCGTCCGCCATCGCGCCCAGCACCCAGTCAGAGCCTTCGATCTGGCGCAGTTGCAGCAAATAGGTTTTGCCCTGGATATCGACTTCCACCACATCATTGCCGCTCAACAGCTGCTGGAAGCGGTTGTCGTCCAAAGCGGGAATCGCCTCGCCGATCTGCTTCAACTCCATGCCTGCTTGCGGGTAAGCGATGATCTTACCCTTGCGCGTCACCAGGAAGGCGCCGCCTTCGCCGGCCATCTTGATATCCAGCACCGACTTCACCAGCTTTTCGATCAGGATGTCGCCGCCCACCACGATTTCCTGGCCCGGCACCTTGTCGGCGATGGTGATCACCAGCTTGTCCTTGGTTTCCGGCTCGGAGTCCTTGTAGGGATCGGTCACCACGATGCCGCCTTGGGCCTTGGCCAGCTGGAACCAGGGGCGCTGCGCCGGCTGGTATTCCGCGCTCGGCTTGCCGCGTCCCGGCACCGAGTAGACCATGTCGCCGCTGTCGCCATGGCCGGCGTAGATGATGTTGAAGCCGCCGCCCTTGGCGATCTGCTGCAGATAGTAGCTGGCCTGCGGGTCGCCGGCGCGGCTGAGGCTGGCGCTGATCAAGTTCTTGCGCACTGTCAGCCATTCGGACACCAGCCCGCCTTGCAGCTGCAGCACCTGGGAGACTTCGCGTTTGGCCTCGCTGACCGCGTGGCTGCGGATATTCAGGCAAGCGATAAGAGTGACGCTGAGCGTGGCGATCAGAATGGAGACCGCCGTCAGCGACATGAGCTTGTGTCGGATGGAGCGCATGAGATGATTAGCCGATACTGATAAAAGGGCTATTATCCGTCATGTCAGCTGCCATGCATTGTTAAAAATCACATTCAGTTTAAATATTAATGGCAACTTTCAATTAAATCGCTTTATATCTTGACCAAAACCGCCGCCAGCCTCCTGGTCTGCTCCCATAGCAAGCGATGAATAAACAAGCGCAAGGCGTCGCTATCCCCGCGCGGATGCCAAACATGCTCCACCGCGATGGACAATCCGGCATCGTCCAAGGGGCTGATGCGCAGACCCGCGCCGGAGCCCAAGGCCTCCACGATCAAATCCGGCAGCACCGCCACGGCCGGCAGGCGC
Source organism: Chromobacterium sp. IIBBL 290-4 (assembly GCF_024207115.1). Classification (NCBI taxonomy): domain Bacteria; kingdom Pseudomonadati; phylum Pseudomonadota; class Betaproteobacteria; order Neisseriales; family Chromobacteriaceae; genus Chromobacterium; species Chromobacterium sp. IIBBL 290-4. The sequence goes on from NZ_CP100128.1 coordinate 530,014, forward strand.
GCCAGCAATAAGGGAATCGCCAACAAGCTGGCCGTTGAGGCGATGACGCGGCGCTCCAAACCATGGCCGCGCAGATAATCATCCACCAGGCTGGCGCTATTGCCGGCATAAGAGGTATACACATGCGGCGGCTCCGCCAGTTGCTGGGCATCCAGCCGCGCCGGCAAGGTCAGCCGCGCCGGATGATGCAGGCAGACAAAGCGGCTATGGAACAGCAGCTGGCGGCTCAGCCTGCCGGACAAGGCCGGAAAGTGGCCGATGGCGCCGTCTATCTTGCCCGCCGCCAGCGCCTCCTCCACTGCCGCCGCCGGCATCGCCATCCCCTCCAATCGCAAACCTGGCGCCTGCGTCTGCAAGGAGGCGATCAGCTCCGGCAGCAGCGCAGCCTCCAGCAAATCCGGCATCGCCAGCCTATATACGCCTTCCAAGCCGGCCGGGTCGAAAACCGGCGCGTCCAGCAAACGCTGCGCCTCTTGCAGCCAGGCCTCCAGCCTGGGCAGCAGCGCGTCGGCGAAGGGGGTGCGCTCCAAGCGCCGGCCATAGCGGCACAGCAAGGGGTCGCCGCATTGCTGGCGCAGCTTCTTCAAAATATGGCTGACCGCCGGCTGGCCCAGGCACAAACGCTCGGCGCTCTGGCTGACGCTGCGGGTGCTGAGCAAGGCATGCAGCGCCGCCAGGCTGTTCAGGTCCAGCCGGCGCAAGCGCAAAACATCTATATTATCCATATCGATATATTAGATGAAAAACATCGATTTTATTAAAGTCATAGCGCTTTCTACACTGGCGGCATCTCCCCATTAGCTGCCGCGCCATGAACGACTCCGCCTCCCCCTCTCCCAGCCATGGGCTGCGCCTTTTGGCCATCGCCTTGATCGCCTGGCTGGAATTCCTGCAAAACGGCCTGCTCAATTTCGCGTCCTCGCAAATCATGGGCGGCGTCGGCGCCGGGCCGGAGGAGTTCAGCCAGGCCGCGATGGCCTATGCCTTGTGTGCCGTCATGGCCTTGTTCAACCACCAATGGTGCGTGGAGCGCTTCGGCTCGCGCCGCCACCTGCAGGCTTCCATCCTGTTGTTTGGTTTGGGCGCCTTGCTGGCGGGCACGGCATCCTCCCCCGCCGGCTTCATCGCAGGCCGAGCGGTTCAAGGGTTGGGCGGCGCGGCCTTTTTCACGGCAGCCCGGCTGGAGGTGGCGCAGATATCGCCGGCCAAACGCGGCCTGGGACTGGTGGTGTTCGGCCAGGCGCTGCTGCTGGGCAGCGCCTTGGGGCCATTGCTGGGCGGCTGGCTGCTGCAAAGCCATGGCTGGCGCGCGCTATGCCTGGGCATTTTGCCCTTGCTGCCGCCCGCCTGGTGGGCGGCCAGCCTGTTGCCGCTGCGTCCGCCCGCTCGCCGCCCAGCCCATTATCCGACCGGCGTCTTTCTCTGCCTGCTGGCGGCGGCGTTTTTGCTGCAATGGCTGATCCAGCAGACGCCCTACCGCCTGTTCGCCCACCCGCAGTCGCTATGGCTGATCGCGGCAGCGGCGCTGGGCAGCTTCCTGGCATTCCGCGCGACGCATCGCCGCCAAGCCTCGGACCGGCGGCGCTGGCGGCTGCTGCGCCGGCCCAGCTATCGGATCGGCTTGCTGGGCTATAGCTGCTGTTATCTGCTGGTTTCGGCCAATAGCTACATCCTGCCCATGCTGACCATGCAGGCGCTGGGCTATGACTTGCCCAACAGCGGGCTGTTGCTGTCCGTCAGCTATTTCGCCGGCCTGGTTTTTTCCTTGCTGTACGCCCGCCTGCTGCTGGGCAAGCGTCCGCCCAGCCTGCGCCAGACCCTGGTCGCCGCCTGCGGCTTGCTGGCGGCTTACGGCTGGCTGATGAGCGGCCTGGAGGGCAATGCCGAGCGCTGGCGCGTCGCCGCCATCCTGCTGCTCAATGGCGGCTTCATGTCGCTATTCATCATGGCGGTGGCGCAGGGCACCTTCCGCCGCATCGCGCCCGCCGCCTTTGGCCATGCCTATCAGACCAAGAACATCGTGCGCCAGGTGTCGGTGTCCGCCGGCGTGGCCTTGGCCAGCGTTTTCATGCAGGCGCGCAATGCGCTGCACTACACCCGCCTGGCCGAAAGGTTTTCTTGGAATTCGCCACAGTTTGTCGATACTTTGCATGTTTTGCGACAACAACTGCCCGATTTGAGCGATACTCAACGCTTGGGAGTTTTGGCCGGTGAACTGGCCAAGCAGTCCGCCTTGCTTTCCTGCCTGGAGTTTTTCCGGCTGGAATGCTGGATCGCGCTGGCGCTGGCCATGAGCCTGCTTGCCTGGCGCGCAGCGGATTGAACGCGCTAGCCGCGCTCCGCAAGCACCGTATTTGAATCAGGAAGAAAACCCATGCGAAAAAGCGGCAGTCACTCTGAGACCTTCAACAAGATCGTCGAGGCCAGCCTGCAGCTGTTCAACCAGGAAGGCGAGCGGCTCATCACCACCAACCATATCGCCGAACGGATGAACATCAGCACAGGCAAGCTTTACTATCACTTCCGCAACAAGGAAGAAATCATCACCGAGCTCTACCACCGCTACGTCCGCGGCATGGGAGAGCAGCTCGCGTCCGCGCTGAACCACAGCAACTCCATCGAGGCGATGGTGATGGCGATGGAGAAAACGCTGCGCCACATCTGGAGCTTCCGTTTCCTGCCCAAGTGCATGCCCAGCCTGTTCTGCATCAACCCCAAGCTGGCGGAAGAGCACCAGGCGCTGTCGCGCGGCCAGCTCAACAGCAAGCTGGGGCAATTGTTCGGCCGCCTGCGCGAGCAAGGCATGATCCTGGTGGACGACCAGCAGCTTTCGCACCTGGTGCAACATTTCCAGATGGTGCAAACCGGCTGGATCAGCACCATCAAACAGAACGCCAGCCCGGCGGAGCTGGAAAAGCTGATCGAATCCGGCTGCCGCAGCCTGATGTTCCTGTTGTCGCCCTACGTCAGCCCGCGTTATCAGCCGCCGTTCCAGCGCGCCTGCGCTCGGTTCGCCTGACTCGCCTGTCCTCGCCTCGCGGCATCGCCGCTGGCGAACCCGCGTAACAGGGCCCTACGGCATAGCCAATAAAAAAACACCCCGCGATCGCTCGCGGGGTGTTTTCGTTCAGACCGGATAAACCGGGCTTAGATCATGCCTTTGCTTTTCAGCAGTTCGAACATGGTCTTGCCGATTTCGGCCGGGCTGCGGGTGTAGGCGATGCCTGCGCGCTCGAAAGCCTTGAACTTCTCTTCGGCCGTGCCCTTGCCGCCGGAGATGATGGCGCCGGCATGGCCCATGCGCTTGCCCTTCGGCGCGGTGACGCCGGCGATGTAGCCGACTACCGGCTTGGTCACGTAGGACTTGGCGAACTCGGCCGCTTCTTCTTCGGCGGAACCGCCGATTTCGCCGATCATCACGATGGCGTCGGTGTCCGGATCATCCTGGAACAGCTTCAGCGCGTCGATGTGGCTGGTGCCCGGGATCGGATCGCCGCCGATGCCGATGCAGGTGGACTGGCCCAGGCCCAGCGCGGTGGTTTGCGCCACGGCTTCATAGGTCAGGGTGCCGGAGCGGGACACGATGCCGATGCGGCCCGGGTTATGGATGTGCCACGGCATGATGCCGATCTTGCACTCGCCCGGGGTGATGATGCCGGGACAGTTCGGGCCGATCAGGCGGATGCCGGCTTCGTCGACGGCCTTCTTCACGTACAGCATGTCCAGAGTCGGCACGCCTTCGGTGATGCAGACAATCAGCTTCACGCCGCTGTCGATGGCTTCCAGGATGGAATCCTTGGCGAAGGCTGCGGGCACGTAGATCACCGAGGCGTCAGCCTGGGTTTGACGCACGGCGTCCTTCATGGTGTTGAACACCGGCAGGCCCAGGTGCTCGGCACCGCCCTTGCCCGGGGTCACGCCGCCTACGACCTTGGTGCCGACCTTCAGCGCCTGTTCGGCGTGGAAGGTGCCGTTCTTGCCGGTGAAGCCTTGCACCAGCACTTTGGTGTCTTTGTTTACCAATACGCTCATTTTGTATTCCTCAGCTCAGTGCGGGTCTCAGGCCACGGCCTTGACGGCGGCGACGATCTTCTCGGCAGCGTCGTTCAGACCCTGGGCGGAAGTCAGTTTCAGACCGGATTCGTCCAGGATCTTGGCGCCCAGTTCGGCGTTGTTGCCTTCCAGACGAACCACGACCGGCACGGTCACATTCACTTCCTTGACGGCGGCGATGATGGCTTCGGCGATCATGTCGCAGCGGACGATGCCGCCGAAGATGTTGATCAGCACGCCTTGCACCGAGGTGTCGGCCAGGATCAGCTTGAACGCTTCGATCACGCGCTCTTTGGTGGCGCCGCCGCCCACGTCCAGGAAGTTGGCCGGCTGGCCGCCCTTCAGCTTGATGATGTCCATGGTGGCCATCGCCAGGCCGGCGCCGTTCACCATGCAGCCGATATTGCCTTCCAGGGCCACGTAGTTCAGGTCGAACTCGGAAGCCTTCACTTCACGCTCGTTCTCCTGGCTCTTGTCGCGCTGGGCCAGCAGTTCCGGGTGGCGGTACAGGGCATTGGAGTCCAGGTTGATCTTGCCGTCCACGCAAGCGAGCTCGCCGTTTTCGCGCAGCGCCAGCGGGTTCACTTCGAACAGGGCGAAGTCGTTTTCGACGAAGGCCTGGTAGGAGCCCAGCATCAGCTTGGAGAAAGCGGTGATCTGCGCGCCGGACAGGCCCAGCGCGAACGCGGCGTCGCGCGCCTGGAACGGCTGCATGCCGACCAGCGGGTCCACTTCGATCTTGATGATCTTTTCCGGGGTCTCTTCAGCCACCTTCTCGATTTCCACGCCGCCTTCGGTGGAAACCATGAACACGACGCGCTGGCTGCCGCGGTCGACCACGGCGCCCAGGTACAGCTCGCGCTGCACCGGGTACATGTCTTCGCAGACCAGAACCGAGTTCACCGGCTGGCCGGCGGCGTCGGTCTGATAGGTCACCAGATTGGTGCCGATCAGGGTCTTGGCGACTTCGGCGGCTTCTTCGCGGCTCTTCACCACTTTCACGCCACCGGCCTTGCCGCGGCCACCGGCGTGCACCTGGGCCTTGACGACGGCGAATTTGCCGCCCAGCTTGTCGTAAGCGGCAGCCGCTTCTTCCGGCGACTTGGCCAGAATGCCTTGTTGCACCGGCAGGCCGTAACGGCTCAGCAGCTCTTTCGCTTGGTATTCATGCAGGTTCATCTATGGTTTCCTTTCGGGGAAATGATGGCGGGCATGCGCCTCTGCCTCTATTCCTTGATCGCTTGCCAAACCTTTTGTTGGCACAGACCGACGGCCAGCCCCCCGGCTGGCCGCTCATCCGTTGCCGGTCGGGTCGTGCGCATTGTACACGACCCGGACCGACCTCAACCGTGCAACGCGCGCTTGTCGGCGGCGAGGGCGGCTTCGTGGATCACTTCCGACAACGACGGGTGGGCGTGGATGATGCGCGCCAGGTCTTCGCTGGCCGCCTTGAACTCCATGCTCACCACGCCTTCGCTGACCAGCTCGGACACCATCGGGCCTATCATGTGCAGGCCCAGGATGCGGTCGGTCTTGGCGTCGGCCAGAATCTTCACCGTGCCTTGCGCCTGGCCCAGGCCCAGCGCGCGGCCGTTGGCGCCGAAGCCGGACGTGCCCTTTTTGTACTCGACGCCCTCAGCCTTCAGCTGCTCTTCGGTCTTGCCGACCCAGGCGATTTCCGGCGAGGTGTAGATCACCCACGGGATCACGCCGAAGTCGACGTGCGGCTTCTGGCCGGCGATGCGCTCGGCCACGGCCACGCCCTCTTCCGACGCCTTGTGCGCCAGCATCGGGCCGCGCACCACGTCGCCGATCGCCCAGATATTGGGCAGATTGGTGTGGCAATGCTCGTCCACAGCGATGAAGCCGCGCTCGTCCAGTTGCAGGCCCACCACATCGACGCCCAGGCCCTGAATGTTCGGCACGCGGCCGATGGAGACGATCAGCTTGTCGAACTCGGCCTTCACCGCTTCGCCGTTCAGTTCGTAATTGACGGTGACGCTCTTCTTGCCGGCCTTCACTTCGCCGATTTTGACGCCCAGCTTGATGTCGAGACCCGTATCTTTAGTCAGCGTCTTGAACGCTTCCTTGGCGATCTGCTGGTCGGCGGCGGCCAGGAAGGTCGGCGCGGCTTCCAGAATGGTCACCTCGGCGCCCAGGCGCTTCCAGACCGAGCCCATTTCCAGGCCGATCACGCCGGCGCCGATCACGCCCAGACGCTTCGGCACCGCGGCCAGCGCCAGCGCGCCTTCGTTGTCCAGCACCAGCTGGTTGTCGGTGGCCAGGCCCGGCAGCGCGCGCGGACTGGAACCGGTGGCCACGATCACGTGGACAGCTTCCAGCGTATCCACCACCGCGCCATTGTCGGTGACTTCGATCAGCCACTTGTCGCCCTGGCGGCCCTTGAAGGCGGCCAGGCCGTGGATGTTGGCGACCTTGTTCTTCTTGAACAGGAAGCCGATGCCGGCGGCGTTCTTGGTGATGATGTCGGTCTTGCGGCTCAGCATCTGGCCGACGTCCATCTTGGCGCCGGACACGGAAATGCCGTGCTTGGCGAAATCATGCTGCACGGCGTGGAAGTTTTCCGACGACTGCAGCAGCGCCTTGGACGGAATGCAACCCACGTTCAGGCAGGTGCCGCCAAGCGACGGCTTGCCTTCCGGGTTCTTGAACGCATCGACGCAGGCGGTGTTGAAACCGAGCTGGGCCGCGCGGATGGCGGCAACATAGCCGCCGGGGCCGCCGCCGATCACTACCACATCAAACTGTTGGCTCATGGGATTTCCCTTGGGGTCAGGCCTTGCCGACTTTGAACAGCAAGGCCCCGAAAGCGATCATGAACAGCGCGATGACGATCTTGCCGAACAAAACATAGCGGTCTTCCCGTATTCCCTGCTGGCGTTTCTTCCAGGTGAGGAACAACAGCGCCACCCCGGCCAAAACCGAGGCGATGGCGTAAACCCAATCCGGCAGATTCATTCAAACTCCATTCATGTGAAATCAGACGGGCCTGCGCATGGCAGGCCCGGCCATCATTACAGGTCGAGCAGCAGGCGAGCCGGATCTTCTATGGCGTCCTTGATGGCCACCAGGCTCAGCACCGCTTCGCGACCGTCGATGATGCGGTGGTCGTAGGACTGGGCAAGATACATCATCGGACGCACCACCACTTGACCGTTCTCAACCACGGCGCGCTCCTTGGTGGCGTGCATGCCCAGGATCGCCGATTGCGGCGGGTTGATGATGGGGGTGGACATCATCGAACCGAAGGTGCCGCCGTTGGAGATGGTGTAAGTGCCGCCGGTCAGCTCTTCCACCGTCAGCTTGCCCTCCTGGGCGCGCTTGCCGAAGTCGGCGATCTGCTTCTCGATCTCGGCCAGGGACAGCTGGTCGGCGTTGCGGATCACCGGCACCACCAGGCCGCGCGGGCTGCCCACGGCCACGCCGATGTCGAAGTAGCCGTGGTAGACGATGTCGTTGCCGTCAACCGAGGCGTTCACGATCGGGTATTTCTTCAGCGCGGCCACGGCGGCCTTGACGAAGAAGCCCATGAAACCCAGCTTGATGCCGTGTTCCTTCTCGAAACGGTCCTTGTACTTGGCGCGCAGGTCCATCACCGGCTTCATGTTCACTTCATTGAAGGTGGTGAGGATGGCGTTGGTCTGCTGGCTCAGCAGCAGGCGCTCGGCCACGCGCTGGCGCAGGCGCGACATCGGCACGCGCTGTTCGGCGCGGCCGGACAGGATGCCGGCCACGTTTACCGCTGCCGGGGTGGAGGACAGCGCCACGCCGGCGCTGGCGATCACCGGGCCGGCTTGCGACGGAGCGGATTGCTTGGCGGCGGCTTGCACGTCTTCCTTCAGCACGCGGCCATCGCGGCCGGAACCGGCCACCTTGGACAGGTCCACGCCGGTTTCGGCGGCCAGTTTGGCGGCGGACGGCATGGCGGCGGCGCCGGCAACCGGAGCGGCTTGAACCGGAGCCGGAGCGGCTGTGGGGGCCGGAGCGGCGGCAGCGGCCGGGGCGGCTGCGCCAGCCTTGGCGGCGGTGTCGATGCGGGCCAGCAATTGGCCGGAGGTGACGGTCGCGCCGTCTTGCTCAACGATTTCCACCAGCACGCCGGCTTGCGGGGCCGGCAGTTCCAGCACGACTTTGTCCGTTTCCAGGTCGATCAGGTTTTCGTCGCGGTTGACGAATTCGCCCACCTTCTTGTGCCAGCTCATCAGGGCGGCTTCGGATACGGACTCGGGCAGTTGCGGGACTTGGACTTCAATCAGCATGTTCTTCTCCATGGCGGGGCGGCCGCGGTGCCGCCCCTTTTCTCTCGTTGGCTCAGCGGGAAACCGTCATCGCTTCTTCGACGAAGGCCTTCAGCTGGGCGACGTGCTTGCTCATATAGCCGACGGCCGGCGAAGCGGACGACGGACGACCGGCGAAGGACAATTGCTGCTTGGACGACAGCAGGCCTTCCAGGCGATGGCGGATCTGGTACCAGGCGCCCTGGTTGCGCGGCTCTTCCTGCACCCACATCACTTCCTTGGCCTGCGGGAAGCGCGCCAGCTCGGCGGCCACCTGCTCGGTCGGGAACGGGTACAGCTGTTCGATGCGGACGATGGCCACTTCTTCCTCCAGACCGCGTTCCTTGCGGCCGGCGGCGAGGTCGTAATACACCTGGCCGGCGCACAGCACCACGCGCTTGACCTTCTTGCCGTCCTTGACCACGCTGTCGCCGATCACCGGGCGGAAGCTGCCGGAGCTCAGGTCTGCGATCGGGCTCATCGAGTCCTTGAAGCGCAGCAGGCGCTTGGACAGGAAGATCACCAGCGGCTTGCGATACGGGCGTAGCACCTGGCGGCGCAGCAGGTGGAACATCTGGCCGGCTTCGGACGGCATCACGATCTGCATATTGTGCTCGGCGCACAGTTGCAGCCAGCGCTCGACGCGGGCGGAGGAGTGTTCCGGGCCCTGGCCGTCATAGCCGTGCGGCAGGATGTTGGTCAGGCCGCACAGACGGCCCCACTTGGTTTCGCCGGAGGAAATGAACTGGTCGATGGCCACCTGGGCGCCGTTGGCGAAGTCGCCGAACTGGGCTTCCCAGATCACCAGCTGGTCCGGAGAGGAACAGGCATAGCCGTATTCATAGGCCAGCACCGCTTCTTCGTTCAGGATGGAGTCGATCACCAGGAAATCGGCCTGGTTGTCGGACATATTGCGCAGCGGCACGTAAGCGCCCTGGTCCCAGCGTTCGCGGTTCTGATCGTGCAGCACGGCGTGGCGGTGGCTGAAGGTGCCGCGGCCGGAGTCTTCGCCGGAGATGCGCACGCCGTAGCCATTGGTCACCAGGCTGGCGTAGGCCAGCGTTTCGGCCATGCCCCAATCCACCGGCTGTTCGCCGGCGGCCATCGCCTTGCGGGCAGTCAGCACCTTCTGCACGGTCGGGTGCAGCTTGAAGCCGTCCGGCAGCGTGGTGAACTTGTCGGTCAGGCGCTGCAGATCGGCCTGCGGCAGCGAGGTGTCGGTCGGGTGCGCCCAGTGGGTGCCCAGATACTGGCTGAAATCCAGCGCGTGTTCGCGCTTGTAGTTGGACAGCGTGGTCTGTTCGACATGCTCGCCCTTGTCCAGCGCGTCGCGGTAGGCCTGGATCTGCGCGTCGGACTCTTCAGTCTTCAGCACGCCTTCCTTGGCCAGACGCTCGGCGTACATCGCGCGCACGCCTTGGTGCTTGGCGATCTTCTTGTACATCATCGGCTGGGTCAGGAAGGGATCGTCGCCCTCGTTGTGGCCCAGTTTGCGATAGCACACCAGGTCGATGACCACATCCTTCTTGAAGGTCATGCGGTAGTCCAGCGCGGCCTGCATCACGTAGCAGACGGCTTCCGGATCATCGCCGTTCACGTGCAGGATAGGCGCTTCGACCATCTTGGCCACGTCGGTGCAATACATCGTCGAGCGGATGTCGCGAGTATCCGAAGTGGTGAAGCCCACCTGGTTGTTGATGACGATGTGGATGGTGCCGCCGGTGCCGTAGCCGCGGGTTTGCGACAGGTTGAAGGTGCCCTGGTTGACGCCCAGGCCGCCGAAGGCGGAGTCGCCGTGGATCAATACCGGCACCACGGTCTTGCGTTCGCTGTCCTTGCGGCGCTCCTGGCGCGCGCGAACCGAGCCCTCCACCACTGGGTTGACGATTTCCAGGTGGGAGGGGTTGAATGCCAGCGACACGTGCATCGGGCCATTGGCGGTCGGGATGTCGGACGAGAAGCCCATGTGGTACTTCACGTCGCCGGAGGCCATCTGCTGGGCGGCCTTGCCTTCGAACTCGGCGAACAGGTCGCGCGGCTGTTTGCCCAGGGTGTTGACCAGCACGTTCAGGCGGCCGCGGTGGGCCATGCCGATGATCAGTTCCTGCACGCCTTGCGAGGTGGCGTTCTGGATCAGGTGGTCCAGCGCCGCGATGGCGGATTCGCCGCCTTCCAGCGAGAAGCGCTTCTGGCCCACATACTTGGTGTGCAGGTAGCGCTCCAGCGTTTCGGCCGCGGTGATCTGCTTCAGAATGCGCTTTTTCTTGTCGGCGTCGTAGCGCGGCGTGGACAGGTCGCCCTCGAAGCGCTTCTGCACCCAATGCTTTTCAGACGATTGGGTGATGTGCATGTATTCCACGCCGATATTGCCGCAGTAGGTCTGCTTCAGACGCGACAGGATGTCGGACAGCGGCAGCTTCTGCGCGCCCACCAGCGAGCCGGCGTTGAACTGCACCGCCATGTCGGCGTCGGTGAGGCCGTGGGTAGCCGGATCCAGCTCGCGCACGATCTCCTGGTCCATCCGCTTCAGCGGGTCCAGATTGGCCTGGCGCGCGCCCAGCACGCGGTAGGCGGAGATCAGCTTCAGCACGCCCACCTGCTTTTGCATCGCTTCCCAATCGGTGGCGGCGGCGCCGCGCTGGCCGATCACCGGCTTTTTGGCCAGCTGGATGAACGATTCCTGGATGGGCTGGTGCGGCACATCGCGCTCGGCGGCGCCCGGCGATTGGGCCAGCTTGTCGAAATAGTCGCGCCACTCCTGCGGCACGGAATTGACGTCAGCGAGGTACTGTTCGTACAGCTCCTCGATGAACGGGGCATTCCCGCCGAACAGGTAGGAATGGCTGTACATGGATTGCATCATGGTCTGGCTACCCTTTGTCTAAGACGTTGCAGCAATTACTCAAAGCGCTATGGCAAGGCGGCCTTGCCGCAGCGCTCTGAAAAAAGGGCTGGTCGAAGCCCCCGCTCCAACCAACCCCGATTCAGTCAAATCAACGCTTGGCGACTTCCACGAAGTCGCGGCGGCCGGCGCCGGTGTACAGCTGGCGCGGACGGCCAATCTTCATGCCCGGATCGCCGATCATCTCGTTCCAGTGCGCGATCCAGCCCACAGTGCGGGCCAGCGCGAAGATCGGGGTGAACATCGAAACCGGGATGCCGATGGCGGCCAGCACGATGCCGGAGTAGAAGTCCACGTTCGGGTACAGCTTGCGCTCGATGAAGTACGGATCGTTCAGGGCGATCTTTTCCAGCTCCATCGCCAGCTTGAACTTCGGGTCATTGTGCAGGCCCAGTTCCTTCAGCACGTCGTCGCAAGTCTGCTTCATGATGGCGGCGCGCGGGTCCATGTTCTTGTACACGCGGTGGCCGAAGCCCATCAGTTTGTAGCGCTTGTCCTTCACGCCTTGCATGAAGTCGGCCACATTGTCCACGGAGCCGATTTCGTCGAGCATCTTCAGCACGGCTTCATTGGCGCCGCCGTGGGACGGGCCCCACAGGCAGGCGATGCCGGCGGCGATACATGCGAACGGGTTGGCGCCGGAAGAACCGGCCAGACGCACGGTGGAGGTGGAGGCGTTCTGCTCGTGGTCGGCGTGCAGGGTGAAGATGCGGTCCATGGCGCGGGCCAGAACCGGGTTCACCTTGTACTCTTCGCACGGGGTGGAGAACATCATGTGCAGGAAGTTTTCCGCGTAGGTCAGGCCGTTCTTCGGGTAGGAGAACGGCAGGCCCTTGTTGTAGCGGTAAGCTTGGGCGGCGATGGTCGGCAGCTTGGCGATCAGGCGGTGCGCCGAGATGCGGCGGTGCTCCGGATTGGAGATGTCCAGCGAGTCATGGTAGAAGGCGGACAGCGCGCCCACCACGCCCACCATCACGGCCATCGGGTGCGCGTCGCGGCGGAAACCCTTGAACAGGCTCATCAGCTGGTCGTGCAGCATGTTGTGGCGCATCACGCCGCGCTCGAATTCCTTGCGCTGGGCCGCGGTCGGCAGTTCGCCGTTCAGCAGCAGGTAGCACACTTCCAGGTAGTCGCTCTTCTCGGCCAGTTGCTCGATCGGGTAGCCGCGGTAGTACAGCTGGCCCAGATCGCCGTCGATGAAGGTGATGCCGGATTCGCAGCTGGCGGTGGCCAGGAAGCCCGGGTCGAAAGTGAACATGCCGGTTTTGCCGAAGGAGCGGATGTCGACGACGTCCGGACCCAGGCTGCCCTCCAGCACGGGCAGGTCGATGGTTTCTTTACCCTCGTTGTAGCTGAGCGTTACTTTGCGATTCGTTTCCACAGCAATACTCCCAGTCGTTTATTTCGTTGTTGTTGTGGTGGAAAACCATCACAGCGATCGCAGGATCGCCACGATGGCCATTTCTTCCGGATCCTCGAGATCGGCCTTGCCGTTTACGATATCCAGAAAGTCAGTGTCCGGCAGGTCCAGCAAGCGCCGGTAGGCCTCGATCTCGGCCGGGGACAGCCGCTCGAACGGGCCGGCGAAGAATTTCTCCAGCACCAGGTCGAGTTCGAGCAGGCCCCGGCGCGAACGCCAGCGGATCCGTTTCAGTTCGATCGGATCGTAAGCGGTCATACCGCGCGCCTTACCATCAGGTCCTTGATCTTGCCGATCGCCTTGGTCGGGTTCAGACCCTTGGGGCAAACGTCGACGCAGTTCATGATGGTGTGGCAACGGAACAGGCGGTAGGGATCTTCCAGATTGTCCAGACGCTCGCTGGTGGCTTCATCGCGGGTATCCGCAATGAAACGGTAGGCCGCCAACAGGCCGGCCGGGCCGACGAACTTGTCCGGATTCCACCAGAACGACGGGCAGGACGTGGAGCAACACGCGCACAGGATGCACTCGTACAGGCCGTCCAGCTCCTTGCGGTCTTCCGGCGACTGCTTGCGCTCGCGTTCCGGCGGCGGCGTGTCGTTGATCACATACGGCTTGATCGAGTTGTACTGCTTGAAGAACTGCGCCATGTCCACGATCAGGTCGCGCACCACCGGCAGGCCCGGCAGCGGACGCAGCTCGATCGGCTGTTTCAGGCCGCGGAAGTCGGTCAGGCAGGCCAGACCATTCTTGCCGTTGATGTTCATGGCGTCGGAGCCGCACACGCCTTCGCGACAGGAGCGGCGGAAGGACAGCGTGTCGTCCTTGATCTTCAGCTTCACCAGCGCGTCTAGGAGCTTGTGCTCGGTGGAATCCATCTCCACGCTGATGTCCTGCATATACGGCTTGGCATCCTTGTCCGGGTTGTAACGGTAGATGCTGAATTTGATGGTTTCGGTCGTCATCTCTGGTTCAACCCTTAGTAGGAGCGCGTCTTCAACGCGATCGTGTCCACGGTCAACGGCTTCATGTTCACCGGCTTGTATTCCAGTCGATTGCCATCGCGGAACCACAGCGTGTGCTTGAGCCAGTTCTGGTCGTCGCGGCCGTTCGGGGTTTCATCGGTGTCCGGCGCGTCGTCGCGCACGTGGGCGCCGCGGCTCTCGGTGCGGGCGTTGGCGCTGATCATGGTGGCCTTGGCCACTTCGATCAGGTTTTCCAGCTCCAGCGCTTCGATGCGGGCGGTGTTGAACACCTTGGACTTGTCGCCGATTTCAGTCTTGGCGACCATCTTTTCCACTTCCAGGATCTTGTCCACGCCTTGGGACAGCATGTCCTTGAAGCGGAACACGCCGCAGTGCGCCTGCATGGTGCGCTGCAGTTCGGCGCGCGCTTCATGCACCGGCACGCCATTGGTCTGGTTGTCCAGGCGGGCGACGCGGGCGACGGAGCGCTCCACATCGGCGGTGGACAGTTCCGGCAGATCTTCCGGCTGCTGCTTGATGAACTCGATCATCGAGTTGGCCGAGCTCTTGCCGAAGACCAGCAGGTCCAGCAGCGAGTTGGTGCCCAGGCGGTTGGCGCCGTGCACCGATGCGCAGGCGCATTCGCCGGCGGCGTAGAAGCCATGCACCGCTTGGCCGTGAATCACCACTTCGCCGTGGTAATTGGTGGGGATGCCGCCCATCTGGTAGTGGCAGGTCGGCACCACCGGGATCGGGGCCTTGATCGGGTCCACGCCGGCGAACTTGATCGAGATTTCGCGGATGCCCGGCAGCTTGGACTTGATCACCTCGGGGTCGAGGTGGGTGATGTCCAGCAGCACGTGATCCTTGTTCGGACCGCAGCCGCGGCCTTCGTTGATCTCGGTCACCATGGCGCGCGACACCACGTCGCGGGAAGCCAGGTCCTTAGCGTTCGGCGCGTAGCGTTCCATGAAGCGTTCGCCCTGCGCATTGCGCAGAATGCCGCCTTCGCCGCGCACGCCTTCAGTGATCAGCACGCCCGCGCCGGCCACGCCGGTCGGGTGGAACTGCCAGAATTCCATATCTTCCAGCGGAATGCCCGCGCGCGCCGCCATGCCCACGCCGTCGCCGGTATTGATGAAGGCGTTGGTGGACGAAGCGAAGATGCGGCCGGCGCCGCCGGTGGCGAACAAGGTGGCCTTGGCCTGGAACACCACGATTTCCGAGGTTTCCATTTCCATGGCCACCACGCCTTGCACGCGGCCTTCGGCGTCGCGGATCAGGTCCAGCGCCATCCATTCCACGAAGAAATGGGTGTTGGCGCGCACATTGCGCTGATACAGCGCGTGCAGCATGGCGTGGCCGGTGCGGTCGGCCGCGGCGCAAGCGCGGCGAACCGGCTTCTCGCCGAAGTTCGACATATGGCCGCCGAACGGACGCTGGTAGATGGTGCCGTCGGCGTTGCGGTCGAACGGCATGCCGAAGTGCTCCAGCTCCACCACCACCTTCGGGGCTTCGCGGCACATGAATTCAATCGCGTCCTGGTCGCCCAGCCAGTCCGACCCCTTGACGGTGTCGTACATATGCCAGTGCCAATGATCTTCCTCGGAGTTGCCGAGCGAAGCGGACACGCCGCCCTGGGCGGCTACGGTGTGGGAACGGGTCGGGAAGACTTTGGACAGCACGGCGGTCTTCAGGCCGGCCTCCGACAGTTGCAGCGCGGCACGCATGCCTGCGCCGCCGGCGCCCACGATTACGGCATCAAAATGACGAACGGCTACGCCCATTACAGCCCCCAAACCACTTTAACGGAATAGATAAAACAGGAAACCAGCCACAGGATGGTGAATACGTGCAGCGCCAGGCGGATGCCCACCGGCTTCACATAGTCCATCCATACGTCGCGGATGCCCACCCATACGTGCAGGAACAGCGCCAGCAGCGTCACTTGGGTGAACAGCTGCACCCAGGTCTGGCTGAACAATGCCTTCCAGCCGTCGAAGCCGTTGGGCAGCGCCAGCAGGAACAAGGCCATGGCCACGGTGTAGATCACCATGACGGTCGCGGTGACGCGCTGCATCACCCAATCGCGCAGGCCGTAGCCGGCGCCGACAACAATGCGGTTTACCATAGTGCGATGCCTCCCAGGACCACGGTCAGCACCAGGCTGACGGCCAACACGGTTTTGGCGGTGGCGCGGGCGGTCTCAAGCTCAAGACCTTTGTGAACGTCCAGAAACAGAAAACGGATGCCTGCGCAGAAGTGGTGCATATAAGCCCAGATCAGGCCCAGCAATACCAGTTTCATCAGCGGGTGGGAGACGACGGCGCGGTAAGTTTCGAACGACTCGGCGGAGCTGAGCGAACCGTGCAGCAGATAGATCAACAGCGGGAGGGAAAAGAACAACGCCACACCACTGACCCGGTGCAGGATGGAGACGAAACCCGGAACGGGCAGTCTGATCCTGGCCAAGTCCAGATGCTTCGGTCTTTGCTTCTGCATAAGGCTTTCCTTGGATGTTTTGTGACCAAGTGGTTTACATAACGGGAGGCCCACCTGGGCGCCCGCCCGGAAGGTTCGGTCCTTGTCGGCGGGCCGATAACTTCCTTTTCCTTGCATATCGCGATAATCCATTTGCAATATGCGCCGGGGATTCTAACAAAACTTCGCCTACACCGGGTCGATCACAACCCGTTTTAATCTATGTCAAATCCGCCACAGTTCAATCGTGCTTCACTGTGTAAGCCAATTGGTGGGTCAGACAGTAACGCTGCCGCCACTCCAGCGGCTGACCGTCCATGCCCGCCGACAGGCGCAGCAGGCATAGCGCCGGCACATCGGCCACCATGCCGGTCACGCCCAGCAAACTCGCCTCTTCGCGCGGCAGCATTTCCGCGCGGAACTGCTCGCACACCACTTTCAAACGCACGCCGAAACGCTGCTGCAAGGTGGCGTGCACGCCTTCCGAACTCCGCAGCCAGCGCGCGTCCAGCGTGTCGAAGGTTTCCGCCGGCAGCAGCACATCGTCCAGCGCCACCGGCGCCGCATGCCAGCGCCACAACAAGCGCACCCGCCACAAGGGCGCCAATCGTCTGAGCTTCAGCGCGGCGGCGATATCCTCGCTCGCGTTCAGGCGCGACAAACCCAGAAACTCCCTCGCCAACTCGTCCGGCTGCTCCTGGAACAAGCCCGGCGTCAACAGGCTGGACTCGCCCCAATCGCTGGGCACCGGCGCCACGAAAGTGCCCCTGCCCTGCTCCCGGTACAACAAGCCATCCGCCACCAGCTCGGTCAGCGCCTTGCGCACCGTGCCCTGGCTGGCACCCAGCTCGCCGGCCAGGTCCCATTCGCTGGGCAGCGCGTCATGGGCTCGCCACTCGCCCTCGGCCATTCTTTGCCTCAGTACCTGTTTGACCTGGGCATAAAGCGGCTGTCTTTTCAGCGCATTGACTGTCATGGTGTGTGTTGTATCACCAAACAAATCAAGCGTAAAGGCAAGTCTTATATAAGACATAAGACTAAAACGGTTGTTTGACAGCTTATTCGCGCCGGGTAGTCCAAATCGATAAACAGCCGTGTTACACTCAGCGCCACACCTATACTGCAGAGCAACATCTGCAGCTCATTATCGGATACATCAAAGGAGAGTCCGCCAATGAAAGCCCCCGTTCGCGTTGCCGTTACCGGCGCTGCCGGCCAGATCGGCTACAGCCTGCTGTTCCGCATTGCCAGTGGTGAAATGCTCGGCAAGGATCAACCGGTCATTCTTCACCTCCTGGACCTGCCGCAGGCCCAAACCGCGCTGAAGGGCGTGATGATGGAGCTGGAAGACTGTGCCTTCCCGCTCTTGGCCGGCATGGTGGCCACCGATGACCCGAACGTGGCCTTCAAGGACGTGAAGGTTGCATTGCTGGTCGGCGCCCGCCCGCGCAGCAAGGGCATGGAGCGCAAGGACCTGCTGGAAGCCAACGGCGCCATCTTCACCGTGCAGGGCAAGGCGCTGAACGATCACGCCGCCCGCGACGTCAAGGTGCTGGTAGTCGGCAACCCGGCCAACACCAATGCCTGGATCGCCATGAAGTCGGCTCCGGACCTGGATCCGAAAAACTTTACCGCCATGTTGCGTCTTGACCACAATCGCGCGCTGTCGCAGATCGCCGCCAAGACCGGCAAGCCGGTGGCTTCCATTGAAAAGCTGGCCGTATGGGGCAACCACTCGCCGACCATGTACGCCGACTACCGCTTCGCCACCATCGATGGCCAATCGGTTAAAACCCTGATCAACGACGACGTGTGGAACCGCGACGTGTTCCTGCCCACCGTGGGCAAGCGCGGCGCCGCCATCATCGAAGCGCGCGGCCTGTCGTCCGCCGCCTCCGCCGCCAACGCCGCCATCGACCACATCCATGACTGGGTGCTGGGCAGCAACGGCAAGTGGGTGACCATGGGCATTCCGTCCGACGGCTCCTACGGCATTCCGGAAGGCGTGATGTACGGCGTGCCGGTTGTATGCGAAAATGGCGAATACAAGCGTGTGGAAGGCCTGGAAATCGACGCGTTCAGCCGCGAGCGGATGGACCTGACCCTGGCCGAACTGGAAGAAGAGCGCGCAGCCATCGCTCACCTGTTTGGCTAAGACCCGGCCTGACTCCTGACGAAGCGCACCAAATGGTGCGCTTTTGTCATTGGACAAACCGCCGCGCACTATTTGCATTTACTAATACAGACTGCCATTTGGAGCAAGAGCATGATTGAAGTTGAAGTCCTGAACCAAATCGCGGCCAAAATCGAAGACCTGGCCGCCCGCGCCGCCGATATTCGGGGGTATCTTTGACTACGACGGCAAAAAAGACCGTCTGGAAGAAGTTAGCCGCCTGACCGAAGACCCGGAAATCTGGAACGAGCCGAAAAAGGCGCAGGATCTGGGCCGCGAGCGCAAGCAACTGGAAGACGTGGTACTGGTGCTGGACAGCATCAACGCCACCATCGCCGACAGCCGCGAACTGTTTGAAATGGGCAAGAGCGAGGAAGACGACGACACCATCTTCGCCGTGCAGGCCGATCTGGAAGAAGTGGAAGAAAAAGTGGCGAAGATGGAATTCCGCCGCATGTTCCACGACCCGATGGACCCGACCAACTGCTTCATCGACATCCAGGCCGGCGCCGGCGGCACCGAAGCCCAGGACTGGGCCGGCATGCTGGTGCGCATGTACACCCGCTACGCCGAACGCAAGGGCTTCAAGGTGGACGTACTGGAACTGTCCGAAGGCGAAGTGGCCGGCGTCACCAGCGCCACGCTGAAGATCGAAGGCGAATACGCCTACGGCCTGCTGCGCACCGAAGTGGGCGTGCACCGCCTGGTGCGCGTGTCGCCGTTCGACTCCAACGCCCGCCGCCACACCTCGTTCTCGTCGGTGTTCGTCTACCCGGAAGTGGACGACAGCTTCGAGATCGACATCAACCCGGCCGACGTGCGCACCGATACCTACCGCGCCTCCGGCGCCGGCGGTCAGCACATCAACAAGACCGACTCGGCCGTGCGTCTGACCCACATCCCGACCAATATCGTGGTGCAGTGCCAGAACGACCGTTCCCAGCACCGCAACCGCGACGAAGCCTGGCAGATGCTGCGCGCCAAGCTGTACGAGCTGGAACTGAAGAAGCGCAACGAAGCCAAGCAAGCGCTGGAAGACACCAAGACCGACGTGGGCTGGGGCCACCAGATCCGCTCCTATGTGTTCGACCAGTCCCGCATCAAGGATTTGCGCACCAGCTACGAAGTGGGCAACATCAAGGGCGTCATGGATGGCGACCTGGACGGCTTCATCGAAGCCAGCCTGAAACAAGGCGTGTAATTGCTATCGACCGGCCGCCCGCGGCCGGTTTTTGCCGTTTTTTAAAAGTGTATTTGCCGAAGGACCCCAACCCGGCACGGAGTCATCATGTCTGATCACGAACAAGCACCGGCGCAAAGCCAAGACGAAAACCAGATCATGGCGGAACGCCGCCAGAAACTGCAGGCGATCCGCGAAAAAGGCATCGCCTACCCCAACGACTTCAAACGCAGCCACTTCGCCAAACCGCTGCAGGACGACCACGCCGCTAAAGAAGCCGAGGCGCTGGAAGCCGAAAAAATCGAAGTCGCCGTCGCCGGCCGCATGATGCTTAAACGTGTGATGGGCAAAGCCAGCTTCGCCACGCTGCAGGACGTGAGCGGCCGCATCCAGGCCTTCATCTCCCGCGACAACGTGGGCGAAGACGTCTACGCCGACTTCAAGCGCTGGGACTTGGGTGACATCATCGCCATCAAGGGCGTGCTGTTCAAGACCAAGACCGGCGAACTGACAGTGCAAGCCACCGAAGTGCGCATGCTGTCCAAGAACATCCGTCCGCTGCCGGAAAAATTCCACGGCATCGCCGACCAGGAAACCAAGTACCGCCAGCGCTACGCCGACCTGATCATGAGCGAAGAGACGCGCGACACCTTCGTCAAGCGCTCCAAGATCGTGCAGAAGGTGCGCGACGTGATGGTGGGCGAAGGCTACCTGGAAGTGGAAACCCCGATGATGCACCCGATCCCGGGCGGCGCGTCGGCCAAGCCGTTTGTCACCCACCACAACGCCCTGGACATGCCGCTCTACCTGCGCATCGCTCCGGAGCTGTACCTGAAGCGCCTGGTGGTGGGCGGCCTGGAACGCGTGTTCGAGATCAACCGCAACTTCCGCAACGAGGGGATGAGCACGCGCCACAACCCCGAGTTCACCATGATCGAGTTCTACGAAGCGTATAGCGACTACCAGCGCATGATGGAGATGACCGAAACCATCATCCGCGAATGCGCGCTGGTTTCCTGCGGCTCCACCACCGTGAGCTACCAAGGCAAGGAAGTGGACCTGGGCAAGCCGTTCGACCGCTTCACCATCGTGGAAGCGATCAAGCACTACAACCCGCAATACACCGACGCGCAGCTGTCCGACGCCGCCTGGGTGGCCAGCGAGATCAAGCGCCTGGGCGGCAAGCTGCCCCCGGCGCCGGGTCTGGGCAGCCTGCAACTGGCGCTGTTCGAAGAATGCGCCGAGTCGCTGCTGTGGAACCCGACCTTCATCATCGACTACCCGGTGGAGGTCTCCCCGCTGGCGCGCGGTTCCGACACGCAGCCGGGCCTGACCGAGCGTTTCGAGCTGTTCATCGTCGGCCGCGAGCACGCCAACGGCTACTCGGAGTTGAACGATCCGGAAGACCAGGCCGCGCGCTTCCAGGCGCAAGTGGCGCAGAAGGATGCCGGCGACGACGAAGCGATGCACTACGACGCCGACTACATCCGCGCCATGGAATACGGCCTGCCGCCGACCGGCGGTTGCGGCATCGGCATCGACCGTTTGGTGATGTTGCTGACCGACGCGCCGTCCATCAGGGATGTTATTCTCTTCCCGCATATGAGGCCTGAGTAAGCATTTGGCTGGAGTTGGATATGTCGAAACCGCTCACCAAAAGTGAGCGGTTTTTTTACTTACAACACACCAAAAGAAATGGAAAATCGTAAGTTATACTGAAATAAAATAAGACCTAAGCCATACTTTTCAAGGCTGTGCGCAAGTCCAACCAGCAGAAATAGTATTAGTGCTAATATAATTTTTTACTGCCACTACGGGTGCCACCCATAGATCTGAGCGACGGCTATATAAATAGCTTATAATCTTTTCATAAGCTGCCGCAGTAACAGAATAACCATCTCCGGTATCTCCTAACGAGTGAAAAATGAGTACAGTCCAAGTCCCATGAGCAATTCCATTATCGATAGCTTGTTTTGCCATATTAAAAGCAGTCACATCATCGCCATGCACTGGTAGACCACCAATGTAATAACGCCGTTGCATTACAACTTCAGGATCATTTTCGCCTGTACCAGCTATTCGAGCTCCCGATACAACTGCCGACAACAATGCTGCATATTCACAAGTACCAACTTGTCGACTTTGCACCCCATCTTGTGAACCAATACTATAAGCACCTTCTGGATATGCATAAGTATGGTCCGTTGGAACCATAGAGTAAATATTCTTTAACAACCACCATTCCATATTACTTACATCACTAGCAACATCAGTCCAACTTTTACTTACCAGAACAGAAGCCCCCCAATGAGAGTAGGAATGATTACCGATTTCATGCCCTCTTTGGAATGCCTGTTGCCACGATGCAGCATTAGTTACTACTGGTGGCATGCCCTGAGCTGTCAAATAGAATGTCCCACGAAATCCATAGCGATCCAAAATATTAACTTGGCTAAGTTGACTAGGCCATCCATCATCTGCCGATATGCTTACTGCACTCTTTACTGAGTTAGGCCATGTAATAGCAAAGGAAGAGCTAGGTAGCACTGCAGCCACCAACCATAGTACTTGACAAATAGTTTTTTTCACAAGAACCAATCCTTTTCAAATAAAATTAGCTAAAGTTTTACTTATTACAAATTTCATATTTTCTTTTAGCACCATGAATATCTCGACGAACCAAAGCCAGCTTCTCTTGAATCATTTTTAAATCTTGATAGTCCCCATCACCACCCTCTATAGAATTACGTTTAAAAGCGATGAGAGTTTCCATTGAGCTTGCCTTATTTTTTAAAGAATTTATTTCCTCAAATGCTTCCCTGCAATTTTTTTCATTATTTTTAGACACTGAATTAATAATATTTTTTTTACTACGTTCAGCCTCAAAAGATAAGTGTAGTGTTGCCAATTCAGCCTCTAACTCTTGATTCTTCTGTTTCAAAATCAACAACTCAGATAAATTATCCGATTTCACTACGATAGCCCTCTCGTCTGCGTGAGCCATGCCATTCTCCACTGTGCTACTGCTCGGATTACTAAAAAAAAATCGACAAGTTCCAAACCCGGCAAGCCCACCGATAAAAAATATACTCACAAGAAACGGAACTCCCCCTCTAAGAACCATAAATCCTCCTAACCACTATATGTAACTTCGTAAATTCAATAAATCATTCCAACCAGAACCTAAGAAATACTATAATACTTTATACTAATTTAACCAAGGCCCTAGGTTTGGCTGAGCCAGGCGAAGCCCAACGTTTACCGCGCAATACGGATTAGTTTTGTGTCCGCTCCGCGGACAGATATTTACGTGCCGGTTCCGCCCTGCAGAACGGGTCCATTTCTTTTGCCTCGCCAAAAGAAATGGACGAAAGAAAAGGCGACCCAACAGCGCTGCGAAACCCCGCCTCCAAAGCCATTTTCAAGGAGCCGCCGGTACTAGCCGCGCGCGACCGTCGCGCGGCGTCGAACAGCCGGCGTCTTAAAACCTTGAAAATGGCTTCGGAGTCGGCGAGCGCTGATGGGATAGGGGCCAATCGGTTCGACTCTAAGCGCAGGTTGCCGTCATCCAGCAGGGATGACGCACCACTTGTCCAACCCTTACTTTCCTGCTTTCTCCAACACCACGTACCTTGATATCATAAAGACTGCTAGGACGAAACAGTTAGGTTGAATATCCCATAGGGGCGATCCACCACTTTTACATGAGCCACTCACGATAATCCATGCGGTACATAGTGGTAAAAACTCCCCAGATTCGCATCAATATAAAATTTAGTCACTCATACGCAAATCCTCACAAACGCACTCCTTCAACCACGCAACAAAATCTTCGTAAACTGTTACAGATGGAAAACCTTCACGCTCAGCCTTTCCAGACCAAGTCAAATGAACGACTATTACCGTTTTACTTACCTTTTGTTCATCTAGTAAAAAACCTGCAATATCATCAGAATATGTGCTAACAGCAAAGGGTTGTATGTCTTTATATCGAATCGAGTTTGGCAATGCCGCTTCCAACCGAAACTCTCTACGCAACTTATCTGATCTATCTTGTGATGAAACAAATCTCCATGCCAAAAAATAATTTGCACCATTCAGAGCCATCTGCAAATATGGCTGCGGAAGCAATTGACGATTTGGTCCTCTTATATCTTGATGATCTATCAAATTAATAACTCCCAAAGTATAAATTCACCCTTATTTCCATAAAGCTATTCCGTGCAAAGCCGAACGTTTACAACACAATGCTGATTGGTTTTGCGTTCGCTCCGCGGACAGATATTTAAGTGCCGGGTCCGCCCGGCAGAACGGGTCCATTTCTTTTGCTTCGCCAAAAGAAATGGACGAAAGAAAAGGCGACCCAACAGCGCTGCGAAACCCCGCCTCCAAAGCCAACTCAAGGAGCCGCCGAAACTACATGCATGCGAATCTTTGATTCGCCCAGCGGTACGCGCTACCGTCGAGCGGCATCGAACAGCCGGCGTCTTAAAACCTTGAGTTGGCTTCGGAGTCGGCGAGCGCTGATGGGATAGGGGCAAGTCGGTTCGGTTCAAGTAACCGATTAAACAAACTCCAGCGGTAGGGTGGGCAAGCTTCAAAGCTTGCCCACACGCTTTCTGCATACCGTTAGCCGTGGGCAAATCAAGATTTGCTCACCCTATGTAACTCATTCCACTTGATTTTTATACGTTTTGGTAAATTTCACCCCATTAAAAGTATGAGTACAGCAGCGACAATGAGGCTCCAATGTTGATGGACCTATATTGGGATTAACAATTTGAAGCACTCCATCCTCTGCAACAAATAGCCCACTAAAATAACTTGACTCACCAATCAATACATAATCTCTCTTCTGAAATTCATGCAATGCCACCATCCAGAAAATTGGTTCTGTTCTGTCTAGCCGAGCGCTTGCCTCAGAGAAAACATCATTCCAATTACTCCCAACCTTTGACAGAAGAAATTTAAACAGCGGAGTATAGTCCAAACCTCGCTGTACATTCCTCTTCATTCCTTGTCTCTTGACATCGGTTGAGTCTATTTTTTTCCCACTGCGCTTGTAGTCACTACCATGGTGATGGAAAACACCATGAGCCAATGTATTAACTTTACGAAAAAGTGGCTTCTTGCCCATTACAACCCCGCTTGTACCCACAGATTCAAATATTTATTTGCACAGTTTACGCTTATTTACATTAGTGTGCTGCTCATCCCGCACTTCTTGCTTGCGAAATAGCCTGTATTCCCTGGCCCTGAATCTCTGGCTCAAAGCACAGCTCTTTTTTCATTTTATTTGCTTGCCTGAGCAACCATCCAGCCGGATAATCTAACCCGTGCCGTTCAATAGCGGCACCGGGATTGGCGTCCCGCATTCAGGCGGACTTGTGTGCAAGGCTGGGCCTTGTCGCGTCCGTACACCATTGCACGTCCTCTATGGCGGGCCATGGTGGGAGCATCTATGATGCGCCGCTCCTGGATCGGTACGCCAATCCCGCCATGTGCCTGCCACCCCTACTTGGCGTTGGGGTTGGCAGGGTTAAGCACCTATCCAGGAGGGTTTTGCCATGCCTAGCATCACCCGCAGTTCGTCGCACCTCGCGTTTTCCCTGAACAACCGTCACCCTGCCCGCAGCCGCTGGCTGCTGAACAAGCAAGCTCCTACGCATCCGCCAAGCTTGTTAGCCATGACGCGGCTGCACGAGGCCTTTGCCGCCTTGCAGGAACAATTGGCCAACAAGGATCAGTCAAAAGTCAGAGAGCCGGCCGCGCGTGTGGCGCATTTGTGCCACGACATCGAACAGGCGGTGGTGGAGTCCATCTGCCACTTGTCCCACGGCCAGTTGGGTTTGCAATCCGTGATCGAGCTGCTGGCTTGCCTGGGCGATGATGTCCGCCTGCCTTCCAGCCGCATCAAGGAGCTGCTGGAGCCGCTGGATAAACGGATGAGCCAGTCCCTCCCCCTGCTCACCCGCGTGCTGTAAGCCCTGTGCCATAAGCCGACAGCCTGCGCGCTTCCCAGCGGCAGGCTGTTTTGGTAGCGTGGGCAAATCAAGATTTGCCCACCCTACCGGTCCTCTTCTCGACAGCCGATCGATTTGGATTCGACCGATTTTGTAGGGTGGAATCCCGGCCATGCCGGGAGTTCCACCGCAATGCGTTCCACCGCAGTGGCGGATCGCCCCTCCGGGGCATCCGCCCTACCTCGTACCAGCCGCACGCTCATTAGAACGAATACAACGCGCCCCTTCCCCCTTCAGCACGCGCCGGCCAAAAAACGTCGGGCGAGGTTTTAAGACGTCGGCTGTTCGACACCGCGCGACGCTAGCGCGTACCGCTGAGCGAATCAAAGATTCGCACGCATGTAGTTCCGGCGGCTCCTCGCTCGGCGCTTTTTTGCCGGGGTTTCACGGGCTGCTGGGGCGGCCGGGGATAAAAGGGGGCTGGCCGCACAACCCCCTTTTCCGTCCGCCGGGCGGAACCGGCACCCACACATCGTCCGCAAAGCGGGCTCTACATCTGCGACGCAAACTGGCAGTTCTGCCGAGCCCCTGCCCCTTGAGCCATTTTTAACGGCAGACTGGCATTTTATCTTCACGAGTCGTCATTGCCACCATACGGCAATGCCGTATAATGATGCTATGTACACCGTCATTGAGACACACGTCTTCAAGCGTTGTGCTGATGAAGTTTGGTCCACGTCAGAACGTTTGGCCTTCATCGAGTGCCTGGCAAACAATGCCCTTGCAGGCAGCGTTATTCCTGGTTCTGGCGGCTTACGCAAAATTCGCTGGAGTCGAGCAGGGATAGGCAAGCGGGGTGGTGTCAGAGTGGTCTATTACAATCTGCTTGAAGATGGCTGCATTTACTTGCTCATCGCGTATACCAAGGCCAAATTCGACAATTTGCCCGTGGCATTTCTCAAGCAGTTACGTGAAGAGGTGGAAGGTGGATAAGGAAATGGAACAGTTTCAGGCAGACCTGCTGCAATCGGTCAGGGAAATGAAAGCGGGCGAAGCCGCCCGCATCACCAAAGTGGAAATGTCCCCCATAGCCGCCACCCGCGCCAAAACAGGCTTGTCGCAAGCCGCTTTTGCTGGCCTGCTGGGGGTAAGCACACGTACCCTGCAAGACTGGGAGCAAAACCGGCGGCAACCCACTGGCGCGGCCAAGACGCTCTTGAAAGTGGCCGCGCAGCATCCAGAAATTCTGCGCGATCTCAAAACCACATAAGCTGGGCATCTGGGCAAGCTTCAAAGCTTGCCCACGCGCTTGCCGTACATGGCTACCCGTGGGCAAATCAAGATTTGCCCGCCCTACTGGTCCTCTTCTCGACAGCCGGTCGATTTGGATTCGACCGATTTTGCAGGGTGGAATCCCGGCCATGCCGGGAGTTCCACCGCAATGAGCTCCACCGAATGCATCCCCTCAATGCGCTCCACCGCAATGGCGGATCGCCCCGTTGGGGCATCCGCCCTACAACTTGCTGCCAGATGGCCATTTCGCGCAGATCATAAAAAAAACCCGGCGTCTCAACCGGGGTTTTATTGGCTTGAACGTTCGCTCAGCCGTGCATACGCGCCAGCTGGCGGGCGATGATGTCGTGGTTGAGCCATAGCACCGGGGCCGAAGGCGCGGCGGCTTCGCCGAACATCAGCGGGCCGGTGCCTTCCAGCACCAGGCTGCTCAGCAGGTCGGTCACCAGCGCGTTGCGGTCTTTATGCTTGCTGGTGATGTCTTCGGAGGTGCCTATCATCACCTCGGCCAGTTCCGGCGAGTTGTCCATCGGCCAGGCCGGGAAGTCGCGGAAGGTCTGCATGGTCGCGCTGGTATTGTAGGCCTCGATCTGCGACAGCAGATCCGCCACCGAATAGCCGTCTTGCAGCAGCGCTTCGCAGGCCGCCCATTGCGCTTCCGCCCAGTTGCCGCCGCCTTCCTGCTTCAGCGCCTTCAGCAGCGGGAACAGCGACAGCTCCACGCCGACGAAGATGTCGGACGAATTGGTGCGGATTTCCGGGCAGTTGAACACCGTGGCCTTGACGCCTTGCGACCAGGCGGCGCGGGCGTGGTCTTCCAGCCGCTTCTTGGCGCGGCCCTGGGTGTAGTTGGTATAGGTCTGCCACTGGTATTGGCCGTCGATCAGAATCTCGGTGCCGTGATAGCCGTAAGCCGTGTAGCGCGCCTGGCCGCCAGTGCGTTCCAGCCGCTCGCGCAGCGCGGCGCTGCCTTCGATCAGGTACTGGAAAGTATTGGCGGTGACTTCATCGAAGTTTTGCAGGATCAGCTTGCCCAGGTCGCTGTCCAGCAGCGCGCGCGTGGACAGGAAACGGTCGCCGCGGCCTTTGTAGATGCGGTTGGCGATGGCCAGGAACACTTTCACCTTGGGGATGCCGCCGGCCATGGTGTGGGCGAACAGCACATTGCCGCCGTCTTTCACCAGCGGGTCCAGTTGGGCCATCACTTCGGCCACGCCTTGCTTGAAACGCGCCACGCCGGCCTGGCGGCAGCGCTCCACTTGCGCCCAGTCCAGCTTTTGTTCTTGCCAGTTCTTCAGCGTCAGCGGCGCCAGCAGCTCGGTCGGCGTCGCTTCGCCCGCCGGCGCGTCCAGGTCGAAACCGGCCATCAGCGGCACATTGATCACCTTGCCGCCCAGACGCGCCTCGGCTTCAGCCAGTTCTTCGGCGTTCAGCGGGCGCAGGCTGTTGTCGGCCTCGCGGCGGCCCACGGTCAGACCGATGATGGTCATGCCGGCTTCGCGCGCCTGGTTGATCAGGCCGTTGGCGTAGCCGCGGCCAAACAGTTCGCCAAACAGGACGAACACATCGCCTTGGCGGAACAATTGGCCTTGCGGGAGGTTTCTCAGGGATGTCGGTGCATTCACGGCGCGTCGCTCGGATAGGTCAAAGGCTCTAATTCTAATGTCAAGCGGACGCGGCGGCAATTCAGCGCTTACGCGGCCGGAGGCCTGCCAGCCCCCGGCAAGGGCTCACGCGCTAGGGCATGATCTCGACGTACTCGTACACCTCGCAATCGCGCAATTGCTTGCGCGCCGCCAGGCTGGCTCGCTCAAACCAGGCTTGCGGGCCATGGCGGTCTATCTCCTGGCCGATGAAGCACAGCAGCTCGCAGATCGGCTCCACCACGTTCTGGCGGTAGCGGGCGTCGTTTTTCTCATAGCCCAGATAGAGGTTTTTCATGCAATTGCCGCGGCACCAGCTGTAGGCCTCGCAGCCAGGGCAGGGCATGGCCGGCGTGGCTTGCAGCGGGCTGGCGCGCAGCCAGTTGCCTTTCACGTCGCCCATTTTCATTTGCGGCAGATACATCATGTCCGGGCAGGGGTAGATTTCGCCGCTGGGCATGACATTGAGCAGATGGGTGGAGACCCGGCATTGGGTGCGGCCGGCGTAAAGCTCCTGGGCGCGATCCGGAAACAGCTTGTTGCGGACGATGCCCATCAGGGGAATCAGCGGGTAAAGGCGGTCGGTAGCGGCGAAAAAACGGGCGATCAGCTGGCGCAGCACCGCTTTGCGCTGGTCCAGCGACGCCTGGCCGTACATTTCGTCGGCCACGAACTGCCAGTACAGATAATCAAAAGGCGAATCTTCAGCCAGCAATTGGTCCAGCTCTTCAAAACTGGTATCCGGATTGCCCCAGGTGACGCGCGCGGTCAGCGTGCCGCCCAGCAAGGGCCGAACCTTGGCGAGGTTGCGCATCACCTGCCGGTAAATGCCGCGGCCGCGGTAGCCGTCGGTAATGGCTTCGCCGCCGTCTATCGACACCAGCACATTGGACAGGCGCGCCAGCGCCCAGGCTGGCATATCGTCCAGCAGCGTGCCATTGGTTTGCAGTTGAAAACGGAAGCTGGGGAAACGGCGCATCGCCTCCAGCATCAGCGGCTGGTTCAGCGTCGGCTCGCCGCCGTAGAAAGTGATGTATACGTCTTTGCCAGCCAAATGGGCATCGACAAAGGCGGCCAGCTGTTCAATGTCGTACTGGATTTCGGTTTGCGAGCCCAGCACCTCGCCGACGCCCAGCGAGCAATAGGTGCACTTGAGATTGCATTTCAGCGTGGTGAGCAGTTGCAGCTCCGCCCGCGCGCCGACGATGGGCGGTTCGGCGCCGGCCTTGGGCGGGCAGGAATCGTGAAAATGGACGGGGGCCAGCGGCAAAGGGGAAGCGATCATCTTGAAGCTCCGGTTGGTCAAACCGGGCATCTTGCTCCCGCCGCTCGCCGGACTTCTTGATCTGCGCCAAACGGGGCCGCCTTGCCGCGCGGCCCCAAACGGAACCCTTACAACCGATATTGCTTGAGCGTGGCGATTTGCTGATTGGCCAGATCATCCAGCCGCACCGCGCTATTGGCTGCCTCCTGCGCGGCGGAGGATGATTCCTCGGTCATCTGCGCGATCTGCTCCACCCTTTGAGCGATATTGTTGGTGGCGTCGCCCTGCTCCTTGATGGCGCCGGATATCTCGGCCACCATGCCCACTGTTTCCTCGGTCGCCTGGCCGATCTGCGAGATGGCCTTGTCGGCGTTGTCGGCGCGCTCCACGCCGTTGCGCACCAGTTCCTCCGCCGCGCGCATATGCTCGGTGGCGGCCGATGAGCGGTCGCGCATGGCGGTGATGGTGGAGGAGATTTCCTGGGTGGACAGCGAAGTGCGTTCCGCCAGCTTTCTCACCTCGTCCGCCACCACGGCGAAGCCGCGGCCCATCTCGCCGGCCCGCGCCGCCTCGATCGCCGCGTTCAAGGCCAGCAGATTGGTCTGGTCGGCGATGTCCTTGATCACGCCCACCACCGTGTTCACCTGAGTGCTGTAGTTTTCCAGATCGCGGATGCTGGAGCCGGCGCTATCCACCGCGCGCGAGATTTCGCGGATGTCCTGTATGGTCTGGGCGATGGTGGCGGAGCCCTGCTTGGCCAGTTCGCCGGCATTTTGCGCCAACCGGCGCGACTCCTCCGCCCGCTCGGCCACATGATTGACGCTGACTGTCATCTGTTCGATGGTGGCGGCCATGCTGGCGGCCGATTCGCTCTGCGCGCCGGCGGCGGCCGATACCTGGGTGGCGGTTTGCGACAGATCCTGCGCCGATTGCGCCACGCTGCCGGCGCCGCTCTGGATGGATTGCAGGCTGCCCTGCAGGTTTTCCAACAGCTCGTTGAAGGCTTGCGAGGTCTGGCCTATCTCGTCATTGCGCAGCACTTTGGCGCGGCGGGTGAAGTCATGGCTGCGGCTCACCTCTTGCAGCGTGCTCTGGATGGCGCTCAGCCCGCTCTGGATGGTGGAAAACAAGGACCAGCCAAAGCCCAGCAGCAGGATGAACACGACCACCACCAGCCCGCCCATCTGCCCCATCACGCCGTGATAGGTCTGGGTGTTTTGCTCCAGCGTGTCGAAAGAAAGCTTGATGTTGTATTCGATGTGGTCGGACAAACTCTGGCGCAAACTGATTGCAGCATCTTTGATTGCGCCGCTGGTGATCATCTTCATCGCCTCGGCGCTGTGTTCCGGCCTGCTCGATAGCTGAAAAAAGGTATGCATCGCCGCCGCGTATGCGGCCAGATTCTTTCTATCCGCATTCAGCAACTGCCTGTCGTGGTCATCGGAAATGTCGTTCTTTTCATAAGTATCAAACGCCGTTTGCGCCTTGCTTACGGCGGCATCCGCCTCCGCCGCCGCGGCCTGTTTTTCCGCTGGATCGGAAGACACCGCATTCTTGGTCACCGCCGAACGCACATCCATAAAAGCGTAAGTGGCGGCATTCAAATCCCGCACGCTGGGTGAGAAATTGCTCACCACGCCATCGAATCGGTCTTTCGCCTGGCCCAATTGATACCAACCCATGGCGCTGAGCGCGCCCACAGCCAATAGCGCCACCACAATGGTGAGCAGCAACTTCCGAATGATAGTCATGCGCTTCCCCATGCCTTGCCCGACATTGGCCTAGCCATGCCGCGCTGATTTCCACTTGTGCTTGCGATGGAGTTATAGAGCAGGCTGGGGCTTAGTTCTAAGTAGAAATTCAAGTAGATGAAATCGGCGCCGCGGTAATTATCATCAATATCATTTGACGATGGCATTTCGTGGAATTGACGCGAAACACGCATGCGGTCCCCGGCCCAACAGCGAGATGGCCCCGCGCCCGTCCTCCTCTGTCGCTAAGCATTTATGCCTGATGACATGCAAATGCTTGCCCATTTACCATTAGCATGTATAAATGCATAAAAAATTCAAAAGCCTTGCTGCAGCACGCAGGCAAGGCGGCATACGCGCCTCGCGTCTTGGCGTCGCGCACGCCGCTTATCCCTTTCCCAACCTACTGGCCGCACCAGCTTTAGACGGAGTGGATCGCCATGACAGTCTCTAAAAAAATCTTGCTGCTGATCGCCTTATCCATCCTGGCCCTGATCGGCATCGGCTCCTACAGCCTGTATACCCAATCCCAATTGGCCGCCACCTCGCGCAATTTCGCCAAAGTGGACTTTCCCAGCCTGATTCTGCTGGACCGCCTCAACAACACGTTCTCGCTGATGCGGCTCACCGGCATGCAGGCGCTGGTGGCGGAAACCGCCGCCGACCGCGCGCTGGTCAAAGGCAAGCTGGATCAGCAATATCAAACCGCCAAGGCGGCGCTGGCCGAATACGGCACCAT
Source organism: Chromobacterium sp. IIBBL 290-4 (assembly GCF_024207115.1). Lineage (NCBI taxonomy): Bacteria > Pseudomonadati > Pseudomonadota > Betaproteobacteria > Neisseriales > Chromobacteriaceae > Chromobacterium > Chromobacterium sp. IIBBL 290-4. The sequence goes on from NZ_CP100128.1 coordinate 562,139, forward strand.
GCTGAACGACGACGAAGACCGCGGCCTGTACAACGACGATCTGCGGCTGCTGGAACAATACATGGGCACCATGCAGCCGCTGCTGGCAGCGGTGGACCGCGGCGCCATGGAAGAGGCGCGGCAGATCCGCGCTCACTCCGCCACCCCGGCCGGCGACAAGCTCAGCCATGCCATCGCCGCCCATATCGACTACAACAAGCGTTTCGTCGATAAGGAAGTGGCGGACAACCAGGCGCTGACCGAGACATCGCGCGATGTCACATTGTCCGTCACCGTCTTGCTAGCCATCTTGCTGATCGGCATTGGCCTGCGTTGCTTCGTGTCCATCACCCGCCCGCTGCGCGACCTCAACCAAACCATGCACGCCATCGGCGAGCGGCTGGACTTCACCCGCCAGGTGCGGGTGCATAACCGCAAGGACGAAATCGGCAATACCGCGCTGATTTTCAATCAGCTGGTGGAGCGCATCCGCGACAGCCTGAACGACATCTCGCACAACTGCGCCAAGGTGTCGGCCTACTCTTCAGACCTGGCGGGCGCGGCCGGCAATGTGCTCACCGCCGCCGAAAAACAGAACGAAGCCTCGGCCTCCATCGCCGCCACCATGCAGCAGCTGACCGTCAGCATCAACCACGTGGGCGACCGCGCCGAGCACAGCAACCAGCAAACCGAGGAAGCCAGCCGCCACGCCGGCAATGGCCAGCAGGTGATCTCCAAAACGGTGGAGGAAATCCGCTCCATCTCCAGCACCGTGGTGCAGGCCAGCAGCAGCTTGAGCGAGCTGGAAGAACAGAACCGCCGCATCGCCAACTCGGTCAGCAGCATCAAGGACATCGCCGATCAGACCAATTTGCTGGCGCTGAACGCCGCCATCGAAGCGGCGCGGGCCGGCGAGATGGGGCGCGGCTTCGCAGTGGTGGCCGACGAAGTTCGCAAGCTGGCTGAACGCACCACCATCCTGACCGGCGAGATCGACCAGGTGATACGCGGCATCACCGACACCTCGCGCCTCACCACCACGCGGATGGGCGAAACCCAGCAACTGGTGGAATCCGGCGTGGTGCGGGCCGACGAGGCGCTGGCCGCCATCGGCGAAATCGGCAAATCATCCAGCAGCGCCTCGCATATGGTGGGCGAAATCGCCGAATCGATACGCGAGCAAGGCGAGGCCTGCAACGCCATCGCCATCCAGGTGGAAAAGATCGCCGAAATGGCCACCCAATCCAGCGCGGCGGCGCAGCAAACCGCCAGCACCGCCGAGCAATTGGACGAAGCGGTGCTGGCGATGAACGAAGCGGTCAGCCGCTATCGGCTGTGACACCACCCATTGGGCCGCGCCCCAAGCGCGGCCCTCGCTCAAAGACTAGCCGCGCGTGATGGAGACCCCGCCATCCGCCCGTATCGCCTCGCCGGTGATGAAACTGGCGGCATCGGACAACATGAACAAAGCCGCGCGGGCGATTTCCTCCGGCTCCGCCAAGCGCTTCAAGGCATGCAGCCCTTCGACAAAGCTTCTCGCCTCTGCCGTGGGCGCGGCGGAGCGGCCCATCTCGGTATCGGTTCCGCCCGGCAACAAAGCATTGGCGCGGATGCCTTGCGCGCCGTACTCGGCGGCGATCACCTGGCTCAAACCGATCAAACCCGCCTTGCTGGCCGCGTAAGCCGCCATGCCCGGAAAGCCTGCGGTCTGCCCGACAAAGCTGGAGGTAAACAACAGCGCGCCGCCGCCCCGCGCCAGCATGACGGGGATTTGCTGCCGGGCGGCCAGAAACGCGCCGCTCAAATTGGTGTCCAGCACCTGCCGCCAATTATCCGCCGACAACAGATGCGTAGGCGCGTTATCGCCCAGCATGCCCGCATTGTTGAAGGCAATGTCGAGGCCGCCAAAGCGCTCGCGCGCCAATGCGACCGCCGCCGCGGCCGTTTGCTCTTCCCTCACATCTCCCGCCAAGCAAACCGCCTCGCCGCCTGCGGCTATGATCTCGTCGCTCAAGGCTTCCAGGGCCTGCGCGCGCCGCGCCACCAGCACCACGCGCGCGCCTTCCCGCGCGAACAGCCGCGCCGCCGCCCGCCCTATGCCTGAGCTCGCGCCGGTAATGATCGCCACCTTGCCCGCCAACTGCGCCATCTTGCTCTCCCCAAGTTCCAGAATGAGCGGTCAGCATGCGATGGCCGCGCCGCGGCGGCGACCCGATTCTTGCCGTAGTCTCTGGCGCGAGATGACCGGCAACACTGCCAACGTCTAGGATGGATGCGTCGCGCCTAGTCTTTTGAGAAGGCCCTGAATGGACCGGCTATCGCGCATGGTGCGCAAGCCCTCCGCGGCCCGGTTGCGAATGACGCCAGACCGCGGCCAACCTGTCCATATGGACGCAGGCCAATAAATGCCATTGTCAAATTCAGGCTTTATAACAGTGCCTCAGGCCTATCCTGGCCTGAGGACACGACCATCCAACTTAAAATCGATGAGGCATGAAATGAAGCTGCCGTTTTCCTTGAATCCGCGCGCCGCGTTGGCTGCGCTGTGCTTGCTGCTCTCCGCCCAGGCCTTCGCCGCCACCGAGACCATCGCGATCTTCCGCCATGGCGAAAAGCCCGATCAAGGCCTGGGCCAACTGACCTGCCAAGGCCTGAACCGCGCCCTGGCCCTGCCGCGCGTGCTGAACAGCGCCTTCGGCTCGCCGGACGCCTTGTTCGCGCCCGACCCCGCCACCCAAGTGTCCGACTCCGGCAACAACTACTACTATGTGCGCCCGCTCGCCACGATAGAGCCCACCGCCATCAGCGCCGGCCTGCCGGTCAACACTGCCTACGGCTTTACCCAAACGGCCAATCTGGCCGCCAAGCTGCTGAGCTCGGACTATGCCAACTCCACCGTGTACGTGGCGTGGGAGCATAAGAAGATCGTCACGCTGGCCAAGCAGATCTTCGCCAACCTGGGACAAAGCGCGAACATCCCTTCCTGGTCGGGCAATGACTACGACAGCATCTATGTCATCACCATCAACAGCTCCGGCAATCAGCGCAATGCGGCCTTCTCCATCCAAACGGAAGGCCTGAACGGACAGAGCACCACCTGCCCCGGCGCCAACTGAGCCTGGCGCCCGCCGCGCAACGCAAAACGGGATGCAAGCATCCCGTTTTATTTCCCTTTGCCCGGCCTTGGCTTATTGGAACTGTTCGCCGTGGTTTTCCAGTTTTTTATGGCCGCATTCCTGGCACACCACATAGCGGTCGATCAGGTCGATGGCCGCCGCGCCGCCGCCGCCCACGCCGGAAAAGAAACCATCCACAAACGCCTTGAGTTGCTCTCTGCGGCTGGCGCCGTACTTCGACGGCTTCTGTTTGATCAATTCTTTATGTTCGGTGGCTTTGCCGCAGACTTCGCAAAACTGCATGGTCATGATCGCGCTCCTGATGGGATCGAAGACAGACATCAATTATGCCATTAGAATCTAAAAATGTAATAAAAATGCAGCCTTCACCCCCTGACGCCGCGCATTCAAGAATCTCCGGCCTAACCTCACAGTGCCGCCCTGCGCTCGTCACACGGCGAAATCAGCGAATTGGCCAGCGACGACGATGGCTACGCGGACTACAGCGCGGATAGCTCCGACAGCTCGGACTTCAGCCTGGACGACACCGACTACTCCTGATTTCCGGCCTGATGCGCGAATAGCCGCCCAGCGCGGCTATTCGTCTCCTCCCGGCCTTGGCAAAGCCTTGGCCGCGAACTGCGTAGGCGCAGCCCCCAACGCCCGGCGAAAAGCGGCGCTGAACGCGCTGACGCTGCCATAGCCCAAATCCGCCGCGATCCGGCTGACAGGCAGCCCCTCATCCAAGCGCGCGATCGCCGCCAGCAGGCAGGCCTGCTGACGCCACAGGGCAAAGCCCATTCCGCATTCCCGCTGAAACAAGCGGGTAAAGGTTCGCCGGCTCATCGCCGCCCGCTCCGCCATCTGTTCGATGCCCACCTCCAGGCTGGGCTCGGCCAACAAGCTCCGGCACAACGCCGCCAGACGTGGATGCTTGGGCAGGGGCGCGTTCAGCGGCAATCCCGGCATGGCGGCCAGCTCATGCAAGAGCAGGTTCATCAAGCCGCCATCGCGTCCGCCGTCCGGGTAGCGGGCGGGCAGCAGCGCAGCCGCTTCCAGCAGTTTTTCCAACAAAGGGGACACCGCCACCACCTGGCAGCGCCCGCCCAAACCCGCCCGCCGCGCGCCGGCCGCGCTGACAAACACATTCCACATTTCCACTTGGCCGGACATCCGCATGCCATGCGGCAAGCCCGCCGGCAACCACACCGCCCGCCCCGCCGGCACCACCCAATTGCCGGCGGCGGTAAACACCGACATGACGCCGCGGGCGGCATAAGCGAACTGGCCGCGCGCATGGACATGGTCGTCAAACACCGCGCCGGCGGGGTAAACCGCGCGCCGGAGCACCAGTTCGCGCGGGACGTCGTCATCAGGATTGAAGGGATCGCTTCGCATGGCTCAAACTCTACACATATTGACCCGATATCGAAAGCAAGCCAATTCCGCCGCCATTACAGTGGAGGCCTATCCACAAAGGAGTCCTTTCATGACGCCTCGCTTCCACCGGGTCGGCCGCGGCCCTCACACCGTCATCGCGCTGCATGGCTGGTTTGGCGACCGCCTGTCGTTTTCTCCCATCGAGCCCTACCTGGATACGGATCGCTACAGCTATGTTTTCATGGATTACCGCGGCTATGGCGATAGGCTGAACTGCGCCGGCGACTTCACCATAGAAGAGACCGCCCAGGACGCCTTGACCTTGGCCGACGCGCTGGACTTGCCTCGTTTCAGCCTGCTGGGCCACTCCATGGGCGCCATGGCGGCCGAGCGGCTGGCCTGCGTGGCCCCCGAGCGCGTTCGAAGACTCGTGTTGCTGGCGCCAGTTCCGGCCTGCGGCCTGCTTTGCAGCGAGGAAACGCGCGCGCTGCAAACCCAGGCGGCGACAGATCCCGCCGCCCGGCGCGCGATCATCGACCGCAGCACCGGCAAGCGGCTGCCGGCCGCCTGGCTGGATTGGAAAGCGCAGTCCTCCTGGCAACGCTCCACGCCAGAAGCCTTCGCCGCCTATGGCCGGGCCTGGACGGAAACCGATTTCAGCCAGGACATCCTCGATCGCCATCCCGCCCTGATCATCACCGGCGGCCACGATCCCGTCTTCAACCGCGAACGGATGCTCCGCGCCACCCTGCAATGGCGTCCCTCCGCCAAGCTGGAAATCCTGCGGGATGCGGGACACTACCCGATGAACGAAACGCCGCTGGCCCTGATCAGCTTGCTGGAGAACTTTCTGGAGTGAACGCCGATAGCGCCGCGCGGCCTGGCTCCGCCCATGCTTTCGGCAAGTCGGCAGACCGGAGACCTATGGCTTAAACATAAGCATGCGCGGAGTACTTCCGCGGCGCGCCGACGGGTCCAATCAAATTATGAACAGATACAAATAGACAAGCCTGTCGGCCCCTGCTCAGCGGATGCGCAACAAAAGCCTGCCATAGTCCACAGCAAGCAACACCGGAAGGACTTAAACATGAAAACCATCAAACTCGTGATGAGCGGCGCAGCGATGCTGGCCGCATCCCTGTTCAGCCTGCCCAGCCAGGCTGGCGTATCCATCAGCGTCGGCGAGCCCGGCTTTTACGGCCAGATCGACATCGGCGGCGCGCCGGCTCCGCAGCTGGTCTACCCGCAACCGGTGATGATCCAGCCGGTTCCGGTCGCGGCCGCGCCCATCTATCTGCGCGTGCCTCCCGGCCACATGAAGCATTGGGACCGCTATTGCATGCAATACCATGCCTGCAACCGCCGCGTGTACTTCGTCCGCGACGACTGGTATCAACGCGTCTACGTGCCGCACTACCATGCGCACCATGGCCATCCGCATGGCGACCCTTACCGCCACGAACACTATGACGAGCATCATGGAGATCATCATCGCGATGATTGGGGCCGCTGACGCCGCCCTCCTCCGCTCAATGAAAGGGACGCCTCGCGCGTCCTTTTTTCATATTCATTCATACAAATTCTTCAGGCCGGCGCGCATGAAAATAGGCCGACAAACCCATTTCATTCTTCAAAACCGCCATCCGCTCCGTCCGCTGGGTCATTTATGGCAAACAGAGCGTCCCGGCTCCCGGCTGCGACATTTTGCCGCAGCGAATCTTCTCCGTCGGGCATCCATACTTCACGCGCCAAAACGCTTATCCACCAAGGAAAACAAGATGACCGCTCGCCATGCCCTGCTGAAACTGCTGCCCGCCCTGACTGCACTGGCCGCTTCGTCCGGCGCCTACGCCTGCGCCAGCTGCGGCTGCACCCTCAGCTCCGATTGGGAAAGCCAAGGCTTCACCACGCAGCCTGGCCTGAAGATGGACATCCGCTACGACTACCTGAATCAGAACCAGCTGCGCAGCGGCACCGGTTCCATCACGCCCAGCGCCGCCAGCCAGTTGAATGGCGGCAATCAGGAAGTCGAGCAGTACACCCGCAACAACTATCTGACCCTGGGCTTTGACTACACCTTCTCCTCCGCCTGGGGCGTGAACGTGCAGCTCCCCTACATCGACCGCAGCCACAGCACCTTGGGCACCGGTTCGGACGGCAGCACGGCGGCGCCAGAGGGCGGCGCTTACACCTCCAGCACCTCCGGCCTGGGCGACGTCAAAGTCATCGGCCGCTATCAAGGCTTTGCCGAAGCGCGCAACTTCGGCTTGCTGTTCGGCTTGAAACTGCCCACCGGCAGCCATACCCAAACCGGCCTGTCCACCGACCCGGCGTCGCCGGGCGTCGCCGCGCCCATCGATCGCGGCCTGCAGCCGGGCACCGGCACCACCGACGCCATTCTGGGCGCTTACTACTTCGGCCAGTTGGGCCGCGACTGGAGCTACTTCACCCAGGCGACGGTGCAAAGCGCGCTGGATTCGTCCGACCAGTATCGTCCGGGAACCGGCGTCAACCTGAACCTGGGCGTGCGCTACGGCGGCTTTGCCGGCTGGATGCCGCAATTGCAGCTGAATGCCCGCTATGCGGCCCATGATAACGGCGCGCAGGCCGATACAGTCAGCACCGGCGGCACGCTGCTGTATCTGAGCCCGGGCGTGACCGTGCCGCTGAACAAGCAAGCCTCGGTTTACGGCTTCATGCAAGTGCCGCTGTATCAGAAAGTGAACGGCGTGCAATTGGCGCCGCGCTACACCACTTCCATCGGCGTGCGCTACGCCTTCTGACTCAGCCCCGGCTCATATGGCTGGCCCAGCGCCGCTCGCTGCGCATGCGCTCGGTCAGCGCAAGGCTGCTGATGGGAGGACTGATCCAGTAACCCTGCAAGATATCGCAGCCCAGCCTTTCCAGCGCCTGGGCCTGCTGGCTGGTCTCCACGCCTTCCGCCACCGTTTTCAGGTTCATCGAGTGCGCCAGCGAGATGATCATTTCCACCATCGTCATCGCCTCCGGCGCTTCCAGCATCCGGCTGACGAAGGTGCGGTCTATCTTCAGCTCATCCACCGGCAAGCGCGCCAGATAAGCCAGCGAGGAATAACCGGTGCCGAAATCATCCAGCGCGATGATGATGCCCAGCTCGCGCAAGCGCCGCAGTTTTTCGACATTGGAATCCAGGTCGGACATGATCTGGCTCTCGGTGATTTCGATGTCTATCCCCTCTCTGTCCGGGAAGTCGCGCAGCACCGCCTCCATCATGGGCACGAAATCCGGCTGCCGCAGCTGCAAGGCCGACACATTGACCGCGACACGCGTCGCCTCCAGCCCTTCTTCGCGCCAGGCAAGGCAATCGCTAGTGGCCTGCTGCAGCACCCAGCGGCCGACATCGACGATCAAGCCCTGCTCTTCCAGCAGGGGAATGAACTGGTCGGGCGGCACCAGCCCGTGCTGCGGATGGTTCCAACGGATCAAGGCCTCCACGCCGATCAGGCGATGCGCCAGGGCATCCACCTTGGGCTGGTAATGCAAGAGAAACTGCCCTTGTTCCAGCGCTTGCCGCAGTTGGCTCGCCCAGGCCAGCGCCGCCGTCGCCCGCGTGGTCATTTCCTCGCGATAGAACAGGCATTTTTCGCCAGAGCTCTTGGCCCGTTTCCAAGCGGATTCCGCATGCTCCAGCAACAAAGCCGGCGTATCGCCGTCCTCGGAAAACATCGCCACTCCGCACACCAGCGATAAGGAGAGCGCTTTGTCCATCGCCTCGAAACCGTCAGCCAGGCACTCCCGCAGCAGCGCATCCAGGCACGCCGCGGCCTCGCTTTCGCTGCCCGCCTGCGGCAACAGCAGCAAGAACTGATCCGCGCCCAGCCGGGCCAGCAACGACGGGTCCTTGACACTCCACTCCAGCCGTCCCGCCAGCGATTGCAGCATCTGATCGCCCGCGATGCGGCCATAAGCGTCATTGATGGATTTAAACTGAGCGACATCCAGATGCGCCACAGCGAAGCGCTTGCCCTCCCTCAAGGCATCCGCTTGCCGCTGCGCCAGCCTATCCAGCAACAGGCTGCGATTGGCCAAGCCCGTCAGGCTGTCGTAATAAGCCAGGTAGTGCAGTTGATCGGCCTTCTCCAGATGGCCCAGCGCATAGGCGATATCCTCCTGCAGCTCCCTGAGCAGCGCCATTTCCTGGTTGTCGAATGTGCCGGCGTCGGCGGCGAACAAGCCCAGCACGCCATGAGTCCGCGCATCGCGGACAATCGGCAGATAGACCGCGGCCCTCACCCCCTTGTCGACCAAATCGGCGAGCAAGCCTCCCAGAGTCGGGTCGTCGGCCAAATCGTTGCAGACCACGATCCGTTTTTCCCGCGCCGCCTGATTGCAGGGCCGGTTCAAGAAAGGCGAATCGCGCCGCAGGCTGAGCTGGATTTGCGGCTGATGCGGAACTTGCAGACCGCGATAGGCGAGAATATTGCCCTCCCCGGTCTCGTCATTGATCTCGCCCATCCAGGCGATCCGATACGCGCCCACCTCGACCGCGATCTGGCATACGCCATCGAACAATGCCTGCCGAGTCTCGCAACGGACAATCAAAGCGTTCACCCGGCTTTGCAAGACATGCAGACGCCCCAGCCGCTCGACGCGCAAGCGCAGCAAAGACTGCTGCAGGCCGATCGCCAGCAACTGGGCATAGGCGGACGCCGCCTCGATTTGCGCCGCCGGGAAACCGCCCGCTTGATCGGAAGCCAAGTCCAGCATGCCGAGCAAGACGCCCTCCGCCATCAACGGCAGGCGGACGCCGGAACGCATGCCCTGCTGAAACAGCCGCTCATGCAAGGAAGCGCGCTTGGCGCATGCCTCCAGATCGCCGCAAGAGCAGATATTCCCCGCCTTCAAGCTCGCCACGTCATCCTGGCCATAGCTGAGCAAGCTCACTTGCTGGCCGGGATCGAAACGGGACGACGCTTCTCTTTGCACCGCCAGCACCCGCGCGAGCCGCGGCTCCTCTTCGATCAACATCACGGCGGCGCCCCAGAACAGCACCTGCTGATGCAATAGGCGCAAGCCTACTTGGGCGATCTGCCGCGGCTCGCTCGCCGATAGAATCGCCTGGCTGAGATTGTTCAATGACTCCAGTTGCAGCACATGGCGGCGCAGTTCCAACTGCGTCCTGCTCCGTTCGCTGACATCCCGCAGGATCGCGGTGAAAAACGACTCGCCGTCCTGCTGCTGGCGCGAGATCGAGGCCTCCAGCTCAAACTCCTCGCCGTTGGCGCGCACCCCTTGCAGCAGCCCCAGCTTGCCCATGCTGCGATTGGTTTCGCCGCTGTCGCCGAAGGCCGCGATCCATGTATCGTGCAGCCCGCGGAAAGGCTGCGGCAGGAAACGCTCCAGCGAGCCGCCCAGCACCTCGTCAGCGCGGCAGCCGAACATTCTTTCCGCCGCCGGATTGAACTGGATGACGCGATGCTTGGCGTTGATGGTGATGATGGCATCCATCGCCCCATCGACCATGCCGGCGTAACGGGCCTCGCTGTCCCTCACATCCTGCTCGGCAGCCCGTTGCCGCGTCAGATCCTGGCTGATCTCGGCATAGGCGGACAGTTTGCCTTCTGAATCGAAAATGGCGTAGAGAATGAAGCGCGTCCAGAAACGGCCGCCGCTCTTCCTTACCCGCCAGCCTTCACGCTCGTTGCGCATCCGCTCCTTGGTCTGCGCCAGCAAGGTTTGCGGCGCGCCGGCGGTTTGATCTTCGCTGGTGAAAAAACAGGCATAACTATGCCCGACGATCTCCTCCGCCGCATAACCCAGAATATTCTGCGCGCCGGCATTCCAATTCATCACCGAGCCGTCAGGCGCCATCAGGAAAAACGCGTAATCGCTGATGGTTTCGGCCAATAAGCGGAACTCGTGATCGCGCCGCGCCAGCTCCCGCGACATCTCGTGCTGGGCGCTGACATCCAGCACTACGCCGTGCAAATACTCCTCGGCGCCAAAGCGGACCTTGCGCAAGGAGAGCAAACCATGAATGGCCCGGCCGCGGACATCGACGAAGTCCATCGCCTCGCTTTGCACGCCGCCATGCTGGCTCAACACCGCCAGCACCCTCTCCCTGTCGGCGGGCCTGCGCCAGATGCCCAGCCCCAAAGAGCTTTTGCCCAGCGCGGCGCTTTTCTCCACGCCGAACAGATCCAGCCAGACCTGATTGATCTCGGTCAGCGCGCCATCCGAGACGCGGCTGATCGCCATCGCCACCGGACTGTCTTCAAACAAGGTCTGAAACCGCTCGTCGCTCAGACTCACTTCGCGCAGCGCCGCCGCCAAGCCTGCCTGGGAGCGCAGATGCAACTCGCTGAGCATGCTCAGCAGCAATCCGATCAGCGCCAACATGGCATGCTCAAGCAGGAAGGTTCCGATTTCGCCGCCAGGCGCCGGCGACACCATCAGAAAACGCATGGCCAGCGAACTGGCGATGGTGCCGACTGTCGCCAAAATGCCAGGGCCAGCCCCCCCGAACAAGGCGCTCAAAGTGATGGGCAACACCAGCAGCAGCAGCAGGTGGTGCGAACCCAACCCGCTGCCCAAGGCAATGCGTACCCCCTGAATCAAGGCAACGCTCAACACGGCGAACAAATACTGCATGCCGCTTACCCACCAGCTTGAAGGCGGGAGCCGGGCCAAAGAGGCCGCCTCCGGATCCGTCGAAGACAGCGCGCAAAACAAGAGATAGGCGCTCAAACCAACGAACAACCCATCGAAAAACACAATCCCGACAAAATAGTGCGTGCCATGCAAAACCCTTGGCAGCAAAATATCCGGCACCGACAAAAATAGGGTGGACACCACCGCATACACGGCGGCAGCCGATAAGGCCAGACATCCCGGCCTGTCCGTCAGCCAATGCCATGCCGCGCCCCGGCGAGCGAGCCATTCGCGCCACATGGGGCTGTAGCGCCAGACGCCCTGGCATAGCACAGCCGCATTCACCACGATGAACAGACCATCCCATACCCAACCAGACGGAACGTCCTTGGCCGCCAGCCACACATTCTGTTCCAGCGCGTCCGGCACCATGATCCAAAACGCAGCCAGCAAGGCATACAACAACACAATGATGTAACGCATGCGCGAACCACGCATTTCCACCCCCAGACGCGAAACCACACCGTAAACCGCCATTTCTGGCGCAAGACATTGTTTCAAGTATGGCAATCATCTCGGCGGCGACAACATGCTTTTGGCCATGAAAACAAAAAGCCCGCGATGAATCTCGCGGGCTTGGCTTGGGCCTGAAGGCAGGGCGGCGCTCAACTCAAGGGCAGCAGGCTGTCTCGCGTCAGCAATTCGGCGAACTCGCCGGCCGGCAAGGGCTTGGCGATCAGATAACCCTGCACGAAATCACAGCCCTCCTGCTCCAGGAAATGCCACTGCTCCATCGTTTCGACGCCTTCCGCCACCACCTGCATGTTCAGGTTCTTGGCCATATTGATGATGGCGCGGGCGATGGCGCTATCGTCGGCGTCCTGCGGGATATCGCGCACGAAGGAACGGTCGATCTTCAGCTTGTCGGCCTTGAAGCGCTTGAGGTAGGACAGGCTGGAATAGCCGGTGCCGAAGTCGTCGATGGACAATCTGAGACCCATGCTCTTCATATTGTCTATCGCCTGTATCGTGGCCTGGGCGTCTTCCATGATGATGCTTTCGGTCACCTCGATATCCAGCGCGTGGCCCGGCAGGCCATTGGACACCAGCGCCTGCTGCACCTGCTCGGCCAGATCCGGCTGGCGGAACTGCAGCGCCGACAGATTGATCGCCAGCGTCAGCTCCGGCAGCCCGGCCTGGCGCCAGGCCACCAGCTGGCGCGTAGCCTCGGCGATCACCCAGTTGCCGATCTGCACGATGAAGCCGCGCTCCTCGGCCACCTGGATGAAACGCACCGGCCCCAGCAGGCCCAGCGAAGGATGGTTCCAGCGGATCAGCGCCTCCGCGCCTATGATGCGGCCGCTCTTCATGTCCACCTGCGGCTGGTAATGCAGCACGAACTCGTCGCGCTCCAGCGCGAAGCGCAGCTGGCTTTCGATGGCCAGGATTTCGCGGGCGCGGGCGTTCAGGTCGGCGGTGTAGAACTTGTAGCTGTTGCGGCCGGACGATTTGGCGTGATACATGGCCGCGTCGGCATTGCGCACCAGGGTTTCGTAATCGCGGCCGTCCTCCGGATAGACGCTGATGCCGATGGACGGCGTGATGGTGATCACGTGGTTGTGCAGCTCGATGGGATTGGCGAACACTTCCCGCACCCGCTCCGCCGCCAGCGCCGCCTCGCCCGGATCGGTGATCACCGGCAGCAGCACGATGAATTCGTCGCCGCCCTGCCGCGCCAGCATCTCGCCCGGCCCCAGCACCGAGCGGATGCGATCCGCCGCCACTTGCAGCAGCGTGTCGCCGGCCGAATGGCCCAACGACTCGTTGACGGTCTTGAAGCGGTCCAGGTCCAGCAGCAGCATCGCCAGCCGCTGGTTGTCGCGCACCGCGTTGTGGATGGCCAGCTCGACGCGGTCTTGCATGTGCACGCGGTTGGGGAGGCTGGTGAGCACGTCGAAATGGGCCAGGAACTGGATGCGCTCGTCGGCGGCCTTGCGTTCGGTCAGGTCGCTGAAAATGGCCACGTAATGAGTGATCTCTTCCAGGCTGTTGCGCACCGCGTTGATGGCCAGCCATTCCGGATACACTTCGCCGTTCTTGCGGCGGTTCCACAGTTCGCCCTGCCAGGAGCCTTGTTCGGCGATGGCCTGCCACATCTGCTCGTAGAACGGCGCGTCATGGCGGCCGGACGACAGAATGCTGGTTTTCTGGCCCAGCACCTCGTGCTGGGTGTAGCCGGTGATTTCGGTGAAGGCGCGGTTGACGCTACGGATGCGCTGATCGGCGTCGGTAATCATGATGCCTTCGACGGTGTTTTCGAACACCTTGGCCGCCAATTGCACCCGCTCCTCGGCGGCGCGCTTTTCCGAGATGTCGCGCACCATGCGCCACACCGCGTTGATGCGCCCGAAGGCGTCCCGCATCGCCACCGTCTTGACGCTGACCGGCACCTGGTTGTCGAAGCGGTTCAGATAGGTGGCTTCGAATTCGTCGCAATAACCGAAGCGCAACACCTTGTTGTCCAGATTGAAGCGCTCCAGCGCCTCGCTTTCCTCGGCCACCAGGCTCCAGAAATTCTGCTGTTTGAGCTGATCCAGGCTGTAGCACATCAAATTGAGGAAGGCGGGGTTGGCGTCTATCACCTGGCCGTCCAGCGAGCTGATCACGATGCCGTCCAGATTGGACCAGAACAGCTCGCGGTATTTGTTCTCGGAGCGGCGCAGCGCGTCCTCCACCTCGCGGCGGCGGGCGATGTCGGCCTCCAGCGCCAGCGTTTTGGCGCGCAATTCGTCCACCAGCCGCTTCAGCTCGGAGCGGGTCCACTCCAGGTGGGTGCCAAGGCGTCCCAGCTCGTCGCGGCGCGACCATTCGAACGGCGCGTCCAGCTTCAACTCAGCCAATAGCCGCGCCTGCTCGGTCAGCAAACGCATCGGCCTCAAGAAGCGCGAGTGCAGGATGCTCATGATCAGCATGATGGACAGCACCAGTTGCGCCGCCAGGATCAGCAGGATGTTTTTGACCTGGTTGCTCAACGCGATGGCCAGGTTCTCGTTGTCGAACTCCATCGTCACCTGGCCGATGGCCTCGCCGCGGTAGATGACCGGCTTTTCGACATAGGACACGCTGCCGATGCGGCGCTCGCTGCGCACCGCCGACAGGAACACCTGATTGGACTGGGTATCGGTGACGCGGATGGAAATCACCCGCGGGTCCTCCATCACCGACGCGATCAAGGGATTGCCGGCCTGGCGGCTCAGGTTCCACAATGGCTCCTGCATGCCCAGCGCGACGATATCGAGCAGGCGGCGCTGGTCGGTATCCAGCTGGCTGGTCAGATTGTCCTTTTGGATATTGAAGCTGAGGTAGCTGATGATGGAGGCTGGAATCAATAGGCCGAGAATGACGGCGATGAGAAACACATCCCGCAAGTTCAGGCCAGAGCTGGCATTGGATTTATCGTCTGCTTGTTGAGCCATGTCGCGCTAGTCTTAAGTTCGCCCAAATCGAAAACCGGTAGCCCTGGTTCAAAACGTTTTAACAATCAGCAGTATACACCGGACAAGCCCGGCGACGGCTGGAATATTCAACAGTCATCCCATTTCGCGGTTTTTCAAGCCGCGGCGGCGAGCTCTACTGGGCTGCGCCGACAATTGCCTTGCCAAGCGGCTAGGCCTACAATCCACGACACTTTCGATACCGGATTCAGGATAATAACCATGCCGCAGTCACGTTATGAAAAGATTATTTCCGCCCGCTGGATCATCACCGTGGAGACTGACGGCGAAGTCCTGGAAAACCACGCGCTAGCCATCAAGGATGGCAGGATTGCCGCCATTATTCCAGCGGCGCAGGCCGCCGCGCTAGAGGCCGATGAACGCATCGAGCTGCCCGACCATGTGCTGATGCCCGGCCTCGTCAACCTGCACGGCCACTCGGCGATGACGCTGCTGCGCGGCCTGGCCGACGACAAGGCGCTGATGGACTGGCTGACCAACCACATCTGGCCGGCCGAAGGCAAGCATGTCCGCGACGACTTCGTGTTCGACGGCGCGCTGCTGGCCATGGGCGAGATGATCCGCGGCGGCACCACCACCATCAACGACATGTATTTCTACAACGCCGCGATGGCGCGCGCCGGCCTGGCCTCGGGCATGCGCACCTTCGTCGGCTGTTCCATCCTGGAATTCCCGACCAATTACGCCACCAACGCCGACGATTACATCGCCAAAGGCATGGCCGAGCGCAGCCAGTTCCTGGGCGAAGACCTGGTCACCTTCACCCTGGCGCCGCACGCGCCCTACACCGTATCGGACGACACCTTCCGCAAGGTTGTGACGCTGGCCGAGCAAGAAGACATGCTGATCCACTGCCACATCCACGAAACCGCGGAAGAAGTGAGCAACAGCGTCAAGGATCACGGCCAACGCCCGCTGGCCCGCCTGCAAGGCCTGGGCATGCTGTCGCCGCGCCTGGTGGCCGCCCACATGGTGCATTTGAACGACGCTGAAATCGAGCTGGTGGCCAAGTACGGCGTATCGGCCGCCCACAACCCGGCCTCCAATATGAAGCTGGCCTCCGGCATCGCGCCGGTGGACAAGATGCTGGCCGCCGGCGTGGCGGTGGGCATCGGCACCGACGGCGCCGCCTCCAACAACAAGCTGGACATGCTGGCGGAAACCCGCCTGGCCGCGCTGCTGGCCAAGGTCGGCACGCTGAACCCCACTTCCGTTCCCGCCGCCGCCGCCATCCGCATGGCCACGCTGAACGGCGCGCGCGCGCTGGGCATCGCCGACAAGGTGGGCTCGGTCAAGGAAGGCAAGGACGCCGACCTGATCGCCATCGACCTGTCGGCGCTGGAAACCGCGCCGGCTTTCGATCCGATTTCGCACGTGGTGTACGCCGCCGGCCGCGAGCAGGTCAGCCACGTCTGGGTCAAGGGCCGCGCGCTGATGGCCGGCCGCAAGCTGTCCACCCTGGACGAAAGCAATTTGAAAGCCCGCGCCGACGACTGGCGCAACCGCATTCTGGCGAAGTAAAGCATGAGCAACGTAGACGAACTCGAAATCGACAAATTCAGCCAGCTGGCGCACAAGTGGTGGGACAAGGACAGCGAATTCAAGCCGCTGCACGAGATAAACCCGCTGCGCCTGGACTTCATCGACAGCCACGCCTCCATCGCCGGCAAGAAGGTGCTGGACGTGGGCTGCGGCGGCGGCATTCTGGCGGAAAGCATGGCGCTGAAAGGCGCGCAGGTGACCGGCATAGATCTGGCCAAGAAATCGCTGAAAGTGGCGCAGCTGCACAGCCTGGAAACCGGCGTGCCGCTGGATTACCGCTGCGTGGCGGTGGAAGATCTGGCGGCGGAGATGCCCGGCCAGTTCGACGTGGTGACCTGCATGGAAATGCTGGAGCACGTGCCCGATCCGCAAAGCGTGGTGCGCGCCTGCGCCACGCTGGTGAAGCCGGGCGGCTGGGTATTCTTCTCCACGCTGAACCGCAACGCCAAGGCCTATCTGTTGGCGGTGGTGGGCGCGGAATACGTGCTGAACATGCTGCCGCGCGGCACGCATGACTACGCGCGCTTCCTCAAGCCTTCCGAGCTGGGCCGCATGGCCCGCCACGCCGGCCTGGGCTTGTCCACGGTGAAGGGCATGGGCTACAACCCGATCAGCCGCATTTATTCGCTCAACGACGACACCGCCGTCAACTACCTGATGGCCACCCGGCGCGCCGCCGAATAACCCCATCCAGCCGGCTCGTACCCGCGAGCCGGCTTCTCCCCCTCGCTCTCTTCTCCCGCTCAAGCCACTCGGACGTTTGTCGCTGGCTTTGACATAACTGGCAGCTTTCTGCCGCCCTTCCTGCGCCTTCACTCTGCAAATTTGCCTTTGCTGCCGAATTCCATGCCGAACCCTGATTTCATTGCTTAAAAATGGAAAAGCATAATATTTCAAATCAAGAAGTCGAGATTACGATAAAACATGCGCTTTAATCTCCTGATTGATATGATAGCGCCCGATCCGAGGGGGCTTGACGCATTCTCGATCCGTCTCCGATTGGCGATTTCGCCCAAATGGAATGAATACATACCGGCAGACAGACAAAATATTGCCCGACAATCTGCCAAATACTTGCCGTACAATACGCACCAGAACGATAAAATTGATTTCCGGAGATGATTCATGACTTTCAAGGCCAACGACCTCTTGACCGAGCAGATCGCGCAGTATCTCGGCAAGCAGATCATCCAAGGCGACATGAAGCCGGGCGAGCGCATTCAGGAATTGCGCATCGCCGCCGAGCTTGAAGTCAGCCGCGGCTCGGTGCGCGAGGCCTTGCTGATTTTGCAGCGCCGCCACTTGGTCGATATCTTCCCGCGCCGCGGCGCAGTCGTCGCCAGCATCAGCCCTAATGATGTGCGGGACTTCTTTGAGATGTGGTTCTTATTGCTGGAGCGCGTGGTGCAAAACCTGGCCGCCGGCTGGCAAAACGACGACCTCGCCCGCTTCATCGAACTGATGGCGCAGCTGGAAGAAGACAACCACCACGCCGATCTGCAGGCTTTCTACGATCACGGCATCGAGTTTCTGTCCGCCTTGTACCGCCACGCCGGCAACCGCTACCTGACCGAAACGCTGAACGACATGCTGCCGCTGACCCAGCGCTGCCTGTACGCCATTCTGCGCGCAGGCCAAAGCCAGATGAACCGCACCCATGAGTTCCTGGAAAGCCTGCTGAAAACGCTGATCGCCCGCGACACCAGCAAGCTCAAGCAGATGGTGGCCGAATTCGGCCGCGACTACAGCGAGCTGGCCCAAAGCGCCGTCGAAGCGCTGGCTGGCAAAGGCTGAGACTCCGCAACGCCCTTGCCGGGCAGCCGCAGCTGCCCGGACATCGCCGCGGCCTAGCGCCCGCTAGGCAAGCGGCCAGCGCTTTTCGCCGTTCTCATCGTACAGCGTCTCGGCCAGGTCTCCGCCATTCAACTCCACCCGGGCGAAGCCGTTCAGCACCCGCTGCGGATACTGGCCATCGCCGGCCGATTTCGTCTCCGCCCACGCCACCTGCGGCTTGCCGTTCAGTACGCTGGCGACGCCGTAAGGAATGGCTCCATGCCCGACGCAGCGCGCCCGCATGCCATTTTGCGGCTGATAGCAGATCACATTGTGCAGATGCCCCCAATACCAGTAGTCCGGGGCGCGCCCTAAAGCGCCGCTCACCGCCTGGCATAGCGCATTCGGCTCTCCGACCATCGAATACCCCTGATGATGGGAGAGCACCATGATCTTGCCCTGCCAGCCAGCCGCCACCTCCTTAAGCCAGGCGGTCTGTCCATCGCCCAGCGCGCCGTCCATGTACAGATTCCACTTGTCGCTCCAATAAGCGGTGTCCAGCCCCAGGATCAGCCAATTGGAATTGAACAGGCTGAAATAGCTGGTGCCCTGCTGCAAGGGGAAACGGCTGGCCAGCACGCCGAAATAGCCGAAGGCGCCGTTATACATCTCATGGTTGGAGTTGAGCGTCAGCTGCCCGCGCGCGCCGCTTGGCCAGCCGGCAAAATCCTGGTTCTCGTCCGAACCCACGCCGGCGTAATAGACATCGCCCAGATGGATGGTGTAATCGGCCGGCCGGCCGGCCATCGCCGTTGCCACCTTGTGGGCGATGTAATCCCCGGTTCCCCAGTCGCCGGCGATATTGAAGCTGACCTTGTCGGGTATGGCCAGATGACAGGGCTGCGTCCGCCACGGCGCCCGATTTTCCAGATGCTCGATCCACTGCGTCAGCGCTTCTCCCCACAATGGGTCCAGCAGCTCCCACTTGCGACAGCCCAGCAGCGTGCCGTCGTCCATCACCCGCGTCGGCAGCTGCACCTCGGTGGTCGGCAGCGGCTTGCCGTCCTCCAAACGGCCCAGAATCGACAAGCCATTGGCGAACTCCCACGGCACGCCCTCCGCGCTGAGCGCATCGGGATTATTGATCACCGCCCTTGCCTGAGCGTCGATCTGCTTCAGCTTCGCCAAGATTCGCTGCTGCTGTTGCAGATCTTGCTCAACGCCCGCCAAGCCTTGCTCTATCCGGTCTTTCCATTCATCGAAAATGCCCATCGCTTGCCTCCCCTTCTCAGGAATCGCCGCCGACGGCGGCTACAAGGTCTTCATGTATTCGATCAAGTCCCACTTCTCGCTGTCGCTAAGATGAATGCCGTATTCGTGCCCGCTGTTGTGGTTGCCCGGCAGGCGGGTATCGAACTTGAAGTATCCTCCGCCCTTGACCTCCGGCCCCGCCGAGCTGAAACCCACGTTGCGGACATCGAACACGCTGGAGCCGCGGTAGAACACCTTGGGCCGTTTGTCCGGCGGCTGCAGCAAATCCCACAGCGTCGGCACCGAACCGTTGTGCAGATAGGGCCCGCGCAGCCAGATGCCGTCCGTCGGCGTATTGCTGTAGCTCTGCGTCTTGCGGTAGGCGCCGAAATCGAACGGCGGCTTCTTGAACTCATGGAACTTGTCCACCAGGCCCACGGTGAATGAATTGACGCGATAGGGGTCGGTGCCAAGCTCATCCAAACCCACCGTCACCTGGCCGGTGGCGGCCTTGCCGAAATCATGGCAGCTGGTGCAGTTACCTTCCCACAAGGTCCGCCCGCGCGACACTCGCACTTGGTCCAGTCCGCCAAACGGCCACTTCGGCGGCTGATGGGTCAGCAGCCAATCGGTCACGCGGGTGAATTCGGCCGGCAGCACCGATTGCGGCGTGGCGCCCACCGCCATCGCCGCGGCGTAATTGCGTTCGTGGATGTCGTTGTTGTTGCCGTCCCAGTGCAGATACATCGATTCGCGCGGCTTCTGGTTCCAGATCTGCGGCAGATCCACCGTGCCTATGGTGGAATCGTCCGGGAAGCCGAAGATCACCATCTTGGTGGGATTGAAAGTGTCGGTGCGGCCGGGTCCCTGCAGCGGCCGCAGCTTTTGCCAGGCGTACTGCTTTTCCTGCTTGAGGAAGGCCTGCTGGCTGGCCGGCACGATCAGGAAGCGGTAGAACAGCTTTTCGATGGGCCCCAGATCGTAATGCTGCTCGATGGCGTCCATCACCTTGCTCTTGAAGTTAGGATCGCCGGCGCAGTCGTACAGGAACCACTGGAAGGACTCCAGGTCCAGCAGCGCCGCCGGCGCGGTGGGCACCGGCACCGGCACGTCATCCGCGCTCTTGCGGTACTGCCCGGTATGGCATAGCGCGCAGTTGGGCTCGACCGACGGATAGCCTATCTGCCGCTTGGCCAGGCCTATGGGCAGATCATGCCCGCCCTCGTAGATGAAGCCGAAGGTCTGCCAGCCGGTGCCCATCCTGGGCATGCGCTGAGCGCACACTTGCGGCAAGACCGAGAAAACATAGAGCGGAATGCGCGCGTCCGGTCCCAGGCCGATGGCGGCGTACTTGAAGTGGTCCACATCGGATGCGATGGGCGGCTGCGGCACTTCGCGGAACAGATTGAGCCAGGTCTCGAAACCGACAAAGCCCAAGACCAGGGCGACGATGAGCGCCGCCTTGCGGCAGCGGCCGCAGAAACAATGGCAGAAGCAGCGCCACAGCCCGCGCAAGCCGGCGCGGATCAGCGGCCATGGCCTGTGCTCGGGCGGCATGCCGGCGTACAGCAGGCCGCCCAGGATCAGGAACATCGCCCCGTCCGAGTACAGCAACGGCCGGAACGCATCCGGATAGCCCGAAGTCTGGATCAGGTAAATCCAGAACACCACGGCGATCAACCGCGACAATACGCACAGCCAGGCGTACACCGGGTAGCGCTCGGCGCGGACGCCGGCCGGCGCGTAAAACAGGCTGACGCCCACCAGCAGCATGCCGGCGTTTTGCAGCCAGGGGTAAACCGCCTGGGCCGGCAGGCCGAAGTAGCTGTTCAAGTAGTCCGGCCACAGCAGCGCCGGCACCGCGAACACCATATTGATGAGAATCCCGATCCAGATGAACCGCTGAAACCAACGGATCGCGGGCTGGGCGGAGCAGGCGTTTTCCATGACTTCATCCTCGTGGCGCCGCCCCGGGCGGGGCGGCTGCAGGGTTCAGGATTAGGCGGTCTTGTCCAGATGGACCACGATGGCCGGGTAGATGTCCAGCGCCGCGCTCTTGCCGAACATGCAGTCGATATGGCCGTAGCCCGGCACCACCAGCCGGCTGTAGCTCTCCGGCCCGTAGCTCGCCACCAGCTTGTCGTAAGTGCGCTGCGTGCTTTCCGGCAGATAGCACTCGTTGTTCGCGCCGCTGATGAACAGGATGGGCAGCTGCAGCCGGTCGAAGTGCGGCATGTAGGCGTCCGCGCCGTCAAAAGCCACCAGATGCCCCGCGCGGCACATCCGCGCCAGATGCTCCATGGTGCGCATATTGGCGATGCCGAACAGCTCGTGCAGATTGTCGTGCAGCGTTTCATTCAGCTTGTCGTGGCGATACAGCGAGGCGTACATGAAGGTGATGCGGTGGCACACCGGGTTGTCGCAATAGCCCTGCGCCTCCGCCAGCGCATAGCCTTTCAGCGCGGTGTCGTACAGTTTTTCGAACCAGCTGGAGTCGGTCGCGGTGTAGGCGGTCAGCGACTGCACGCCCAGCTTGTCCAGCACGCTGGGCAGATGCAGCCCGGTCTTCACCGCGGTGGCCGGCGGCACCACGATGTCGGCGGCGATCTGCGAGCACACCACCGAGCGCACGCCTTCCAGCCCGGCCAGCAGCGACATGAAGAAAGTGGTGGCGCCGTAGCAATGCACCACGCACTGCACGTCCTTGGCGCCGGTCGCCTCGCGGATTTGCCGGATCGCCGCCGGATAGTCGTAGCGGGCGATCTGATCGCCATCCCACTGCTCCTTGCTGGCGGGCAGCAGGATGCTGACGCGGAAATCCAGCAGCCACACGTCGTAGCCGTGCTGGTACAGGTACTCCAGCAGATTGGTGGCGATGGTGTCGGTGGAGAAGATGTTGGACCCCACGCCCAGGCCGTGAACCAGCATCACCGGCCCCTTCGTCCCGCCCTGGTAGCGGGTGAGCTTCAGGTCCACGCCATCCTCGGTGCGGAAGAAAGTCACCTCCGGCGCGCCCGCGTTCAACGGCCGCTTGCGGCGCGGCGGCGCCTCCGGGTTGAAGTAGACATTGGGCGCCAGCACGCCGCCGTAACTGTCCCACAGCACGCCGGCGAAGTATTCGCCGAAACGGGCCAGCTGTTTCAGCCTCTCGGCCTCGCTGTCCACGTTCAGCACCTTCATCGTGGTCATCTGCCGCGCGAAATCGGCCGGCGCGATATGCAGGACGCCGCTGCCGACGACCTCGCCAGAATCATCGGCGCCGCGATAAACGGTGACATACAGCGTGCTGGTGTCCGACCATACCCTGAGCGCGCTGTGATTGCTCGGCACGTACTTGAAGGCGCTGAAGAAGAACTCAGCGCCATCCTCGGCCGTCAGCCGCATGTTGTAGTTCATGTGCCGCACGCCCACCTGCTCCGGATACTCCTCGAACAGATTGAACACCCCGTGGCTGACCGTCAGCGGCAACGGCGACAGCGCCGGCGCGTCCAGAGTGCCGACGATGGACGCCTGGTGCTTGGGGTTGGAAATCAACTGCTCCAGATCGTCCGATTCCACGGTGACGGTGAAACCCATGGCCGAGCCGGCATCCTTGCCGGCCTGGTACGCCGCCTGGTAGACGGCCAGATCCGTGCCCGCCGGCTGGCGATGGGCGGTGGAGAAGAAGCCCTTCATCGTCTCTGTGAATTCGATGCCCGGCTTGGCTGCCGCCTGCGGCGCGCGCGGGGCGGAAGGCAGCGCGTAGTCTATGCTCCAGCCTCGGTCCGCCGCCAGCAGCGCCATCGCGCGCTCGCTGATGGCGGAAATGGTCAAGAGCGGGTTGACCGCCAGCGAAGTGGGAATGACCGAGCCGTCGGTGACGTACAGCCCCGGATACACCGCCTCGCCCGCCTGGCCGCTGAACACCTGGCCCTTGTGATTGACCACGCCTTGCGCGGCGTCCTCGCCCATCACGCAGCCGCCCAGCGGATGCACGGTGATCAGGCTGTGGCGGAACAGCTCGGTCCAGATCGGATTGCGCACATAGATGCCGCCCAGCGCGCGCGTCGACTCCAACAGCCGCGCGTTGCCGATCTCGAAATTGGGCTGCTCGCCCACGCCCGGCCACTCCAGCTTCAGCTGGTCATGCTCATCCAGCGCCATCACGCCGGCGCCGTCGTCATGGCTCATGATCAGATAGGTCTGCAGACGGTTCATCGCGCCGTGATAAGGCCCGCGCAAGGCGCTGTCCGCCTCCCGCGCCAGATAGGCGAGCTTAGCGCCCATCCCGGTTTCGGCCGGCTGCCCCAGTTCCGCTGACGCCAGCGCCATGGCCGGCTTCATGACTTCGCCGATGGCGCCGGGAATGGAGCCTTCCTCTATCACCATGCGCTTGCGCCAGTCGGCTTCGTCGCGCATGTCGATGATGGAGGTGATACAGGGGCCGACCGGGCCGATTTCCTTGGCCGAATGCGTGCCGAAGCCTATGCCGTTGATGCGCTCGTCGTTGTTGTAGCCGAAGCCCAGAATGTCGCCGTTGCCGCTCATATGCTTGCCCAGCTCGCCGGACAGCGCCAAACCCTGCTCGCGCGAGCGCAGCAGGATTTCGGTGGAGCCCAGCGTGCCAGCGGACAGAATGACGATGTCGGCCTTGACGAACAGCGTCGGCGCGTCGAATTTCTCGCGCCCGGTGCCCACGTACTGGTAGTGCACGATCCAGCCGTCGCCGTCGCGCTCCAGATGGCGCACCGAGGCCTGGCAGAAGATTTCCGCGCCGTGGTTGCTGGCGTCCGGCAGATAATTCATCAACGTGGTGTTCTTGGCCTTGTTGTTGCAGCCGGATACGCAGTCGCCGCAATAATTGCACGGCAGCTGCTCCACGCCGACGTGATTGCGGTCGCCCGGCAGCTTGTCGAAGGTGACGTTGATCGGCGGGCGGTAGAAAACGTGCTTGTCCTTGAGCCGGTCCGACGACTTTCGGTTGGCCTCCAGCTTGGGCAGCGCCGGCGCGCATTCCGGATAGGGATTGGGCTTCAGCATTTCCCGCGCCCGCGCGAAGCCGTCCTTCAACAACGTATCGGCATGCTCGCGCACCAGTTTCGGCCAACGCGGGTCTTCGAACACCTGCGGCTCCGGCGGCAGCGAGACATTGGCGTTGATCAGCGAGGTGCCGCCCAGGCCGCAGCCGACCATCACGTTCTGCTGCGGGTTGACATGCAAGTCGTACAGGCCGGTGCGCGAACCCAGATGGCCGTCGGGATGGTGAACCTGGAACTCCGGCGAGGCCTGCGCCAATGTGGCCGGGTATTCGCCGGGAATGATCTCGCGCCCGCGCTCCAGCAGACAGACGCTGCGGCCGGCCCGCGCCATGCGCGAAGCGGCGATGCCGCCGCCGTAGCCGGAGCCGATCACCACGACTTGGTAATGTTCCTTGATTTCACTGAGGGGGATAGCAATGCGCGCCATGCTTCGTGCTCCTGTCCGGATCGAACGACGAGCCACGAATACCTTGCAAAAGGCGCGGGGCAGCCTGGCTGCGCGAGCGCGGCGCCGCCTGACGGCGGCCTTATCGTTTTGTGACGCTTAAGATTTGATCTAGATCAAAAAAATGCTTGCGGCAATGACTAATCGACAGCGAGGCGCGCATGGCATGCCCACAGTGAAAGGAAAAGCCGGAAGCGCAGGCCTCCGGCTTTGAATAAGCGCCAAACGGCGTTTAAACGCGCTGATAATCGACGAAAGCGTAAGCCAGGCCGTTCGCGCCCACCGCCTCAGCTCGCGAGACCTCGCGCCAAGCCGCCGGGTCAAACTCCGGAAAGTAGGCGTCGCCATCGAAGCGCTGGGCGATTTCGGTCAAACGCAGTTGATCCGCCCGCGCGATGGCCTGGCCATATAGCTGCGCGCCGCCGATCAGGCACACCTCCTCCACCGAGCCCGCCAAGGCCAAGGCCTCCTCCAGGGAATGCGCCGCCTCGGCGCCTTCCGCTTGCCAGTCCGCCTGCCGCGTCACCACGATATTGCGCCGGCCCGGCAGCGGCCGGCCTATGGAATCCCAGGTCTTGCGGCCCATGATCACCGGCTTCCCCAGCGTCACCGCCTTAAAGTGCTTGAGGTCTTCCGGCAAATGCCAGGGCATGCGGTTGTCCAGGCCGATGGCGCGGTTGGCGGCCATGGCTGCCACCAGGGTCAGGATGGGTTTCTGGCTCATACCGCCACCGGCGCCTTGATGGCGGGATGCGGGTCGTAGCCTTCCAGCGTGAAGTCCTCGAAACGGAAGGCGAACAAATCTTTTACATCCGGATTCAGCTTCATGGTCGGCAGCGCATGCGGTTGGCGCGTTAATTGCAACTGGACCTGCTCCATATGGTTGCTGTACAGATGGGCATCGCCCAGCGTATGGATGAAGTCGCCCGGCTGCAGGCCGCACACCTGGGCCACCATCATGGTCAGCAAGGCATAGCTGGCGATATTGAAGGGCACGCCCAGGAAGATGTCGGCCGAACGCTGGTAGAGCTGGCAGGACAGCTTGCCGTCGAGAACATAGAACTGGAACAGGCTGTGGCAAGGCGGCAGCGCCATCTCGTCCACCAGCGCCGGGTTCCAGGCCGACACGATCAGCCGGCGCGAGTCCGGGTTCTTTTTGATCATGTCCAGCACATTGGCGATCTGGTCGATGTGGCGGCCGTCCGGCGCCGGCCAGCTGCGCCACTGGTAGCCGTACACCGGGCCCAGGTCGCCGTTTTCATCGGCCCACTCGTCCCAGATCGACACGCCGTTTTCCTTGAGGTAGCGAATATTGGTGTCGCCGGACAAAAACCACAGCAGTTCATGGATGATGGAGCGCAGATGGCACTTCTTGGTGGTCACCAGCGGAAAACCTTCCGCCAGGTTGAAGCGCATCTGATAGCCGAACACCGAGCGGGTGCCGGTGCCGGTGCGGTCGGATTTGTCATGGCCATGTTCCAGCACATGGCGCATCAGATCGAGGTACTGTCGCATGTCGAATTTCCTGTTGATTGCCGACATTGTACCCGCTGGCGGAGGCGGAGGCGAGGCGGCGGGCTGGCCGGACAGCCCCCTGATAAGCTAACATTCATTTTAAAATCAAGACAAAAGCATTATTAACGCCGAAACGAGCCCATGGCAGAAGATTCAGACCTCGAACGCACCGAACCCGCGTCAGCCAAACGGCTATCGATGGCGCGAGAAGACGGCAACATTCCCCGATCGCGGGAGTTGTCGACGTTCGCCGTCACCATGACCGGCGTCGCCTTGCTGATGGTGCTGGGCGGCAAGATCGCCCGTTACCTGGGCGACACCATGCAAAAGCTGCTGACCTTCGACCAGAGCACGGTGCAAAACACCGAGCCGGTGCTGGCCCGTTTCAAGGAATCCATCTTCGGCGCGTTGTGGGAGCTGGCGCCCTTCTTCGGCGGGCTGGCGCTGGTGGCGCTGTTCACCCCCATGCTCATCGGCGGCTGGAACCTGACCTTCAAGGCGCTGGAGCCCAACTTCGGCAAGTTGAACCCGCTGCCGGGCATCAAGCGCCTGGTATCGATCAATTCCGCCACCGAGGCGCTGAAGGCGATACTCAAAAGCCTGCTGATAGGCGGCATCGCCACCTGGTACATCTGGAAAGAGCGCGACGAAATCATCGGCCTGTTGGCCATGCCGCTGGAATCCGGCGCGCTGAAGCTGACCGATCTATTGATCCGGACATTCTTCATCGTCACCGCCTCGCTGATCCTGCTGGTCGCCATCGATGTGCCTTACCAGCTGTGGAGCTACTACAAGAAATTGCGCATGACCAAGGAAGAGGTCAAACAGGAATACAAGGAAGCCGAAGGCTCGCCGGAAGTGAAGGGCCGCATCCGCCAGATGCAGCGCGAAGCCGCGCGCAAGCGGATGATGCAGGAAGTGCCCAAGGCCAATGTGATCGTCACCAACCCGACCCACTTCGCCGTGGCGCTAAAGTACGATGAAAACATGCGCGCGCCGCAAATAGTCGCCAAGGGCTCTTTGAAACTGGCCGAGAAAATCATCGATACCGGCAAGGATAGCCGCGTGCCGGTGATGCGCTCGCCTCGCTTCGCCCGGGCGCTGTATTTCAATGCCGAACTGGGAGAGGACATCCCTTCCGCGCTCTACGCCGCGGCGGCCCAGGTGCTGGCCTATGTCTACCAGCTGCAGCAATATCAGTCGGTCGGCGGCGTCGCGCCGGTGTTCCCGGACAAACTGGAAGTGCCCGAGGAGCTTGACCCGTACAGCAAACGTCCGCAAGATTCGGCGCCAGAAGAAAGCCGATAAGCCAGCATGGATTCGATACTGCAAATACTGCGCAACCTGAAGATCTTCCAGCTCGCCGGGCCGCTGCTGATCATCCTCATCCTGTCGATGATGATCCTGCCGCTGCCGCCGGTGCTGCTCGACATCTTCTTCACCTTCAACATCGCGGTGTCGGTGATTGTGCTGCTGGTCGGCATCAATGTGCGCAAGCCGCTGGACTTCTCGTCCTTCCCCTCGGTGCTGCTGATCACCACCATGCTGCGGCTGTCGCTGAACGTCGCCTCCAGCCGGGTGGTGCTGCTGGAGGGCCATACCGGCCCGGACGCCGCCGGCAAGGTGATTGAATCGTTCTCCCACTTCCTGGTGGGCGGCAACGTCGCCATCGGCATCGTGGTGTTCGTCATCATCACCATCATCAACTTCGTGGTGATCACCAAGGGCGCCGGCCGGATCGCCGAAGTGTCGGCGCGCTTCACACTGGACGCGATGCCCGGCAAGCAAATGGCGATCGACGCCGACCTCAACGCCGGCCTGATCGGCGAAGACGAAGCCCGCAAGCGCCGCTCCACCATCGCCGAGGAAGCCAACTTCTTCGGCGCCATGGACGGCGCCTCCAAATACGTGCGCGGCGACGCCATGGCCGGCATCCTGATCATTTTGATCAACGTGATCGGCGGCCTGATCGTCGGCGTGGTGCAGCATGACCTGCCTGTCGGCCAGGCGGCGGAAACCTACACCCTGCTCAGCATCGGCGACGGCCTGGTGGCGCAAATTCCGGCGCTGATCATCTCCACCGCCGCCGGTATCGTGGTGACGCGCGTCGGCACCGATCAGGACATGTCGGAGCAGTTCCTGACCCAGCTGTTCACCAAGCCGCAGGTGCTGTACATCACTTCGGCGGTGATAGGCATGATAGGCCTGATCCCGAATATGCCTCACTTGTCCTTCCTGCTGATCGCCGGCGCCTTGCTGGCCTTGGCGAGGGCGATGGAGCAAAAGGCCAAGCGCGCCGAGCGGGCTGCCCAGCAGCAGGCGGTGCAACAGGCAGCCCCGCCCGAACAACAGGGCGCGGAAGTCAGCTGGAGCGATGTGCAGCATGTGGATCAGCTGGGCATGGAAGTGGGCTATCGTTTGATTCCGCTGGTGGACCGCACCCAGGATGGCGAGCTGCTGCGCCGCATCCGCGGCATCCGCAAGAAGATCGCCCAGGACTTGGGCTTCCTGGTGCCGCCGGTCCATATCCGCGACAATCTGGAAATCAAGCCCAATGCCTACCGCATCCTGCTCAAGGGCGTGGAGATCGGCAAGGGCGAGGCCTTCATGGGCCAGTTCCTGGCGATCAACCCCGGCCGCGTCAGCCGCGAAATCGCCGGCAACGCCACCACCGACCCAGCCTTCGGCCTGCCGGCGGTGTGGATAGACGCAGGCAAGCGGGAAGAAGCGCAGTCTCTGGGCTATACCGTGGTAGATGCCAGCACGGTTGTGGCCACCCATATTTCCAACCTGCTGCAGACCCACGCGGCAGAGTTGCTGGGCCGCGAAGAGGTGCAGGCCCTGATCGACCACCAGGCCAAGGAATCGCCGAAGCTGATCGAAGACCTGGTGCCCAAGGTGGTGCCGGTGGGCACGCTGCAGAAAGTGCTGCAGCAATTGCTGAACGACGGGATTCATATCCGCGACTTCCGCACCATCGTCGAAACGCTGGCCGACCACATCCCGCAAAACCAGGATGTGGACGAACTGACCGGCGCGGTGCGCACCGCCTTGTCGCGGGTGATCGTGCAGCAGCTGTTCCCTGGGGAAAACGAGCTGCCGCTGATGACGCTGGAGCCGCAGCTGGAAAACGTGCTGATGCAGGCGGTGCAATCCAAGGCCGGCGGCGGCCTGGAGCCCGG
This sequence comes from Chromobacterium sp. IIBBL 290-4, assembly GCF_024207115.1. Classification (NCBI taxonomy): domain Bacteria; kingdom Pseudomonadati; phylum Pseudomonadota; class Betaproteobacteria; order Neisseriales; family Chromobacteriaceae; genus Chromobacterium; species Chromobacterium sp. IIBBL 290-4. Next base: position 591,485 of record NZ_CP100128.1, read on the forward strand.
ATTGGCGGAGAATTTGCTGTCCAGCGCCGCCCAGCAGACGGAACAAGTGGAGATTCAAGGGTACAATCCGGTTTTGCTGACGGCGCCCGGTTTGCGGCCGCTATTGGCGCGATTCTTGCGAAGGGCATTGCCGCAGCTGCGTGTGATTTCGCATAATGAGATTCCGGACAATAAATCCATTCGTATAATTGCGGTAATCGGCGGTAGCAAGGGCTAATCGACAATGGTGGTGAAAAAGTTCTTCGGGAAAACCACTCGAGACGCGCTGCGGCAAGTTCGCGAAGAACTGGGGGCCGACGCCCTCATCTTGTCCAATCGCCCCACCATGGGCGGCGGAGTGGAAATCATGGCGGTGGCCGACTCCGACGTCGCCAACCTGGCCAGCACCCTGTCCACGTCCACCAGCAAGCATCCGCCGCGCAACGCTCCGCCCGCGGTCAACCGGCCGCAGCAGCCCGCGCCCATCCCGCCGGCCAACGGCAGCGCGGTGAACCGCGCCATCGCCCGCACCTACGCCATGCCGGTGGAACCGCTGGAAAGCCCCGCGCCGCCGCGGCTGGAAGCCGCCATGCCGCGCATGGAGCCCACATACGCGCCCGAGCCGCAGCCCATCCCGCGCCCCGCGCAGACTCCGGCGCCGCAAATGCGCCCGGCCGCGCCGCCCACGGCCCAGCCGCAGGCATCCAAGCCGCCGCAGCCGGACCCGGGCTTCGCCATTCCGCTGCACACGCCGCGCAATAACGGCCAGGAGCCGGAGCAGATGGCGCACGAACTCAGGCAGATAGGCGATGAAATCAAGCTGCTGCGCAGCCTGCTGCAAAGCCAGCTGGCCAGCTTCGCCTGGTCCGACATGGAGGGCAAGGCGCCCAACCGGCTGGAATTGTTCAAGCATCTGCTGGCGATGGGCTTTTCCGCCCAATTGATCCGCCAGCTGATCGAAAAAATGCCGGCCCAGTATCAGGCCGAAGTCGCCGTCAAATGGGCGCGCTCGGCGCTGGTGCACAATCTGAAATGCGCCGACGCCGACCGCGAAGTGATGGACCGCGGCGGCATCTTCGCCCTGGTCGGCCCCACCGGCGTCGGCAAGACCACCACCGTGGCCAAGCTGGCCGCGCGCGCCACCATGCGCTTCGGCGCCCAGCACGTGGCGCTGATCACCACTGACAGCTACCGGATCGGCGCGCAGGACCAACTGCGCATCTATGGCAAGATTCTGGGCGTGCCGGTGTTTTCCATCCAGAACGAGGGCGATCTGCAGCTGACGCTGGCCGATCTGTCCAACCGCCACATCGTCTTCATCGACACGGTGGGCATGGGCCAGCGCGACGCGCGCGTGTTGGCGCAGATCGAAATGCTGCGTACCGCCGGCCGGCCCATCGAGCGCCTGCTGCTGCTGGCCGCCAACACCGACGGCCACACGCTGGAAGACGTGGTGCGCCGCTACCGGGGCGAGGGCCTGGCCGGCTGCATCCTGTCCAAAATAGACGAAGCGGTGGCGCAAGGCCCCAGCCTGGACGTGATCATCCGCAACCGCCTCAAGCTCTACTACATCACCAACGGCCAGCGCGTGCCGGAAGACCTGCACTCGGCCAACGCCGCCTTCCTGGTCGACCGGGCGATGCGCGCGCAGCAGATCGGTTCGCCGTTCTCGCTGCAGACCGAAGAAATGCCGATCATGCACGCGGCCCAGGCCGGATGGCTGTAAGCGCCATGCAGGACCAAGCCGCCAGCCTCCGCCTGCTCGCAGCGCAGCAAAAGCGTTCGCCCAGCTTCGCCTTCATCGGCTCCGAGCACGCCGGCACCAGCACCATCGTCACCGAACTGTCGCTGGGGCTGGCCTACGCCGGCCTGCGCCCCATGGTGCTGGACTGTTGCCTGGGCCAGGTGCAAACCCGCCGCCTGGGCGTGCCGACCACCGCCACGCTGGAAAGCCAGGTGATCAGCGTCGGCGGCCTGGATGAGATGATGGTGACCTCGCGCCAGGGCGTGCAGTTGGTCAATCTCTACGCCAGGCCGGAACAGCGGGCGCTGTTCTCCACCCAGCTATGGCTGCGCCTGGGCAGCGAATTCGGCGCGCTGGAGCGCGACGCGTCAGCCTTGCTGATCGACGCGCCCAACCCGGCAGTCGACCCCATCCCCGCCTGCGTGGCCGATAATCTGGTGCTGGTGCTGACGCCGGCGGCGGAGTCGCTGACCACCGCCTACGCCATCGTCAAGCGGCTGGCCAGCCTGTACGGCCGGCAGCGCTTCAACATCTTGATCAACAAGGCGCGCCATCTGGACGAGGCGCGCGAACTGTTCACCCGGCTGTCGGCGGTCACCAGCGAATTCCTGACCGTGTCGCTGCGCTGGGTGGGCTTTGTGCCGCAGGACAATACCGTGCGACGCAGCCAGACGCTGCACCGCCCTTTGATGGAAGCCTTTCCCGAAAGCGAGGCGGCAGTAGCCTTCTCCCAGCTGTCTGCGGTACTGTTGCACTGGGATGCGCCGGAAACCAGCCGCGACAGCACTGGATACATGGACTTGCTGATAGCCGCCTCGCGCGATTGGGCCGAGGCCGATGGAGCCAAACCTTTATGACATCTCCGTCTTTCCGCCGATCCGGCTACGCTGCCGCAGCGTCCGCCAGCGCCGAGATCGACGTGGAAGCCCACGCCCCGCTGGTGCGCAAGCTGGCCAGCATCATGATCGCCCGCCTGCCGGCGTCGGTGGAGCTGGGCGATTTGATCCAGGTGGGAATGATAGGCCTGATCGAGGCCGCCCGCCTGTTCGACCCCAACCAGGGCGTGCTGTTCGAAACCTTCGCCAGCCAGCGCATACGCGGCGCGATGCTGGATGAGCTGCGCCGCGAAGACTGGCTGCCGCGCCAGGCGCGCCGCAACTCCCGCCAGATTGAAGAAGCCATCTCCCGGCTGGAACAACAACACGGCCGCTCGCCGCTGGAATCCGAAATCGCGGCGGAAATGGGCATAGAGCTGGATCAATACCAGGACATGCTAGGTGAATGCAAGGGCACAACCCTGCTACACTTCGAAGACTTTTCCGGCGACGACGAAGGCATCCACAACCCTGTGGCCAATATCGCCGACGATGACGCGCCGGACCCGCTGGCCTCGCTGTCCGACGACAGCTTCCGCCAGCAGCTGGTGAGCGCGATCAAGTTCCTGCCGGAGCGGGAACAGCTGGTGATGGCGCTGTATTACGAGCAGGAATTGAACTTGAAGGAAATCGGCGCGGTGCTCGGCGTCACCGAGTCGCGCGTCTGCCAACTGCACAGCCAGGCCGTCGCCCGGTTGCGCACAAAATTAAAAGACTGGCTGTAACGTGAGGTTCGGCCGCGGCCGGCCGGGCGCCAGACCAGCTCGACAACGGATACATTGTGGATAAGATCAGCTTAATCGCCATCACACTGGGCTTGACCGCCATCATCGCAGGCCAGGCCATCGAAGGGGGCAATATCGGCTCGCTGATGCAGCTGACGGCCTTCATGATCGTGATCGGCGGCACCACCAGCGCGGTGATGCTGCAGAGCACGCCCAAGCAATTCATGGCCGGCCTGCGCATGCTGCGCTGGGTATTCCGCCCGCCCAATTTCGACCACGACAAAATGATCCGCGAAGTGGTGAACTGGAGCCAGGCCGCGCGCAAGGGCGGCCTGCTGTCGCTGGAGGGCACCATCGCCATGCAGAAAGACCCCTTCACCAAGAAAGCGCTGCAAATGCTGGTGGACGGCACCGAGCCGGACACCCTGCGCGGCGTCATGGAAGTGGAAATCGGCATGTTCGAACATGCCCGCAAGCAGGCGGCGAAAATCTGGGAGTCCGCCGGCGGCTACGCGCCGACCATGGGCATTCTGGGCGCGGTGCTGGGCCTGATCCACGTGATGGAAAACCTGTCCGACCCGTCCAAGCTGGGCGGCGGCATCGCGGTGGCCTTCGTCGCCACCGTCTACGGCGTCGGCTCGGCCAACCTGTTCTTCCTGCCCATGGCCAACAAGCTCAAGCACCTGGTGGCTTCGGAGCTGGCGATGAAAGAGCTGGTGGTCGAAGGCGTGGTGGCCATCGCCAACGGCGAAAATCCGCGCATCATCGAAAGCCGGCTCAAGGGCTATCTCGCCATGCATGAATAAAGCGGCCGGCAAGCCGCAGAAAAGCAAAAGGCAAACCCCCGAAGGTTTGCCTTTTTCGCATCTGCTCCCAGACAGCGCTACAACCGGACCAGCTCGCGCTGCGGCTTGCGCAGTTCGCTTTCCAGCAATTTGTAATAATCCAGATCGAAAGCAGGTTCGCCCTGCAGCGCGCCGCCGTTGACGCGGCTGCCCAGATAGCACCAGCGGTCGAACAGGTGCTCGGTCACATCGCCGCACACCTCGTCGCGCTCCACCACCGCCACCGCGCCCTCGAACGGCCATTGTTTAACCTTGAGCCGCTGCAGCGCCGACAGCAAACGTTGATTGTGGCTGTCCGCGCCCTCCTCGCCCACGCAGGCGCCGCGGCAGCGGCCAATGCGGTAGGCCGCGCAAGCCACGCCCTTGCGGCTAGTAACCTGCTCCACGCCCAGCACCGATTGGCACAAACCCTGGGCCAGCGCGATCTGCGCCAGCGCCTTGCGCGCCTCGCGGGCGTGGCGGAACAGGCCGAACAAATCCGCGGTGCGGGTAAAGTCGATGGCATGCGCGGCGACCGGCAGCGGCCGCACATAGCCATCTTCGCCGGTCTGCAGCTGCAAGGTGCACACTTCGCCCATCATCCGCGCCTTGGGGTTGTGAACCGGCTTCCATCTGGCCAGCCATTGCAGCTCGGTCAGCTGCGCGCCGAACTCGCCCAGGCACTCGCGCCACTCCACCCGCGCCACCGGCTCGTCTATCTTCACCTCGTGCCGGTTCGGCTTGCGCTCGGCGAAATGGCCCAGCGCCTTGCGATAAAGATTCGGCGCGCGGCCGACATACAAGGCGCGATCGTCCGCGCCGAACAGCGCGTACACGCCGGCGGAGTCCGGCATCTCCTCCAATTGCTGCTGCAGTTCGGCCGGCAGGCTGGACAGCTCGGCCGGCTGCGACAACAGCTGCCCCGCCTCATACGCCACCTTGTCCTCGCCCAGCTCCGCGCTGGCGATCTGGATAAAGCGGTACACCGCCTCGGCGTCGGCCAGGGCGCGGTGGCGCTCCGGCATTTCAATGCCGTGACGGGCGATCAGGCTGTCCAGGCTGTGCTTGAAATGCTGCGGATACAGCCGCCGCGACAGCTTGACCGTGCACAAAGCCCGCGCCTGGAAACGCATGCCGGCGCGCCGGAATTCATTGCGCAGGAATCCATAATCGAAGCGCGCGTTGTGCGCGAGCAATAAACGGCCTTGCAGCGTGGCCAGCAAGCCGTCCGCCAGCTCGGCGAACGGCGGCGCGGCGGCCACCATCTCATTGCTGATGCCGGTCATGTTTTCGATGAAGGGCGGAATCGGCTGGCCGGGGTTGACCAGCCAGGACAGCCGTTCGACGCGTTCGCCGTCTATCAGCACCAGGCCGACCTCGGTGATACGGTCGCGCGCGATATTGCCGCCGGTGGTTTCCAAATCGACGATGGCGCAGGGCTGCGCGAACAAAGTATGCAATCTTGCCTCGCTTTCAGGCTGGCGGCGAAACGGCAACATGCCAATTGGCTGAAATTGTTGGCCGGCCGCGACATAGGTAGCGGACGAGTTTACCGGCTTTGCAAAAAATTTCATACAAGGTGTTGACAGCCATTATGGCCCTCTGTAATATCCACCTCCTCGCAAGACACAACGTCTCGCAAGGCAGTGCACCCGTAGCTCAGTTGGATAGAGTATCTGGCTACGAACCAGAGGGTCGGGCGTTCGAATCGCTCCGGGTGCACCACAAACAGCGTCCCTATAGTTTAGCGGTTAGAACACCGCCCTTTCACGGCGGTAGCCGGGGTTCGATTCCCCGTGGGGACGCCAAGATGCACCCGTAGCTCAGTTGGATAGAGTATCTGGCTACGAACCAGAGGGTCGGGCGTTCGAATCGCTCCGGGTGCACCAAATGTCCCTATAGTTTAGCGGTTAGAACACCGCCCTTTCACGGCGGTAGCCGGGGTTCGATTCCCCGTGGGGACGCCAGGATTCAAGAAAAAGCCCAGCATGGCAACATGCCGGGCTTTTTCGCATTCTCCGCTCCATCGAAAAAAAGCGGCTCGCGCCGCCCTCTCCTATCCTCGCAACGCCTCTGCCGGCCGCAGACGCAGCGCGAAACGCATATGCTTCCACACCGCCAAGGCCGACACCAGCAGGCACAGCGCCAGCGCCAACAACAAGGTCCAGCCGCCTATCGGCGCGCGCTCGATAAAATCCGCCTGATAGTGCTTGATGAACAGCCAGGCCGGCAACAATCCCACACCGGCGCTGGCCAAGACGATCCAAAGCAATTCCCTGCCTACTCGCAGGATCACCGCCAGACTGCCCGCGCCATACAGCTTGCGCAGTACAACCTCTCGACTCATGCGCTGCACAGAATAGGCCATCAACACATAAATGCCGAAAGCGGCGATCAGCAAAGATATCGCAGCGGCGGCAGCCAACATCTGCGCATTACGCACATCCCGCTCGTATTGCCTTCCCAACTGGCGCTTTGCGCTGATCAGGTTCAGCGGATAATCCGGAAAATACTGCGGCCACAATTGCGCAAAAGCGGTTCGTAAAACAGCCTCCTCGCCCTGATAGCGAATGGCCAGCACATTGCCGCTGCCTTTCAGATACACCAAAGCTAACTTTTGCTCGCGCGCAGTCCCCTCACGAGCATCGCCCACCACGCCCACGATCTGCGCCCGGCCGCTGCCCACCACCTCGGTTTCCAGCCATTGTCCCACCGCCCTAGCCGGATCAGTAAAGCCGAGACGCCGCGCCGCAGACTCAGACAACACCACGCTCTCATCCGACGCAGCATCATTTTCAGCCGCGCAAGTCGAAAACCGCTTGCCGGCCAGCAAGGCCAAGCCGTAGGCTTCTACAAAGCGGCAATCCACCATCCGACGAGCCAGATCCAGCGACCGGCCTCCCGGCACATGATAGGAGTCAGTGTTGCGACTTCCTCCCGCCGGCATAGTATCGCCATAGCTAAGCATTTTTACGCCTGGCAATCGCCGCACCGCTTCCGCCAAACCACGTCGTCGCACCGCATCCGCCTTGTTGTTATCGCCGGCATCCGACAGCATCAGACCATTCACCTCATAGCCAGACGGCAAACGGGAGCCATGCCAGGTTTGCCAAGCCACCGCCAGCGTCATGCTGGCCAGTCCCATCGCCACCGCGAACTGCAATACCGTCAACGAGCGGCGCAACCAGATGCCTTGCGGGGTCTCCTGCTGGTCTCGACCAGCCAAGGACTGAGTCGCCCTCACCCTGGCGGCCGTCCATGCCGGATAAGCGCCACTAGCCAGACCTATCAACATCGCTCCCGACAAGGCCATGGCCAGATTGCCAAGCGAGAACATCCCAACCAGCTCGCGCCTAAGCATGCCCTCGAATACGGGAAGCAATAGCCAGGCCAGACCCATTCCAATCAAGGCGGACAACAGCGCCACCAGCACAGACTCAGCGACAAACTGCCCGGCGACGCGCGCCACGCTGGCGCCCAGCACCTTGCGCACGCCGATTTCTCGCTGACGCCGTATCGCTCGCACCGTCGCCAAATTCACGTAATTGATGGCCGCCAGCAGCAGAATGGCCATGCCAATCGCCACGCACCCCCACAATATGGACTGCATGTCGTGCCGACCGGGATCCGCGGTACTGTCCATATCCGGATCCAGATAAGCGTCGGCCAAACTCACCATGCTGAACTCCAGCGGCTCCTTATGCCCAGCCGCGCCCATATTCGGCGTAACTTCCTTATAAAATGGCGTTTTACGCAATGCTTGCCGCAAAACCTGAACTGCCTCTGCCAATGAATGCCCAGGCTTAAGACGAAAATAGTTGTATCCGCCAAGGCTCCCCCAGTTCTGGTAAAAGCCCCCATACATGCTATCCGGCGTCATCCGGCTGCCTCTGCCGCCCAAAATTTCGTAAGGCTGAGTGGCGGTAGGCGGCGGTGTCTTCACCACCGCCGCCACGCTCAAGGCCTTGCCGCCCACAGTGAAGGTTTTGCCTACCGCCTGAGTCGTGCCGTACAACTTGAGCGCAATGGCTTCGGTCACCGCCGCGCCATCAGGCCGGGTCAAGGCATGCATCAGATCGCCAGACACGGTTTTGACCTCGAATAAGTCGGCATAGTCTGGATCAACCAGCGTCACCCAGCGGTCCACCACCTGATTGCCCACACGAATAGGGGCGAAATACCCGAGAGCCATCGACAGCTTTTCGACGATGCCGCTGTCGCGCAGCGCTTGCCCCGCAGCCATTGGACTCTCCGGCCGCCAAGCATGCTCTTGGTCGCCGAAATTCATCTTGGATCTCAACAAATAAACCTGCTCCCGCCCCTGGATATGGCGATCAAACTGCCAGGAATAACCGACATAGCCCAGCAACAAAAAGCAGCAGGCGAAGCCTATCGCCAGCCCGCCTATCACCAGCGACGACCAGCCCGGCTCTTTAGCCAGCCAGCGCCAGCCGACGCGAAAATCATCCCAACGAAAGTAAGACACAGCATCCCCTTTGTTCACCCGGCGCCAGCCTGTCTCCTGGACAAGCTGGCTATCTTCATATTGTTTATCCGCGCAATGCCAATACCGGGCGCAAACGCAAAGCGGTCAGCAAATGCCGCCACACCGCCAACGCCGCTGCCAGAACGCACAAACCCAAGGCCAGCAGCAAGGTCCAGCCGCCTATAGGCGCCCGCTCGACGAAAGCGCTGAGATACGACCGGATATACAGGGCGGCGGGCGCAAGGCCGATCAGTGCGGATGCGGCCAGCACCCACAGAAACTCGCGACTGACCAAGCCGGCGATGGCGGCGCCGCTGGCGCCATGCAGCTTGCGCAACACCACCTCCCGCGACATGCGCTGCACCGAGTACGCCGCCAGCACATAGATGCCGAAAGCGGCGATCAACAGCGCGACGCCGGCGGCGGCGGCCAACAAGCCCGCCTGCTTGGCATCCACCGCGTAACGCTGATCCAACCGATAACGCGCGCTGTCCATCTTCAAGGGATAATCCGGGAAATAGCGCGGCCACAGCCGGGCGATGCCGGCGCGGACTGCCGCCTCATCGCCCTGAAAGCGCAACGACAACACGGTGGCGTCATGCCTGATCGCCAGATAAACCCATGAGCGCGCCTGCTCGCGCGCGGACTGCAGATGGATGTCGGACACCACCCCGACCACGGTGTACGCTTGGCCGCCGCTGATGGCCATCTGCCTGCCCACCGCCTGCCACGGCGAGGCATAGCCCAGATCGCGCGCCGCGGACTCGCTGATCACAGTCTCCCTCTTGGCGCTGTCAAAGCCGGCGCCGCAGCCAGGGAAAGTCCGCCCGGCCAACACTTTGACGCCGTAGGTTTCCAAATAGGCGCAGCCTATGGCACGAATTTCCACATTGATTGAACCCTGGCCGCGCTTGATATTGGAGAGATTCATCGTGCCATCAGCCACATTATTGCGGCTGTAAGCCGCACCGCCAACGCCGGGCAAGGCTGCCACCGCGGTGCGAAACGCCTCTCTGGCACCCGCGCCATTGCCTGCGTCCATTGTCAGCAAACCCTGCGCCTGGAAGCCTGGATCTCGGCTGCTGCCGTACCAGGCTTGCCAAGCGATGGCCAGCGTCACGCCGCTCAAGGCCATCGCCGCGGAGAACTGCAATACCGTCAAGCTGCGGCGCAGCCAGATGCCGCGCGGCGTTTCCTGCTGATCCCGCCCGGCCAGCGCTTGCGTGGCGCGTACCCTGGCCGCCACCCAGGCGGGATAGGCGCCGGCCAGGGCGCCCACCAGCAAGGCCGCCAGCAGCGCCTGCGCCAGACTGGCCAAGTTGAATATCTCCGACAGTTCGCGCGACATCAGATACGAGAAGCCTGGCAGAGCCAGCCAAGCCAAGATCAGGCCCAGAACCATAGCCAGCAAAGACACCAGCACCGACTCCAGCAAAAACTGCCCGGCCACGCGGCCAATGCTGGCGCCCAGCACTTTGCGCACGCCGATTTCGCGCTGGCGGCGTATGGTGCGCACCGTCGAAAGATTGATGTAATTGATCGCCGCCAACAGCAGAATCAGTAAACCGATGGCCGCCAAGCCCGCTATCTGGCTGCGGCTGACATGCTCGTCAGAACTGCTGCCCATGCCCTCGTCCAGCTTGGGATCGAAATACACTTCAGCCAGCGAGGCCGCGCCGTAAGTCACCAGCGGGCGATTTTTCAGCATCTGCCTGAACTCGGGCGGCAGGCCGCGGGAAAAGGCCGACTGCTCGAAAGCTTGCTGCAGCTTGGCCAGCGTCGCCTCGCGGCTGATGCCCGCCCGCGGACGGAAATACACTTTCCCAGCCACGCCGCCCCAGTTCTCCAGCACCTCCTGGGTGGTTTTGGCATCCATCACCGCGCTATGGCGCGAAGCCAGCATCGTAAAGGGCTGAGTGCCGGCCAA